>NZ_JBHTCG010000032.1:0-112933 GCF_042665155.1 Sphaerisporangium rhizosphaerae | reverse complement strand
GTTGCGGCCGTCCGCCGCCGCGACGACCTCGCCGAGCGGCTCGCCGCCGCCGCACCCGACCTGCTGGACGCCTTCGCCGCCCTGCCGACCGCCCTTGTCGCCGGCTGTCGATCGGGGGATGCCGGCGCCAGACCACCGGTGGAACAGACGCGGCGGACGACATCTGGAGCCTCCGACGCCGATACCGGGGCCGACACCGGGCTCGACACCGGGGCCGACACCGACGCCGATACCGACGCCGATACCGGGCCCGACGCCGATGCAGGGGTCGACCTGTCGGCCGGGGGAGTGCCTCTTGGGGCGGCCCAGGCTTGGGTGGGGCCGCTGGAGGAGGTGGCGCGGGGGGCGATCTCCTCGACGGAGTTCGCGGAGGGCGCGGCCGCGGTGGAAGAGGTCGTGCGCGATCTGCGCGACCGGCTCGCCGCGCTCGAACGGGCGCACCGCGACGAGCTGGCCGGGCTGGAGCTCCGCCGGGCCGACGAGGCCCGGTTCGAGGAGACCCGCGCCGCGCTGCGCGCCCTCGACGAGGTGCTCGCCGAGCTGGCCGAGCGCGAAGCGGCCCTGGCCGACGCGCGGGCCGGGCTTCCCGGCCGCCTGGAAGAGGCGTCGGGACGGCTCGCCGAGGCCCAGGCCGAGGCGGCGCTGGTTCCGGCGGCCGCTTCCGCCTGCGAGGCCGCCGCGGTCGTGCTGGAGCAGGCGTCGCGCCGCGACGCGCTCACGGCCGAGCTGGAGGCTGCCGAGGGCGAGCGGCGCCGGGCCACCGACGAGGCGCAGGAGCTGCGCGACCGTCTCCAGCAGATCAGGCAGGCCCGCATCGACGGCATGGCGGCCGAGTTGGCGCGCGGCCTGCTCCCCGGTGAGCCGTGCGCGGTGTGCGGCTCCGCCGACCATCCCGCGCCCGCGTCGCCGGCCCTGTCCACGCCGACACTCGACGACGAACAGGCGGCCCAGGCGCAGTCCGACGCCGCGCAGGAGACCCGCCAGGCGGCCGAGGGCAGGGCCGCGGTGCTGTCCGCGCGGCTCCAGGACGCCACCCTCCGCGCCGGCGGCCGGCCGGTCGGCGCGGCGCTGGCGGCGCGCGACGAGGCCGATGCCGAACTGGCCCGTCTTGCGTCGATCGCCGATCAGGTTCCCGGCATCGAGGCGCGGGTCCGTGGCCTCCAGGACGAGCTGGACGCGGTCACCGGCCGGGCCCGCGAGCTCGACGTCATGATCGCCGAGCGGCGCGCCGGCCAGGCCGGGCTGCGACGCGAGCTCGACCGTCTGGGGGAGCTCCTCGCCGCCGCGCGCGGCGGCGACGACAGCGTGGGCGCCCGTCGCGACCGCGTCACCACCGAGACCGCACTGCTGGCCGCCGCCGTCCAGGCCGCCGCAGGAGTCGCCGAGGCGGCCACCGCCTGCACCGAGGCCCGCGCCGCCGTCTCCCGCGCCTTGTCCGAACGCGCCGGCGAGGGGGCGCCGGCCGAAGGCGAGGTGAGCGCGGCCGCGGCCGAGGAGATGCTGCGCGAGGCCGAGGCGGCGCTGGCTCGGCTGCGGGAGGCGGCCGAGGGGGAGGCCGCGCTGGTCGAAGAGCTGACCGGTGTCGAGGAGCAGCTCGCCAAGCTCGGTGAGAGCCTCACGCGCTTCGGGCTTGAGATCGTCGCGGAGCGCGCGGCCGGGAGGACCGCGGCCGCCGACGCCGAGCGGCTGGCGGCCCGGCTGGCCGAGGCCAAGGGCGAGGACGCCACGCTCGCCGCTCGCGTCGACCGGCTCGCCGACGAGGCCGAGCTGCTGCGGGAGGCCGTGGACACCGCTCGCGTCGCCCTCACCGAAAGCGCCGAACGGGACGCCGCGGTGGCACGCGCCGAGAGCGCCGCCGCGGACGCCGACTTCGCGCGCCTCGCCGACGTGCGGGCGGCCACGCGCCCGGCGGCGAGCCTCGAGTCCATGGCCGCGCGGTTGCGAGAGCTGGACGCCGAACGCGCCGCCGTGACCAGGCTTTTGGCCGATCCTGAGCTGGCGGCCGCGGCGGCCGCGCCCGCTCCCGATCTACCCGCCCTCACCGACGACTTCGAACGCGCCGAACGCGAGCACGCCTCGCGCACCTCCGCGCGCGACCAGGCCGAAGGACGGCACGACGAGCTGCTGGCGCTCACCGCGACGCTGGAAGCCGCCCTGGCCGAATGGCGTCCCGCCGAGGAGCGTTACCGCCTGGCCAAGCGCCTGGCGGAGCTGGCCGTCGGCACCTCCTCCGACAACAGGCTCGACATGCGCCTGTCGTCGTTCGTCCTCGGCGAGCGGCTGCGCCAGGTCGTGGACGCCGCCAACGAGCGGCTCGACCACATGTCCGGCGGTCGTTACAGCCTGCTGTTCGACGTGCGCAAGTCGGCGGCCGACCGCAAGCGCTCCGGCGGCGGGCTCGGCCTGCGCGTCCTGGACGGCTGGACGGGCGCCGACCGCGACCCGGTGACGCTGTCCGGCGGTGAGGCGTTCATGACCTCGCTGGCACTGGCCCTCGCGCTGGCCGATGTGGTGACCGCGGAGGCGGGCGGGGTGGAGCTCGGCACGCTCTTCATCGACGAAGGGTTCGGCACCCTGGACGACGAGACGCTCGACGGTGTCCTCGACATCCTGGACGAGCTGCGCGACGGCGGCCGGGCGGTCGGCATCGTCAGCCACGTCGGCGAGCTGCGTGCCCGCGTGCCCGCCCAGCTCAAGGTCACCAAACAGCGCTTCGGCTCGACCCTCGCGACAGTCGTCCCATCCTGACGCGGCGGTGACCGGCGCCCCGGCCCGCTGGTGACCTTCGCTCGTCAGGTGGCGTTGAGCAGGTCCAGGATCTCCAGAGGGGTGAGCAGGTAGCTGCCGATGACCAGGGCCGCGCCGGAGACCAGCAGGAACAGGAAGACGAAGAAGCCGCCCGGGAACGGGGTGAGCCGCGCGAGCTGGTCGGCGTCGGAGTCGGGCGCCCGGCCGCGCCGGCGCTTGCTCCGCAGTTCGAGGATCGGCCGTACGCCGCCGATCAGCAGGAACCACGCGACGAGCTGTGCGCCGACCGCCTGGATGTGCGCCGGGGCGAACCAGGACAGCGCGAAGACCGCTCCGCCGATCGTGAGGAGCGACACCACTCCGAAGACGTTGCGGATCATCAGCAGCATGCCGGCGAGCAGCAGCATGATGGTCCAGAGCAGGATCGTGATGTACCCGAGGGCGGTGAGCCACGCGGCGGCCAGCCCGAGCAGCGAGGGGGCGACGTACCCGGCGGCGGCCGTGCAGATCATCCCCGGCCCGGTGGGACGGCCCCGGGTCAGCGTGACCCCGGAGGTGTCGGAATGCAGGCGGATGCCCTGGAGCTTGCGCCGGGTGAGCACGGCCACCAGCGCGTGCCCTCCCTCGTGCGCGATCGTGATCAGGCCTCTGGAGATGTGCCACGACGTGGGGTACACGACCACGCCGAGGACGACGAGCGCGGCCAGGGCGGCGATCCACATGGGCGGGACCGGTTGCACGGTGGTCAGCCGTGCCCAGAGAGCGCTGAACGTCTGCAGGGTCCACCTCCATCGACCAGGCCACCGGCGGCCACGCGCGAGAACGCGCGGACATAGCCTTGCATGTCCGCCGACAGCACACGCGCACTGTCCCGCCAGAACAAGATTCGACTTGGATGATCCGCATCCCCGCCGGCCGACGGCACGGTGCGCGGCGGCGGTCGGGCGCCGTAACAGGCGCCGGCATCGCCGTACCACGACCCGCCGACCCGGCGCCGATCACTGCAGCACGTGGCCGGATGGAGGGCCGCGGCCGACGAACGTATGTGGGCACGCGCTGATCGGTGCAGCAGGTGGCCGGGTGGGGAGTCGCGGCGGACGAACGTATGTGGGCACGCGCTGATCGGTGCAGCAGGTGGCCGGGTGGAGAGTCGCGCCCGGTGAGCGTATGCGGTCACCGCGCTGGGTGGGGCCTCGCGCGGGACGGGGAGGCGGCGGGGTGAGCCGCGGGCGGTGGGGAGGCGGCGGGGTGAGCGGCGGGGTGAGCGGCGGGGATGGGGAGGCGGCGGGGTGGGCCACGGGGTTGGGGGTGCCGGGGGCCCGCGCTGATGCGCTCGGTGTCATCGGCGACCGGCTTTCGGAGGATGCCGGCGCAACGGCATCGGCGTTCGGGAAAAAGCCCTCTAAGCTGGAGGAGTGCCCTACTCCCGTACACCGGCGACGGGACCCGCCGAGCACCAGCAGGTGATCCGCGGCTTCTTCGACGCCTTCGCGCGCGGCGACACCGACGCCCTGGGACGGTGTTACCACCCGGACATCAGCTTCGGCGACCCGGTCTTCCTCGAACTGGAGGGCCGCGACCAGGTCGTCGGCATGTGGAGCATGCTCCTCGCCTCCGTAACCGACCTCAAGATCGCGGCCTGGGACGTCACGGCCGACGACCATTCCGGCGGCGCGAGCTGGTCGGCCGACTACGTCCTGCGGCGCAACGGCAGGCAGGTGGTCAACCAGGTGAGCGCGCAGTTCCGGTTCGAGGACGGGCTGATCGTCCGCCATCACGACGACTTCGACTTTCGCCACTGGTCGACGCTGGCGCTGGGCAGGCCCACCGGCGTGCTCGTCGGCTGGGCTCCGGCGCTGCGCCGCAGGGTCCGCGACAGGGCGCGCCACCGGCTCGACGAGTACCTGCGAAATGGGTCACTCATATCGGGTTAAGGTCTGACACGGGCGAGTCGACCCGGTCGTAGGTCCGCGACCGCCCCGAGCGTCCAGGGGAGGTGTCCGATGTCGGATCGTCGTGTGCGCGGGCTGAGGGATCTGATGCGCGTGCCGGTCGTGCGGGGAGGCGACCACGAGGTCGCCCCGGAGCATTCGATGGATCCCCGGCCGAAGGAGAACGACTCTCCGGCCGCGCAGCGGAGCGTCATCGACAACGCCGTCTACGTCGACGGCAGGCGGGTGGACACCCCGCCGTCCCTGGCCGAGGCGGTGACGGCCCTGCGCGCGCGGCCGGGCAGCATGGCGTGGATCGGCCTGTACCGGCCGGCCGGCTCGGAGATCCTCAAGGCCGCCGAGGAGTTCGGCCTGCACGAGCTGGCGGTCGAGGACGCCATCGTCGCCCACCAGCGGCCCAAGGCCGACCGGTACGGCGACACGCTGTTCCTGGTGCTGCGGGCCGCGCAGTACCTCGACTCGCCGGAGAAGGTCGAGTTCGGCGAGCTGCACGTGTTCGTCGGCGGCGACTTCGTGCTCACCGTGCGCCACAGCGAGGCCCCCGACCTGAGCAAGGTGCGGCGCCGGATGGAGAACGACCCCGACCTGCTGCGCCAGGGCCCGCAGGCGGTGCTGTACGCGATCCTCGACGCGGTGGTGGACGGGTACGCGCCGGTCGTGGCCGGCCTGCAGAAGGACATCGACGAGATCGAGGTGCAGGTCTTCGGCGGCGACCCGGCGGCGCCGCGGCGCATCTACGCCCTGTCGCGCGAGGTCATCGAGTTCCAGCGGGCGACCCGGCCGCTGCTGGACATGCTGAGCGGCCTCATCGCCGGCTCGCCGAAGTACGGCGTCGACGGCGAGCTGCAGCGCTACCTGCGCGACGTGGCCGACCACGCCATCACCGTCGTGGAGCGGGTGGACAACTTCCGCCAGATGCTGCAGGACATCCTCATCGTGAACTCCACCCTGGTCAGCCAGGCGCAGAACGAGGAGATGAAGAACGTCACCCAGGCGAGCTACGCGCAGAGCGAAGAGGTCAAGAAGATCTCCTCCTGGGCGGCCATCCTGTTCGCGCCCACCCTCGTCGGCACGATCTACGGGATGAACTTCACCCATATGCCCGAGCTCGGCTGGGTGTACGGCTATCCGTTCGCCGTCGCCCTCATGGGGGCGGTCTGCGCCACCCTCTACCTGGTCTTCAAGCGCCGCGACTGGCTCTGACCACCCACGCCGCGACCGGCTCTGACCGCCCGCGCCGTGATCCGGCCGGACCGGGAGGGACGAGCCGCGCATTCGGGGTAGGTCCCCGCGTATGGAGGAACGCCTGCTGGAACTGCACGCCATCGCGATGGACGAGTTCGGGCTCCGGGTGGGGATGGTCGAGGGCGACATGTGGGGGGCTCCGACCCCGTGCTCGGAGTGGACCGTCCGCGACCTGGTGAACCATCTGGTGGTCGAGCAGTTGTGGGTGCCGCCGCTGCTGGCCGGGGAGACGGTGGCCGGTGTGGGGGACCGCTTCGCCGGCGACCGGCTCGGCGAGGACCCCGTGGCCCGCTGGACCGACGCCTCCGTCGCCGCGCAGCGGGCGCTGGCCGAGCCCGGCGCGCTCGACCGGGACGTCCACCTGTCCTACGGGACGGTGAGCGCCCGGCACTACTGCATGGAGCTGACCGCTGATCTCGCCGTCCACGCCTGGGACCTGGCCCGCGCCCTCGGCGCCGACGACCGGGTGGACCCGGGGGTGATGAGCGCGGCCTACGAGCACCTGCTGCCGATGAAGGACGCGCTCGCCGGCAGCGGCATGTTCGACGAGCCCGTGCCGGTGCCCGCCGACGCCGACCCGCAGACCCGCACCCTCGCCCTCACCGGCCGCCACCCCTGAGTCGCCACCCTGAGTCGCCACGCTGGGCCGCCACCCCTGGGCCGCGGCCCGCCGGCGGAGCGCCATGTCCGCGCGGCGCGGTCGTCAGCCGAGGAGCTTGCGGGCGGCGCCCTCGATGTCGTGCTCGGACAGCAGCACGTGGGCGGCGGCGTCGCCGAGCGGGACGAAGCTGTCCCGCGAGGTCACCCGGGCGACCCGGCCGGTGTAGCCGGCGTCGGCGAGCGCGGCGAGCACCCCTTCGGAGACCCCGCCCGAGGCGCGCGTCTCGTCGGCGATCAGCACCCTGCCGGTCAGGTCGGCCGCGCGCAGCAGGTCCTCCACCGGCAGCGGCGACAGCCACCGCAGGTCGAGCACGCGGCAGCCGTACCCCTCGGCGGTGAGCCGGATCGCCGCGCGCAGGCTCATGCGCAGGCCGTTGCCGAAGGTCACGATGGTGAGGTCGCGGCCGTCGCCGTAGGAGCGGCCCCGCCCGATCGGCACGTGGGTCTCGGCCCACCGCGAGGGCGGGACGTACGCCGACAGCCAGCCGTTGTCGCCGTCGTCCATCAGGTCGCGGGTGTTGTACAGCGCGATCGGCTCGAGGAACACCGACACCTCGCCGTCGGCCAGGGCCGCGGCGACGCAGGTGCGTAGCATCGCCGCCGCGTCGTCCGGCCGGGCGGGCGAGGCGACGACCAGGCCCGGGATGTCGCGCAGCGCCGCGACGGAGTTATCGTTGTGGAAGTGGCCGCCGAACCCCTTCTGGTAGGAGTATCCGGCGACGCGCACGACCATCGGGTTGCGGTAGGCCCCCTGGGAGAAGAACCGCAGCGTGGCCGCCTCGCCCCGCAACTGGTCCAGCGCGTTGTGCAGGTAGGCCAGGTACTGGATCTCGGGGATGGGCAGCAGTCCGGAGGCCGCCGAGCCCAGGGCCAGCCCGAGGATGGACTGCTCGTCGAGCAGGGTGTCGAACACCCGGCCCGCGCCGAACCGCTTGAGCAGCCCCCGCGTCACCCCGTACACCCCGCCCTTGCGGGCGACGTCCTCCCCGAACAGCATGACCTCGGGGTGGGCGCCCATCAGGTCGGCGAGCGTGCGGTTGATGGACTGGGCGAGCGTCAGCGGGCCCTCGCGCTCGGGCAGGACGTCGCCGAACAGCGGCTCGCGGTCGGCCGCGGGCCGCGCCGCCAAGGCCGCCACCTGGGCGGGGTGGCGGGGCGCGAGCGGCTCCATCACCTCGTGCGCGGAGCTCAGCCGGGGCCGGCGGGTGCATTCGAGGGCGAGCTTCAGCACGTGCTCGCGCAGCGACTCGTAGCGCGAGGCCAGGTCGTCGGGCGTGGCCAGACCGGCCTGTACCAGCAGCCGAGCGGTGGCGACCAGCGGGTCGCGGGCGAGGTCGGCGGCGAGCTCGCGGGGCGTGCGGTAGGCGGACTCGACGTCGGAGCCGGCGTGCCCCATCAGGCGCACGGTGCGAAGGTGCAGGAAGGCCGGGGACCGGCGGGCGCGCACGTGCTCGACGGCCTGGCGGGCGGCGTCGTAGGCGTCCGGCAGGTCGCAGCCGTCGGCGGTGAAGCGCGGGATCAGCGGGTGGCCGGCCGCCTCGACCCAGCCGCCGGGGGTGCGGACGCTGATGCCGATGCCGTTGTCCTCGCAGACGAACAGGATGGGCAGCGGCAGCCCCTGGTAGGCGCAGTACGCGGCGGTGTTGAACCCGGTCAGGGCGCTGGCGTGGTTGGCGGAGGCGTCGCCGAAGCTGCACACCGCGACCGACCCGGCGGGCCAGGGCGAGCCGGCGACGCCGAGCTTGCGGGCCCGTTCGATGGCGAAGGCCACGCCGACCGCCCGGGGCAGGTGGCTGGCGATGGTCGAGGTCTGGGGGATGACCGCCAGGCCGGGGTGGCCGAACACTTTGTGGCGCCCGCCGGCGATGGGCTCCTCGGCGGCGGCGGTCAGCCCGAGCAGCACGTCGCGCAGCCCCTCCTCGGCCAGGCGGCCGGCCTGCGCGGACCTGGTGAGGTAGAACGCCCCGGAGCGGTAGTGCAGCAGCGCGGGGTCGGTGACGCGCAGGGCCGCCGCGACCGCGGCGTTGCCCTCGTGCCCGGCCGAGCCGATGGTGTAGAAGCCCTCGCCCTGCTCGCGGAGCCAGCGGGCGGCGATGTCCAGCATCCGGCTGGCGAGCTGGATCTCGAACAGGTCGCGGCACACGGCGCCGGTGAGCGTCGTGCCCGCTCGCACGGGCAGGCCCGGATCGCGGCGGTTTCCGGGGACCATCGCGGCGACCGACTCGATGAAGTGCGTCTCTACTGTGTCGCGGGCCACAAGGCCGATTATGTCGCCATGAACCGGGTCGCGTCCCGTGGCTTGCCGAGACTGGTCCGGTGTCCGAGTGGATCGGTCCATTTGACAGACGTTACTGACAGTTTGTCAGATCGACCAACCACTGCCACCTCCCGGCCGTCTACCTAGAGGAAATGACGTGGCACCCTCAAGCCGCGTTAAGGCAACGGGAAGGACGGATCCCCGTGTTACAACGCATCCGCGCCATCGTCGTGACGATGGCGTTGGGCGCCGGAGCCCTCGCTCTGGTGTCCACGCCGGCCTCGGCGACGGCACAGGCCGCGCCCACCGTGACCTCGGTGGACGTGAGCCCGAGCACGGTCGTCGTGTACGACAAGGACGGAAAGGCGGTGACCTTCAGCTTCCTGGTCGACGGGGCCACCACGGGCGGCTTCACGCTGAAGCGGCCCGACGGGTCGACCGTCGACGTCGAGGCCAAGAAGGTCGGCGACAGCGACGGCAAGCAGAAGTGGCAGGGCACCCGCACGTTCACCCGGTCGGACGCCTCCGGCAGGTGGAGCGTCACGGCCAAGGCGACCAGCGTCGTCGGAACCGGGACGGCGAGCGAGAGCTTCCGCGTCCTGCAGGTCTGGCACACCCACCTCTCGGACTTCCGCATCGGCCCCGACCCGGCCGACGAGGGTGACCGGCTGGTGGCCCGCGGGCGCCTGTCGGTCGAGCGTGCGAGCGGCTGGGACGGCTCCCGGGGCAAGAAGGTCGACCTGCTGTTCAAGGCCGACGGCTCCCGCCGCTGGAAGGTCGTCGGGCACGACTGGACCGACCGCGGCGGCCGGTTCTGGATCAGCACGGAGGCGGTCGAGTCGGGCTGGTTCCGCGCCGCGTTCGACGGCGCCCCCGGCGTCCGGGGGACGAGCAGCCGTCCGGAGCACGTGACGGTGCACAAGGTCGTCAAGCCGGCCGCCACGCGGGTCGTCCGCTTCAACGCCTCCCCCGAGCCGGTGAAGTACGGCAGGTACCTCACCAACCGGGGCACGCTGCAGGTGTGGGACGGCGACCACTGGACGGCTTATGACCACACGAAGGTCGCGCTGTACTTCAAGCGGGCCCACCACTCCAAGTGGGAGTACGTCAAGACGGTCGGCACCAACGGCGCCGGCGCCTTCTCCACCAAGGTGAAGGCCTGGCACTCCGGCTACTGGAAGGTCGTCTTCAAGGGCGGCGATGACACCAAGTCGTCGACCAGCAAGGCCGACTACGTGAAGGTGAAGCGGTAGCACCAGCGGTCGGGGCGATCGCCGGAAACGGTGATCGCCCGCGACGGCGATCGCCGGGAGACGGCGATCATCTGAGATGACGACGGCCCGGGAGCCCTGCTCCCGGGCCGTCCGCGTCCCGCCTGCCGCCCGGAGTGCGTGCGCTCGGTCCGTGCGGTCGGTCCGTGCGGTCAGTCCGTGCGGCGGAACTGGGCGATGGCGACGCCGAGCAGCGCGGCGCCCATCAGCGCGACGATCGCGAGCTCGACGCCGGTGGTGACCCGCCAGCCGAACCAGTGGACGCCCGGGTTGAGCGCCTCGACGGCCCGGGGGCTCACGTTCAGGTGGCTGAAGACGGCGTGGCGCATCGGGTCGACCGCGTAGGTCAGCGGGTTGATCTTGGTGAGCACGGCCAGCCACGCCGGCAGGTTGGCCAGCGGGAACATCGCGCCGGACAGGAAGATCATCGGCATGATCGCCATCTGCATGATCCCGAAGAAGGACTGCATGTTCTTCATCCGGGCGGCCAGGCTCACGCCGAACGCGGTGATGGTGAAGGAGGCCAGGAACATCTCGCCGAGCAGGGTGAGGATCAGCGCGGGGGAGTAGGGGACGTGCACCAGGCCCGCGAGGGCCAGGATGATGACGCCCTGCGCGGTCGCCACGATGCCGCCGCCCAGGCACTTGCCGATCACGATGGACGCGCGGCTCACCGGGGCGACCAGCATCTCGCGCAGGAAGCCGAACTCGCGGTCCCACACGATGGAACCGGCCGAGAACATCGCCGTCGTGATCACCGTCATCGCGATCACGCCGGGGTAGATGAAGGTGCGGAAGTCGACCCCTTCGCCCGGTCCCCGCGAGACCAGCGTGCTGAGGCCGGTGCCCATGACGAACAGCCACAGCACGGGCTGCACGAGCGTGGACACCATGCGGGTGCGGTCGTTGACGAACCGCAGCATCTCGCGGTGCAGGACGATCCTGACCGCGCGCAGGTCGTGCCGCACGCTGCGCCCGGGGACGCGCACGCGGACCACTCCGGGAGCGGTGACGCCTGTGGTCATCGGTTACCTCCTCGCCATCGCGCGCATCCACGTCGACGCGCCGCCGCCCTCGGCCTCGGCGTCGCGGATCGTGGAGCCGGTGTAGTTCATGAAGACGTCGTCGAGCGAGGGCCGCGACACGTTGACCGAGCGGATCGGCACGCCCAGCTCGGCGAACAGGCGGGGCACGAACGCCTCGCCGGAGGCGACGGCGAAGGTCACCACGCCCTCCCGCAGGGCGGCGTCCAGCTCGAAGCGCTCCTTCAGCGAGGTGATCGCGAGCTCGTCGTCGGCGGTGTGGATCTGGACGCGGTCCTTGCCGACGCTGGCCTTGAGCGCCTCGGGGGAGTCGACCACGACGATCTCGCCGTGGTCGATGATCGCGATGCGGTCGCAGTACTCCGCCTCGTCCATGTAGTGCGTGGTCATGAAGATGGTGATGTCCTCGGTGCGCCGCAGCCGGTTGATGTAGCCCCAGATGGCCGAGCGGGTCTGCGGGTCCAGCCCGACGGTCGGTTCGTCCAGGAACAGCACCCGGGGGGAGTGCAGCAGGCCGCGGGCGATCTCCAGGCGGCGCTTCATGCCGCCGGAGAAGGTGTTGACCTTGGCGTCCTTGCGGTCCCAGAGCGCGACCATCTCCATGACCTGCCTGATGCGCTCGGCGACCGCCTCGCGCGGCACCCCGTACAGCTCGGCGTGGAAGCGCAGGTTCTGCTCGGCCGTCAGGTAGCCGTCCAGCGTCGGGTCCTGGAAGACCAGCCCGATGTTGCGCCGGACCTCGTCGCGTTCCCTGACCACGTCGTGCCCGGCCACCGACGCCTGTCCGCCGGTCGGGCGGGCCAGCGTGCACAGCATGCTGATCGTGGTGGTCTTGCCGGCGCCGTTCGGCCCGAGGAACCCGAACACCTCGCCGGGCCGCACCTCGAAGTCGACGCCCTTCACGGCCTCGAAGTCGCCGTAACTCTTGCGCAGCCCCCGTACGGCGACGGCGGGCTCCTCGCTTGTCGTCATCGTTCCGTCTCCTCCTCGTCACCGTCGTCGGCGAGGATCGCGAACACCGACCGCCTGGTGCTCTTGAGCAGCTCGCGCGCCGCCGCCACCTGCCGGGGGCTGGCGACCTGGGCGAGCTGGCCGAACGCCTCGCCGAGCCGCCCCCACAGCATCCGCAGTTCCATCATGTCCTCGGGCAGCGTCCGCGCCACCTCCGACCAGGGATCGCCGAGGGCGCGGGCGTCCAGGTGCCGGCGTCCGTCCTCGGTCAGGGCGTAGGTGCGGCTGCCGCCGGACTCCTCGCCGGTGATCAGCCCCTCGTCCTCCAGCTGCTGCAGGGCGGGGTACACCGATCCGGGGCTCGGCCGCCAGACTCCCTGGCTGCGGTGCTGGATCTCCTGGATCATCTGGTACCCGTTGCGGGCCCCCTCGCCCAGCAGGGACAGCAGGGCGGCCCGTACGTCGCCGCGCCGCACCCGCGGCGGGAAGTGCGGCCCGTCGGGCAGGCTCCGGGAACCCGCGAAGTTCCAAGCGTCCATCTCACCGATCTTCCAACTATCGAGATACGTTAACGATATATCTAGATAGTTGACGAGACAAGCCCCAATTCGGACATGGGGGAGGTTACGGCGCGCCGTGTAGGGCGGGCGTATGGCGGCGCGGCGGGACCGCCGGCCGGGTGGATGGGAGTTAGCGCCCGTTAACGAGGCCGGCCAGGGCGGCGCGGGCCATGTCGTGCAGGAGGGCGGCCATGGCGTCGCGGGGCAGTTCCCCGGCGCTGTGCGGGGTGGAGTTCAGCAGCCCGAACACCGCGTGCGTGGCGGCGCGCAGCCGCGGCGGCGGCACCCGGGGGTACAGCTCGCTCAGCACCGTCACCCACTCCTCGACGTAGAGCCGCTGCAGCCGCCGGATGCGGCGCCGCTCGGGCTCGGGGACGTTGCCGAGCTCGCGGTCGTGCACGGTGATCAGCGCCGGATGGTCGAGCGCGAACTCGATCTGCCCGCTGAGCAGGGCGTCCAGGGCCTCTCGCCCGTCGGCGGCCCGGGTGGCGCGTTCCACGGCCGAGGTGCGCAGCCGCTCGCTGATGTCCAGGAGCATCTCGGCCAGCAGCGACTCCTTGCCGCTGAAGTGGCGGTAGAGCGCCGGCCCCGAGATGCCGACCGCCCCGCCGATCTCCTCGATCGACACCCCGTGGAAGCCCCGGGCCGCGAAGAGCGCGGCCGCCGCGTCGAGGATTTCCCTGCGGCGAGGGCTCGGAACGCGGGTAGGACTCGGCACAGCGGTCATAAAGCGCAATGGTAGACGAATCAGTTAATGGTGACTAACATCCGAGGCGGTGTTAGCGGACGTTAACCCAGGGAGGTGCGTGCGACCATGGCCCCTGTGCTCCGGACGACGGCGGGTCCGGGCGGCGAGGAGTTCAAGCGCAACGCGGAGGTCAACGAGCGCCTGGCCGCCGAGCTGCGCGAGCGCCTGGCCGTCGCGGCCCTGGGCGGTCCCGAGCGGTCCCGGGCCCGGCACGTCGAGCGCGGGAAGCTGCTGCCGCGCGACCGCGTCGGCACGCTGCTCGATCCCGGCTCACGCTTCCTTGAGCTGTCCCCGCTCGCCGCCACCGGCCTGTACGGAGACGAGGCGCCGGCGGCGGGCATCATCACCGGCGTCGGACGGGTCTCCGGCCGCGAGTGCGTGGTCGTCGCCAACGACGCCACCGTCAAGGGCGGCACCTACTACCCGATCACCGTCAAGAAGCACCTGCGCGCCCAGGAGGTCGCCCTCCACAACCACCTGCCGTGCGTCTATCTCGTCGACTCCGGCGGCGCGTTCCTGCCCCTGCAGGACGAGGTGTTCCCCGACCGCGAGCACTTCGGGCGCATCTTCTACAACCAGGCGACCATGTCCCGGCGCGGCATTCCGCAGATCGCCGCCGTCCTCGGCTCCTGCACCGCCGGCGGCGCGTACGTGCCGGCCATGAGCGACGAGGCCGTCATCGTGCGCGGCCAGGGAACGATCTTCCTCGGCGGGCCGCCGCTGGTGAAGGCCGCCACCGGCGAGGAGGTCACCGCCGAGGAGCTCGGCGGCGGCGAGGTGCACTCCCGGGTCAGCGGGGTCACCGACCACCTCGCCGACGACGACTCCCACGCGCTCGCCATCGTCCGCGACATCGTCGCCACCCTGCGCCCGGCCGGCCCGGCCCCCTGGGAGCGGGCGCGGGCGGAGGAGCCGGCGCACGACCCCCGCGACCTGTACGGCATCGTGCCCGCCGACACCCGCACCCCCTACGACGTCCGCGAGGTGATCGCCCGCGTCGTCGACGGCAGCCGGTTCCTCGAGTTCAAGGCCGAGTACGGCCCCACGCTGGTCACCGGCTTCGCGCACGTCCACGGCCACCCGGTGGGCATCGTGGCCAACAACGGCATCCTGTTCGCCGAGTCGGCGCTCAAGGGCGCCCACTTCATCGAGCTGTGCGACCAGCGCGCCATCCCGCTGGTGTTCCTGCAGAACATCAGCGGCTTCATGGTCGGCAAGGCCTACGAGCACGGCGGCATCGCCAAGCACGGCGCCAAGATGGTCACCGCCGTCTCCTGCGCCCGGGTGCCGAAGTTCACCGTCGTCATCGGCGGGTCCTTCGGCGCCGGCAACTACGCGATGGCCGGCCGGGCCTACGGGCCGCGCTTCCTGTGGATGTGGCCGAACGCCCGCATCTCGGTCATGGGCGGCGAACAGGCGGCCAACGTCCTGGCGACCGTCCGGCCCGGCGGCGACGCCGGCGAGGAGGCGGAGTTCAAGCGGGCGATCCGCGAGCGGTACGAGGAGCAGGGCAACCCCTACTACTCCACCGCGCGCCTGTGGGACGACGGCGTGATCGACCCGGCCGACACCCGCACCGTCCTCGGGCTGGCCCTCTCGGCGGCGTCCAACGCCCCCCTCGACCCCATCGGCTACGGCGTCTTCCGGATGTGACCATGACCTCGATGTTCGACACCGTTCTGGTCGCCAACCGCGGCGAGATCGCGCTGCGCGTCATCCGGACGCTGCGCCGGCTCGGCGTGCGGTCGGTGGCGGTGTACAGCGACGCAGACGCGGGCGCCCCGCACGTCCGCGCCGCCGACGCCGCCGTCCGCCTGCCCTCGGGCTACCTCGCCGTCGAGGAGGTCCTGGCGGCGGCCGGGCGCACCGGCGCGCAGGCGGTGCACCCCGGCTACGGGTTCCTCGCCGAGAGCACCGCCTTCGCCCGGCGCTGCGCCGAGGAGGGCGTCGTCTTCGTCGGCCCGCCCGCCGAGGCCGTCGAGGCCATGGGCGACAAGATCAGGGCCAAGGCCACGGTGGCCGCCGCCGGGGTCCCCGTGGTCCCGGGCGGCGCCGAGCCGGACGACCTGACCGAGGCCGCCCTGCGCATCGGCTTCCCCGTGCTGGTCAAGCCGTCGGCGGGCGGCGGCGGCAAGGGCATGCTGGTCGCCCGCTCGGCCGCGGAGCTGCCGCAGGCCCTGGAATCGGCCCGCCGCACGGCCGCCGCCGCGTTCGGCGACGCCACCCTGCTCGTCGAGCGGTACATCGCCGGGCCCCGGCACATCGAGATCCAGGTGCTCGCCGACGCGCACGGCAACGTGGTCCACCTCGGCGAGCGCGAGTGCAGCCTGCAACGCCGGCACCAGAAGATCATCGAGGAGGCGCCGTCCCCCCTGCTGGATGAGGAGACCCGGCGCAGGATGGGCGAGGACGCCGTGCGCGCCGCCCGCTCGGTCGGATACGTCGGCGCCGGCACCGTCGAGTTCATCGTCGCCGGAGACGAGCCGGGGCACCCGGCCTACTTCATCGAGATGAACACCCGCCTGCAGGTGGAGCACCCGGTCACCGAGCTGGTCACCGGCCTGGACCTGGTGGAGCTGCAACTGCGCGTCGCCGCCGGCGAGCCGCTGCCGTTCGCCCAGGAGGAGGTGCGGCTGCGTGGCCACGCCGTCGAGGCCCGCGTGTACGCCGAGGACCCGGCCCGTGACTTCCTGCCCACCGGCGGCACGGTCCTCGCCCTGGCCGAGCCCGGCGACCGGCCCGACGTGCGCGTGGACTCCGGTCTTCGGCCCGGCACGGTCGTCGGCAGCGACTACGACCCGATGCTCTCCAAGATCATCGCCTGGGCGCCGGACCGGGGAGAGGCCCTGCGGCGGCTGGACGCGGCGCTGCGCGCTACCACAGTTCTCGGCGTCACCACCAACATCGCCTTCCTGCGCGCCCTGCTCGCCGACCCCGACGTCGCCGCGGGCCGCCTGAGCACCGGGCTGATCGACCAGCGGCTCGGCGCCCTCCTCGACGCCGCCCAGGGCGGCGGACCCGTCGGGGTGAGCTCCCTCTCGGCGGGTTCCCCCGCGAAGGGCTCCGTCTCGGCGGGTTCCCCCGCGAAGGGCGTTCCGGATGGCCAGGTCGCCGGCGGCCGCGCGCCGGGCGGCGCGCCGCCGGGCGAGGTGCTCGCCGCGGCCGCCCTGGTGCTGCACGACGAGCTGGCCCGGCGCGCCGGGGACGACCCGTGGGAGGTGCCCGACGGCTGGCGCGTCGGCGAGCCCGCCTGGACGACCTGGCTGCTCGCGGCGCGCGGCGAGACGGCCGCCGTCCGCGTGCGCGGCCTGCCCGCCCGCGGGTGCGAGGTCGCCGTCGCGGACGGCGCGGCCGTGCGAGCGCGGCTCGCGCGGGACGGCGACGCCGACCGGGTGACCATGGACGGCGTGACCTCCCGCTTCGCCTGCGCCCTCGACGGCGGCGTCGTCTGGCTCGGCCGCGACGGCCGGTCCTGGGCGCTCACGCCGCACGAGGCGGGGGAGCGCGGCGCCGGCGCCGGGCCGGGCGGCGCGGGCGACGGGGTGGTGCGCAGCCCCATGCCGGGCACCGTCCTGCTGGTCAAGGTCGTCCCCGGCGAGCAGGTCACCGAGGGGCAGCCGCTGGTGATCGTCGAGGCGATGAAGATGGAGCACACCGTCACCGCCCCCGCCGACGGCATCGTCGCCGAACTGGCCGTGCGCGCCGGCCGTCCGGTCGACATGGACGCGGTCCTCGCCGTCATCCGCCCCGCGCCCGCCGACCCGGCGGGCGCCCCGGCCGCCGAGGAGGGATCATGATGCGCGCACCGTTCCGGGCGCCCTTGGAGGGACTGCCCGCCCGGGTGACGATCTACGAGGTCGGGCCCAGGGACGGCCTGCAGAACGAGGACACCGTCCTGCCGGCCGCGACCAAGGCCGAGTTCGTTGCCCGGCTCGCCCGGGCCGGTCTGACCACCATCGAGACGACCAGCTTCGTCCACCCCAAGTGGGTGCCCCAGCTCGCCGACGCCGAGGAGCTGCTCGGACGCCTCGACCGCGTGCCCGGCGTCCGCTACCCGGTGCTGGTGCCCAACGAGCGCGGCCTGGACCGCGCCCTCGCCCTCGGCGTCACCGACATCGCCGTCTTCGGCAGCGCCACCGAGTCCTTCGCCCGGCGCAACCTCAACCGGAGCGTGGAGGAGTCGATGGCGATGTTCGCCCCCGTGGTCGAGCGCGCCCGCGCCGGCGGGCTGGACGTCCGGGCCTACCTGTCGATGTGCTTCGGCGACCCGTGGGAGGGACCGGTGCCGATCGAGCAGGTCGTGCGGCACGGCCGTCGGCTGCTGGAGCTGGGCTGCACGCAACTGTCCCTCGGCGACACCATCGGCGTCGGCACCCCCGGCCACGTCACCGCCCTGCTGCGCGCCTTCGCCGACGCGGGCGTCGGCCCCGAGCGGCTCGCCGTGCACTTCCACGACACCTACGGCCAGGCCCTGGCCAACACCCTGGCCGCGCTGCGCGCCGGGGTGAGCGTCGTGGACGCCTCGGCCGGCGGCATCGGCGGCTGCCCGTACGCGGAGAGCGCCACCGGCAACCTGGCCACCGAGGACCTGGTCTGGATGCTGTCCGGCCTCGGCGTCGAGACCGGCGTCGACCTCGCATCGCTGGTGGAGACCAGCGCGTGGCTGGCCGGGGAGCTCGGCCGCCCGAGCCCCTCCCGAGTCGTCCAGGCCCTGGCCGCCGGGCCCGCCACCACGCGGGCCGGCGCGCCGGAGGCCGGCCAGGCCGCCGGACCCCCGGCGGAGCGACCCTCCGAGCCGGCCACGGGGAGACCCCCCGGGCCGCCGGCCCCAGAACAGGAGTGAAGAGCATGCACCGGCTCACCGACGAGTACGAGGCGCTGCGCAAGAGCGTCGAGGAGTTCTCCCGGGACGTGGTCGCCCCCGTCATCGCCGACTACTACGAGCGCTGCGCCTTCCCGTACGACATCGTCGCCCAGATGGGGCGCATGGGACTGTTCGGGCTGCCGATCCCCGAGGAGTACGGCGGCATGGGCGGCGACTACTTCGCGCTGTGCCTGGCCCTTGAGGAGCTGGCCCGCGTCGACTCCTCGGTGGCCATCACCCTGGAGGCCGCGGTCTCCCTGGGGGCCATGCCCGTCTACCGGTTCGGCACGGCCGCCCAGAAGCAGGAGTGGCTGCCCCGGCTGACCTCCGGCGAGACGCTCGGCGCCTTCGGCCTGACCGAGCCGGGCGGCGGCTCCGACGTGCCGGGCGGCATGCGCACGACCGCCGCGCTGGACGCCGGCGAATGGGTGGTCAACGGCTCCAAGGCGTTCATCACCAACTCCGGCACCGACATCACCGGGTTCGTCGCCGTGGCGGCGATCACCGGCCGGCGCGAGCGGGCCGACGGGAGCCCGGCGCCGGAGATCAGCACTGTCATCGTCCCCTCCGGCACCCCGGGGTTCACGGTGTCCAAGAAGTACTCCAAGGTCGGCTGGTCGGCCTCCGACACCAGGGAGCTGTCCTTCGCCGACTGCCGGGTGCCCGAGGCCAACCTGCTCGGCGAGCGCGGCCGGGGGTACGCGCAGTTCCTGCAGACCCTGGACGAGGGCCGCGTCGCCATCGCCGCGCTGTCGGTGGGCCTGGCGCAGGGCTGCGTCGACGAATGCCTGCGCTATGTGAAGGAGCGGCGGGCCTTCGGGCAGGAGATCGGGCGCTACCAGGCCATCCAGTTCAAGGTCGCCGACATGGAGGTGCGCGCGCACACCGCCCGCCTGGCCTACTACCACGCCGCCGAGAAGATGCTGGCGGGCGAGCCGTTCAAGAAGGAGGCGGCGATCGCCAAGCTGGTGAGCTCGAACGCCGCCATGGACAACGCCCGCGACGCCACCCAGATCTTCGGCGGGTACGGCTTCATGAACGAGTTCCCGGTCGGGCGCTTCTACCGCGACGCCAAGATTTTGGAGATCGGCGAGGGCACCAGCGAGGTGCAGCGCATGCTGATCGCCCGGCAGCTCGGCATGCCCGCGTAGGGGGCAGATCGCGGGTCAAGGCCTGATCTGCGGGGGGTGTCCGCGCTGTGACCTGCGCTATCGTGCAACATGGGGGCATCGGGGGGTGCGTCCGGCCGGCTCGCCGAGCCGGTCGCGCCCGCCGCGTGCCGCCTTCGTCGGCCCCTGCCGCGAGAAAGGTCCGTCCCGATGTCCGAGGCCAGTGAAATCATGATTCGGCTGACTGAGGCCTACAACAGCCACGACGTCGAGGCGATCACACGGTGCTACGCGCCCCGTGCGGTCACCGTCGCGCCGGGAGGCATCGCCGAGGGGCTGGACGAGATCTTCTCCTACTACGCCGACTGGATCGGCGCCTTCCCCGACTCCGTGGTGACCCCCTCTTTGCTGGTCACGGCGGGTGAGAGCACCATTTTGGAGTTCATGGTCACCGGCACGCACAAAGGGCCGCTGATCATGGCGGCGGGGGAGGTGGCGGAGGCGACCGGCCGCCCCATCGCCATCCGCTGCTGCTCGGTGTGCACCATCGAGGACGGCGCCGTGGCCAGTCACCGGCTCTACTTCGACCAGCTCGAGCTGGCGGCGCAGCTCGGGTACGCCATGCCCGGCAAGGACCGCGCGTTCTGATGTTCCCGGCACCCCTGGGCTCGATTCCGGCCCGCCCCTTCGTCCCCCGCGGCACTCCCGCGCCAGGCGTCACGGGGCCCGCGGAAGGCCGCCGAATGGACGAACCCGCCATCGACTCCCTAAAGTCCTTTTCATGACTTCTGATGATCTCCTGGTGCGAAGGGCTGAGAAGAAGGACATCGAGGAGATCTTCGGGCTCACCCGCGAGTTCGCCATGTCCTTCCGTCCCCAGCGATCGGCGTTCGACGCGGCCTTCCCCCGCCTGCTGGAGAACCCCGACGCCCTGCTCCTGGTCGTGACGGTGGGCGGCACGGTGCGCGGGTACCTGCTCGGCTTCGTGCACCTCACCCTGTTCGCCAACGGCCACGTGGCCTGGGTGGAGGAGGCCATGACCCAGCACGGCTTCCGCCGGCGCGGGCTCGGCCGGGCGCTGCTGGAGGAGTTCGAGACCTGGGCGCGCTCCCGCGACGCCGGGTACATCGCGCTGGCGACCCGGCGGGCGCCGGAGTTCTACGCGGCACTGGAGTACGAGTCCGCGGGAACCTACTACCGCAAGGTGCTCAAGGCCGACCGCCCGGCCTGACGCGCGACCGCTCACGGGCGGGCCCGCTCACGGGCCCGCCGGCGGCCCGGCGGCCGGGTCAGGAGGTGAGCTGCGCGTCCAGGCGGTACCCCTCCACCGTGACGTACACCGCGTCGCCCGGCCGGGCGTTGAGGCGCATCAGCACCGGCTGGAGCGAGTCGAACACCGGCTGGCGGTCGCGCCAGACCAGCACCACGGCGTTCTCTCCGGGCCCGGTGACCGACAGCAGCGTGCCCGGGCGCATGCCGAGCTGGGTGGCGTACCCCTCGGGCACGGGCACCGGCTCGCCGCGCAGGTGCTCGGGGGTCACGTCGATGCGCTGCCAGCGGCGCGGGTCGGACGCCGGACCGGGAATCGGCGCCTGGGTGGCCGCGCGCGGCTCGGGCACCAGGTGGGGCCGGGGCGGGCCGGACAGCGCCGTCAGCGCGGCCAGAGCCGTCTGGGCGTCGGGCAGGTTGTCGGCGACCGACGGGATGGGCAGGCCGCCGCGCATCTGGTGGCCGTTGGCCCCGGGAGTGCGACGGGGGAGCGGCGCGAACCCGTTGGTCGTGGTGGCCATCGGCTCCGGCGCCCGCGTCATCGCCTTGGGCAGCGCCTCGATCCACGCCTGGGCCGAGTGCGCGCGGATGCCGACCTGGGTCAGCATCTCGACGGCGTCCTCGCCGGAGGTCTTGTCGCCGAGCATCTGCGCCGTCCGCTCGCGCAGCCGGGTCAGGTCGCCGACGACCAGCCAGCCGTCCTGCAGGCGGCGGTCCGGCATCAGCGCCACCAGCACCCGCCACAGCGGCGTGCCCAGCGAGGGGACCTCGATCGGGTGCGCGGGGTCGGCCCCGATGAGCTGGTCCTCGGTGGCGGCGACGCCGAGCCATTCGGTGAGCCGGAACAGGTGCCCGGTCACCGCCGTGGACTCCGGCGAGCGCAGCCACTGCAGCACCCGCTCCTCGGCGGCCCGCTGCGCCTGCGAGAGGACGTCGCGGTCGACGTGCAGCTCGTGGGCCAGCGTGCGCAGGCTGACCGGCTGCTCGGCGAACAGCCGCTCTATCGCGACGGCCCGCTCCAGGGGCGTCCATTCGCGGAACACCGCGTCCACCAGCCGGACCAGCGGGTTGTCCGACACCGGCGGCGGCGGAGGCGTCGCGGGGGCGGGCGGCGCCGGAGGTTCGGCGTAGGGGGCGCGGGACACGCCGTTCACCGTGGGATGCGGCCCGGTGTGCTGCCCGGGGAAGGGCCCGGCGGGAGCTCCCGGGCGTGGCCCGGCCGGCCGGCCCTGCGGCCCGGTGGGATGCCCGGCGTACGGCACGGCGGGCTGCCCCGGCTGCCCCGGCTGTGAGGAGAAGACCGGCTGCCCGGGGACACCCTGCGGGGCCGGGCCGGGCTGCCCGGGGACGCCCTGCGGGGGAAGGCCCGGCTGTCCGGGCTGCGGGACGCCCTGCTGGGGCCCGCCCGGCTGTCCGGGAACGGGGCCGGGCTGCACCGGGTGGGGGCCGGTGCGCTGGGCGGGGTGGGTCGCGCCCGGCGCGCCGGCGGGCGGCGGCACCTGCGGCGAGACGGCGGGCACCCGGCCGAGGACCTCGCGGAACAGCGCGGTGATGATCACCTCGGCCGAGGCGGGGACCGCGGGGACGCGCAGGTCGGCGGGGCTGAGCCGGCGCAGGCGCTGGATGCCGCCCATGCCGCTGACGGCCGACCGGGCGGGCTCGGGCCAGCCGGGCAGCGCCGGGTCGCCGGCGTGGACCTGCAGGGCCGGCAGCACGTCCGTCAGCGCCATGTGGTCCCAGCGGCTGACGGCCAGCCGCGAGAGACGGTCGCAGAGCCACTCGACACCGGTCGTGCCCAGGGCACGGCTGAGGGTGACCGACGCCCACCATCCCCCGGGCAGCCGGGGGTCGGCGAGCACCTCGGCGATCTGCTGAGGCCGGCTCCAGCGCAGAGCCGGAACGAGATCACTCAGGCAGATCATTGAATCGGCGTCCATCGGCTGACCGCATCCTCCCGAGTGTGACGCATGTTGCTAATGGTGCAGCTTACGCCGGAGGCTATCAATTAGCGCCATCAAGGGAGAACATAGCGGCTCGCGCGGCGCCCGGGGGCGCGCACGGCCCTCATCGCCACCCCGATCCGCCGCCCTGCCCGCCGTTCTCGCCGCGCCTGCCATGCCCTCGTGCCCCGTGCCCGCCATGCCCCTTCACCGCCGTCGGGCCGGTGGCGGCGCCCGCCGGCGGGCAGGTCAGAGGGCCGGGGGACGGGAGGGGGGACGGCCGCCGAGCCGGGCGACCGCGGCGGCGCCGGCCCGGCAGCCCTCATCCAGGGCGGCGGGCGCGGGGCGGCCGGCGAGCAGCGCGGTCAGGAAGCCCGCGGCGAAGGCGTCCCCGGCCCCCGTGGAGTCGACGATCCCCGCCGCGCCGGTGGCGGGGACGGCCGCCGCGCGGTGCACGACCCGCCCGCCGACGGCCAGGACCGCCCCGGCGGCGCCGAGCTTCACCGCCGCCATGCCGTACCGCGCGCTGAGCGCCGCCGCCGCCCGCTCCACGGCGCCGGGCCCGTTGCTCCGGTCCCGTTCGCCGTTCCCGGCGACGGCGTCGTCCCCGGCGTCGCTGGCGTCCCTGGCGTTCCGGGCGGCGGCGTCGTCTGTGGTGGGCAGGGCGAGGGCGTCGTCTGCGGTGGTGGGAGGGAGTGCGTCGTCCCCGGCGGCCAGGAGGAGGGCCTCGTCGCGGTTGGGGATGATCAGCGTCGCGGCGGCGGTCTCGCGCAGGAAGCGGTCCGGGCCGAAGGCGCGCAGCGGCCCGGTCGAGGCGGGGTCGACGCTGATCGGCACGCCCCGGCCGCGGGCCGCCCGCACGGCGCGGCGCACCAGGTCCAGCCCCGGCTCGGCGAACAGCGTGTACCCCGAGATGTGCAGCAGGCCGACGTCGTCCAGCAGGGCGTCGTCCCAGTCGGCCGGCCCGATGCGCCCGCCCGCGCCCCGGTTGGTGAGCATGGATCGTTCCCCGCTCGCGTCCACCATCGCGATCACGACCGCCGTGGGGTGCGCCGGGTCCACCGACGCGTGCGGCCGTACGCCGGCCGCGCGCAGCTCGGAGATGTGCCACTGCCCGGTGTCGTACCCGACGCGGGTGAGGATGCGCGCGTCCGCGCCCAGGTGGGCGGCCCAGGACGCGGTGTTGGCCCCCGAGCCGCCCGGGCGCACGGCGATGTCGGCCGGGGTGTCGGTGCCGGTGGCCACCGGTGTCCGGTGCAGGGCGACGACATCGGTGACGGCGTCTCCGATGACGAGCAGGCCCGCCACTCAGCCCTCCGCCGCCGGGACGGGGACGGCGGGGACGCCAGGGGCGGCGGCGGAGGACCAGGCGGCGGCGATGCGGCCGGCGAGGCGGGTGTTGCCCCGGACGGCGGCCAGGTTCGCCTCCAGGGAGGCGCCGCCGGTGCCGCGGACCAGGAAGTCGAGCAGGAACGGGGTGATCGCCTGCCCGGTGACCCCTTCGCGGTCGGCCGCCGCGAGGGCCTCGGCCAGCACCTGGTCGTGCAGCGCCGGGTCGAGCTGCTCGTCGGCCGGCACGGGGTTGGCGACGATCAGCGCGGACGCGGGGCCGCCGAGCCCGTCCTGCGCCCGCATCACCGCCGCCGCCTGCTCGGGGCTCTCCAGCCGCCAGTCCACCGGCAGCCCCGAGGAGTGCAGGTAGAAGCCGGGGAAGGCGTCGGTGCGGTACCCCGCGACGCTCACCCCGCGGGTCTCCAGCCGCTGGAGGGTGGCGGGCACGTCGAGGATGGACTTCACGCCCGCGCAGACCACGGTGATCCGGGTCGAGGCGAGCATGTCCAGGTCGGCGGACTCGTCCTGGTCGGTCGTCCAGCCGCGGTGCACGCCTCCGAGGCCGCCGGTGGCGAACACGCGGATGCCGGCCCGCGCCGCGAGGAACGCGGTGGCCGAGACCGTCGTCGCGCCGCTGGCCCCGAGCGCCGCGGCCAGGGCGAGGTCGCGGAACCCGAGCTTGCGCAGGCCCGGCTCGGTGGCGACGCGTTCCAGCATGCCCGCGTCCAGGCCGACCCGGGCCACGCCGTCCAGGACGGCGATGGTCGCCGGCACGGCTCCGGCCTGCCTGACCAGCTCCTCCAGCTCCACCGCGACCTGGAGGTTGCGGGGCTGCGGGAGGCCGTGCGAGATGATCGTGGTCTCGAGCGCCACCACGGGGGCTCCCGTGGCGAGCGCCTCGGCGACCTCGCCGGAGGTCTGGATGATCGTCTCGCCGGGGCCGGTCGTACGCATTCTGGCTCTGGGTCCTCTCCGTCTGTACGCTCTGATGTCTCCCGGGGAGATGTTCCCCTGATGTGCTGTCTCACCGTACTGTCCCGGTTAGGAGCGTTTGTCATGCACCGGTCGCATTACGACGCCGTGATCGTGGGCGGAGGGCACAACGGCCTGGTCGCCGCCGCCTACCTGGCCAAGGCGGGCCGCCGCGTGCTGGTGCTGGAGCGGCAGCCCTACCTCGGCGGGCTCGCGGTGTCCGCGCGGGCCTTCCCCGGCGTGGACGCCCGCCTGTCCCGTTATTCCTACCTGGTCAGCCTGCTCCCCGGTCGGATCGTCGCCGACCTCGGCCTGCCCGTCACCCTGCTGCGGCGCCGTTTCGCCTCCTACACCCCCGTCGGCGCGACCGGTCTGCTGGTGGACAACGCCGACGCCGCCCGCACCGCCGCCTCCTTCGCCCGCGTGACCGGCGGCGCCGCCGACCACGAGCAGTGGGAACGTTTCTACCGGATGACGGCCGAGGTGGCTCGCCGCGTCGCCCCGACCCTGCTGGAGCCGCTGCTCGACCGCGCCGCCATGCGCGAGGCCGTCGGGGACGCCGAGGCGTGGAGCGCGCTGTTCGAGCGGCCCATCGGCGAGACGGCGGCCGAGCGGTTCGCCGACGAGGTCGTGCGGGGCGTCGTGCTGACCGACGCGCTGATCGGCACCTTCGCCGACCCGGCGTCCGGGCTGCTCGCCAACCGCTGCTTCCTCTACCACGTCATCGGCGACGGGACCGGCGAGTGGAACGTGCCGGTCGGCGGCATGGGCGCGGTCAGCGGCGCGCTCGCCGACGCCGCCAGCCGCGGCGGCGCCGACCTCCGCACCGGTGCCGAGGTGCTGGCGCTCGACCCCGCCGCCGCCGGTCCGGGCGGCGAGCGACGCGCCGCGGTCACGTTCCGGGACGAAGACGGCGCAGAGCACGCCGTGACCGGCGAGCACGTTCTCGTCAACGCCCCGCCCGCCGTCCTGGCCCGGCTGCTCGGCGCGGCGTCCGGCGAGGAGCCCGAGGGCGCCCAGCTCAAGGTCAACATGGTGCTGTCCCGGCTGCCGCGCCTGAAGGACGACGCCGTCGACCCGGCGGAGGCGTTCGCCGGCACCTTCCACATCAACGAGGCCCGCGACCAGCTCGATCGGGCGTACGCGCAGGCGTCGGCCGGCCGGATCCCCGACCTGCCGCCCGCCGAGGTGTACTGCCACTCGCTGACCGATCCCTCGATCCTCGGCCCGTCGCTGCGCGCGTCCGGGGCGCAGACGATGACGCTGTTCGGGCTGCACATGCCCGCCCGGCTCTTCCGCGCCGATCCGGACGCCTCCCGGCGGGAGGCGCTGGCGGCCACCCTCCGCTCGGTGAACTCCGTCCTGGCCGAGCCGCTGGAGGACTGCCTGCTCCGCGGCCCCGACGGCGTCCCCTGCGTCGAGGCCAAGACCCCCGTGGACCTCGCCACCGAGGCCGGGCTCCCCGGTGGGCACATCTTCCACCAGGACCTGTCCTGGCCGTTCGCCGAGGACGCCGCCGACGCCGGCCGGTGGGGCGTGGAGACGGCGCACGAGCGCGTGCTGCTGTGCGGCGCGGGCGCCCGCCGGGGCGGCGGCGTCAGCGGCATCCCGGGCCGCAACGCCGCCATGGCGATCTTGACCGCGGGCGCCTGAGAACGGCCCGGAGCCGGATGCCGGAGCCGGATGCCGGAGCCGGGGCGCCGGGAACGTTCCCGCGCCGCCCGGTCCCGGTACGAGCTCGCCCGGCGTCTTTCCACGCCGGCCCGCATCGACGGCGCGATCGCGGGTAGGACGCCGCACTACCGCTCACCGAGGGAATGATCTCGCATGGACCAGCACAGTTTCGTCGCTCTCCTCAACGAGGACCTGGAGAGCGAGTTCCGCTCGATCGTGCAGTACACGCAGCACACCGCCACGGTGAAGGGGGCCGAGTACCAGAGCATCATCGAGGAGCTCAGGGCCCACCTGAGCCAGGAGCTGGAGCACGCCCTGACGCTCGCCACGCAGATCGCCTTCCTCGGCGGGGTGCCGTCGGTGACGATCCCGAAGATCCCTAACGTGCCGGACGGGGCCGAGGCCCTCCAGCTCGACCTGGACCTGGAGGTCACACAGCTCGAGCGCTACCGCCAGCGGGTCGGCCAGGCCATGGAGCTCGGGCTGCACGACGTGGCCGAGGCGCTGCGCCCGCTCCTGCAGCAGACGCAGGACCACGTGATGGACCTGCAGGGGGCCCTCGGCCGATGACCTCCCCGGGGACGGCGCGGCGGGGACACACCTGCCTTGCCGCGCCGTCCCGCGGCCCTTCTCACGCCGATGGGCGGGGAGAGGCGGAGTAGGATCTGGGCCGTGCGGGGTGCGGAGAGAACACGAGGCAGCCGGGCCGACCAGGCCGACCAGCGCAGGGCCGAGCTGCTGGAGGCCGCGCGCCGGGTGGTGCTCGAACGGGGCATCTCCAGCACCCGCGTCGCCGACATCGCCAAGGCGACCAACGTCAGCGGCGGCCTCATCCACTATCACTTCGCCACCAAGGACGACCTGATCACCGCGATGCTCCGCGCCACCATCGACGGCGAGGTGGCCCGGCTGCGCGAGCTGGTGGAGGGCGCGGGCACGGCCGTCGACCGGCTCGACCAGGTGCTGTCGTTCTACATTCCGCGCTCGCGCACCGACCAGAGCTGGCTGCTGTGGATCGACGCGTTCGCCACCGGGCTGCGCGAGACGGTCGTGCGCGACAACCTGCTCGAACTGGAGACCGCGTGGATCGGCGCGGTCGAGCGGGTGATCCAGGAGGGCGTCGACTCCGGCGAGTTCTCCTGTGAGGACCCGCGCGGCGCGGCCGAGCGCCTCGACGGCATGCTCGACGGGCTGATCATCCGCTACACGCTCCACCCGTCGGTGCTCTCGAGGACGCGACTGCTCGAGCACGCCCGCATCGCCGCCGCCCGCGAGGTCGGCCTGCCCCGCTCGGCCTTCCCCGCCCCCTGATGGAGGCGTTCTCGGCCGCGGGGGCCGGACTCGAGCGGTTCCCTGAGGAGATCCACGCCCTGCCGGGGTTGCGCCGCGCCGACCTGGCCTGGAACCGCATCACCGCGGTCCCGCCGGAGATCGGCCGCCTGCGCGAGCTGGCGATCCTGCGACTGGACGGCAACCGGCTCACCGGCCTGCCGGAGGAGATCGGGCGGCTCGGCGCCCTGCGCGAGCTCCACCTGGACGGCAACGCGCTGGACGCCTTCCCCGCGGCGCTGCTCGGCCTGACCGGGCTGTCCACGCTGTCGCTGTACGGCAACCGCATCGCCGCGCTGCCCGCGGGCCTGGACCGGATGGCCGGACTGCGGCACCTGTCGGCCGGCGGCAACCGGCTGACCGGGACGCCCGAGGGGCTGTGGCGGCTGACCGGCCTGCGCTCGCTCAATCTGGCGGAGAACGCGCTCACCCACATCCCCGACGCCATCGGCCGCCTGCGCGGGCTGCGCATGCTCGACCTCGGGCACAACGCCATCGAGCACATCCCCGCCGCGATCGGCGACCTGGACGGCCTGACCGACTACCTCTACCTCAGCGACAACGGGTTCACCGCGGTGCCGGCGTCCCTCGGGCGGCTGCGGCGGCTGGCGTACCTCAACCTGACCGACAACCGGCTGACCGAGTTGCCCGCGAGCCTCGGCGACCTGGCCGCGCTGGTGGAGCTCAGGCTGTACGGCAACCGCCTCACGGCCCTGCCCGCGTCGTTCGGCCGGCTGTCCTCGCTGCGCGAGCTGCATCTGCGCGGCAACCGGCTGGCCGCGCTGCCCGAGCAGATCGGCCGCCTGGACGGGCTGCGCGTGCTGGACGTGCGGGACAACGTGCTGACCCGCCTGCCGGAGTCGGTGGGCGGGCTGACCGGCCTCACCCATCTGGACCTGCGCAACAACCGGCTCCGCGAGATTCCGGGCGCGCTCGCCGCCCTGCCGCGCCTGGAGAAGCTCGACCTCCGCTGGAACAAACTGGACGACCCCGGCTCAGAGCCGCTTCACGTGCTGCGCGGTCGAGGGTGCGCCGTGCTGCTGTGAGGACGGCTCAGGCGGGCAGCGCGGCGAGGAGGTAGGCCAGGCGGGCGGCGGCGCCGTCGATGTCGTCGGTGGTGCCGAGCCGGTAGCCCCACGAGGTGAGGAAGACGCCCTGCGGGCTGCAGGTGACGACCTCGGCCAGCGTGTCGCTGAAGCGGTTGCGCACCCGGACGCGGGGCGGGGTGTCGCCGATGACCTGCACCGACAGGTCGATGTGCAGCCGGGTCGCGGAGGCGAACCGTTCGAGGCAGGACATGGTGTCCAGCATGCGCCCCACCTCCGCGTCAGCCCTGTGGAAGGTCAGGATTGCATGATCTTGCCGACCGGGGCAAGCAATTGTGGAGGTCAAGACGCCGATTGTTTCGCGAAGTCGACAAGAACGCGGACGATCACCTCCCTGGCCTCCTCGCGGAACACCGCCACCTCGCAGAGCTCCTCGAAGGCGCCGGCGTAGAAGGCCACGCTGTCGGGATCGCGCAGCAGCAGGTCCTTGGTGCGCGTCGGGACGCCGACCATGGACTCGTTGTAGATCCAGAACCCGTTGAGCAGGGCGGAGGGAAGCTGCGCCTCGAAGGGGATCACGCCGAACTCGACGTTGGGCAGGGTGGTGACGGCGAGCAGCCGGTCGAGCTGGCCGCGCATCACCTCGTCTGGCGCGAGCCGGTAGCGCAGCGCGGCCTCGGGGAGCAGGAAGCGGAACCGCCGGGCCGGATCGTAGAGGATCTCCTGGCGGCGCATGCGCACCCGGATGGCGGCGTCGATGTCGTCGGCGCCGGTGTAGACCCGGTGGACCTTGGTGAAGATGTTGCGCGCGTACTCCGCGGTCTGCAGCAGGCCGATCACCACGCCCGGCTCGAACACCCGGAACAGCGTGACGCGCGCCTCGAGGTCGCGGACGTCCTCCTGCAGCCCGGCCAGCCCGCTCTTGTGCCGCTGGCGCCAGGAGTCCTGCCGGTCCAGCAGCGCGACCGCCCGGCCGACCAGGTCGGACAGCACGTCCGGCGCGGCCTCGACGGCCTGGCACCACAGCATGACGTCGTCCTCGGTGGCGCTCTGCCGGGCGTTCTCGATGCGGGAGACCTTGGAGGCCTGCCAGTGGAGCCGGGCCGCGAGGTCCTTGCCGGACAGCTGGGCGGCCTCGCGCAACTGGCGCAGCCGGGTGCCGAGGTCCATCCGCGCCTGCTGAAAGCCGCTCACGCTCACCTCCCGTCGGCGACAGAACTCGCCCGAGGGTAGACCCGCCGCCGCGGCCATGCCATAGGGATCTCCCTATTCGTGATCAGCGACGCCCGCCGACGGGCCGGGGACGCCGAGCACCCGGCGCGCGATCTCGACGAGCAGCTCACGGGGCACCTCGACGGCCGACTCGCCGTCCAGCACGTGCCGCAGGTCGCCGCGGGCTTCGGGGTCGGTGAGCGTCACGCCCTGCACGACGAAGGTGCCGCGGTCGGTCTCGTAGAGCGAAGGGCAGGCGCCCGCCTCCGAGGTGGAGCCGAGAAAACGCAGACGCATGACCGACCGTCCTTCCCCCCGCGAGGCCCCCATTTGGCCGCAATTGCGCGCAATTGTAGAGGAAAGAGGGCGTCGCTGTCCCCTATGTCCAGTAGATAACCCGCGCTCCCCGGCTGCCGGTCATGTGCCTGGCTGGTCAGTCACCGGTGACGCCGTCCAGCATCTCCCGCAGGATGTCGATATGACCGTTATGTCGGGCGGTCTCCTCGACGAGGTGGTGCAGGATCCAGCGCAGCGTGACCCGCGTCCCGTCCCGGAGCGGCTCCTTGGCCACCGTGTCCAGGCTGAGCGGGGCCAGCAGCTCGCGGTAGCGCGCGCACTGCTCCTCGTACTCCGCGAGGAGCCGGCTCAGGGGGATCTCCAGAGCGATCCGCATCTCGCGGTCGGGATCCTCCTCCGTCCACGGCGCGTGCTCCTCCTCGCCCAGGAGCCGGACCTGGACCCAGGAGTACTCGACCCAGCGCAGATGGCTCACCAGCCCGCTGATCGTCGTCAGCGGCGAGGACGGCAGCAGGGCCTTGCGCGCGTTCTCCTCCGACAACCCCTCACACTTGGCGTGCACGGTGGCCCTCACGTAGTCGAGAAGGGTCTCCAGCGTGGCCCGCTCGTCCCAGGCGGACGGAATATCGGTGCGTGTATTCATGGAGGGCAGCATTTCGGACGTGGTGCTCGCTGTCGAACGATTAAATCATCTGACCTGCGCCTTCGCCGGCCCGGCGGCGTGGGTACGCCTTGGGGATGGGATGCCTCAGGACCCGTCGGGCCGGCCGGGTCGGCCCGGGTCGGGTCGGCTCCGGTCGGGTCCGGTCGGGTCCGGTCCGGTCGGGTCCGTCAGTTCAGGTCAGGTCTGTGAAGGGGCGGCGGGTTCGTCCCGGGGGATCCAGGACGCCGGCCGCTTCTCCATGAACGCCCGGATGCCCTCCTGGCCCTCCGGTGAGGTGAAGCGCTGCGCGGACAGCTCGGCCATCCGGCGCATCCCCTCCTCCACCGGCAGGGACGGCACGGTGCGCACGAGCTGCTTGGTGATCGCCAGGGCCTCGGGGCCGCCGCGCAGCAGCATGCCGGCGTAGTGCTCCACCGTCGCGTCGAGGTCCCCGGCCGGCACCGCGCGGGTGAGCAGGCCGATCTCGGCGGCGCGGGCGGCGCCGAACACCTCGCCGGTCAGGAAGTACTCGGCGGCGGCGCGCGGCTCCACCCGGCGCAGCACGGTGACCGAGATCATGGCGGGGACCACGCCGAGCCGCACCTCGCTGAAGGCGAACGTCGCGGAGTCGGGGGCGATCGCGAAGTCGCAGGCCGCCACCAGCCCGAGCCCGCCCGCGCGGGCGGTGCCGTTCAGCCGGCAGATCACCGGCTTGGGGCTGTCCCAGATCAGGCTCATGACGCCCGGGAAGGTCGCGGTCACCGGCGCGTCGTGCGGCCGGGCGTCCGCGGCGGGCGCCTGTTCCTTCAGGTCGGCGCCCGAGCAGAACACCGGCCCGGCGCCGGTGAGCACGATGACGCGCACGCCCTCGTCCGCGAGGGCCCGGTCCAGGGCCCGCTCCAGCTCGCCGAGCAGGCGGACCGACAGCGCGTTGCGGTTGGCGGGGGAGTCGAGCGTGACCGTCGCGACGCCGCCGCGGGCCTGGTAGCCGACCAGCGCGGTCATCGGCCCTCCTCGATGACGGCGAGCACGGCCCCGGCCTCGACCTGGCGCCCCGGCGCCACGTTCAGCGCGGAGACGACGCCCGCCGCCGGGGCGGAAATGCGGTGCTCCATCTTCATCGCCTCCAGGATCAGGATCGGCTGCCCCTCGTCGACCTTCTCGCCGGGGGCGACCTCGACGCGCAGAACGGTACCCGGCATGGGCGCGAGCAGAGAGCCGGGGGCGACGCGCGTCACCGGTTCCGGCAGCCTCGGCAGCGCGACCAGCCGCACCGAGCCGAGCGGCGCGTCCACGTGCGCGACGTCGTCGTAGCGGGCGACGGCGAACCGGCTCACCACCCCGCCGACGGCCAGGACGACCTGCTCGGGGGCGGCCGAGACCAGCTCCACCTCTGGCAGGCCCTCGGCCGCCAGTCCGTCCCGGGTGAGCTGGTAGGCGACCTCCACCCGGCCCTCCGGCCCGTCGAAGGCCGCCCGCTGCGGCTGGGAGGGCACGTTGCGCCAGCCGCTCGGCAGCCCGCCCAGCGCCGGGGCCGCGGCCCGGTTGGCGGCGGCGGCCGCCAGCGCCGCGGCCAGCGCGAGAACAGGCAGGACGGCGCCGTCAGGGTCGCCGGCGGGGGAGGGCGCGGAGAGCAGGTCGTGCCGGTCGAGGAATCCGGTGTCGGTGTCGCCCGCGAGGAACGCCTCGTGCCGCAGGACGCGCACCAGCAGGTCGCGATTGGTGGTCAGGCCGTGCAGGCGGGCCCCGGCCAGCGCGGTCGCCAGCCGCCGCGCCACGGCCGCCCGGTCGGGGCCGCAGGCGATCACCTTGGCCAGCATCGGGTCGTACCGGACGCCGACCACCGACCCGCTCTCCACCCCCGAGTCCAGCCGCAGGCCGCACGGCCCGGCCACCCGGCCCTCAGCGGGCTCGCGGCCGTCCACCGGCGGCGCGAGATCCGGCTCGCCGCTGCCCACCGGCCGGGAGCCAGCAGGGTCGCGGTCGTCCACCGGCCGGGTGGCAGCGGGCCCGCGGTCGTCCACCGGCCGGGCGACGGGCGCCGCGGTTCGCGCCTCGCGCGCCGCGGCCGGCACCGTGAAGCGGGCGTCCACGCCGGGGATCTCGAACAGGTGGAGGGTGCCGCTCTGCGGGCGCCAGTCGTGGGCGGGGTCCTCGGCGTACAGGCGCACCTCGATGGCGTGGCCGCTCGGCTCGGGCGGCGCGGCCGGCAGGCGCGCGCCCTCGGCGATCTGCAGTTGCAGGCGGACCAGGTCCACGCCGTACACGCACTCGGTCACCGGGTGCTCGACCTGCAGGCGGGTGTTCATCTCCAGGAAGGCGACCGTGCCGCCCGCGACGAGGAACTCCACCGTGCCCGCGCCGACGTACCCGATGGCCTCGGCGGCCCGGACGGCGGCGTCCAGCAGCACCGCTCGCACGCCGGGGGAGACCCCGGGCGACGGCGTCTCCTCCACGACCTTCTGGTGCCTGCGCTGGATGGAGCACTCGCGCTCGCCGAGCGTCCACACGGTGCCGTGCGCGTCGGCGAGGACCTGCACCTCGACGTGCCGGGCGTTCTCCAGCAGCGGCTCGGCGAACACGGTGCCGTCCCCGAACGCGGCCAGCGCCTCGCGCCCGGCCGCCGCGACCGCCTCCGGAAGCTCCGCCGGGTCGCGCACGACACGCATCCCGCGCCCGCCGCCGCCCGCCGAGGCCTTCACCAGCACCGGGAACGAAAGGCCGTCGCCGCCCGCCCCCTCCGGGCCGGAACCCGCCGGTTCCCCACCCGTGGGTACGGAACCGGCCGGCCGCTCACCCGCGAACGCGGGATCGGCCGGCTGCTCACCCGCGACCGCGGGACCCGCCGGCCGTTCGCCCGCCGGCGCCGGATGGGCGAAGGTCAGCGACGGCAGGACCGGGACGCCGGCCTCGGCCATCAGCCGCTTGGCGCCGATCTTGGAGCCCATCGCGGCGATGGCGTCCGGACCGGGCCCGACCCAGGTCAGCCCGGCCGAGAGCACGGCGCGCGCGAACGCGGCGTTCTCCGACAGGAACCCGTACCCGGGATGGACGGCGTCCGCGCCCGCCCGCAGGGCCGCCTCGACGAGCGCCGCGGCGTCGAGATAAGTCTCGGCCGGCCGCTCGCCTTGCAGCCGGACCGCGAGGTCGGCCTCGGCGACGTACGGCGAGGCGGCGTCGTCGCCGGCGAACACGGCCACCGTCTCGATGCCCAGCTCGCGGCAGGTGCGGAAGATCCTGCGGGCGATCTCGGCGCGGTTGGCCACCAGTAGTCGTCTGATCACGTGCTCACATCCGGAAGACGCCGAAACCGGCGGGCGCAGGATCGGGCGCGCCGGCGATGGCCGACAGGCACAGCCCGAGGACGGTGCGGGTGTCGCGCGGGTCGATCACCCCGTCGTCGTAGAGCCGGCCGGACAGGAAGAACGGCAGCGACTCCGCCTCGATCTGGGCCTCGACCATCTGCCGCATCGCCGCGTCGGCCTCCTCGTCGTACACCTGGCCGCGCGCCTCGGCCGCGGCCCGCCCGACGATCGACAGCACTCCGGCGAGCTGCGCCGGGCCCATGACCGCCGACTTGGCGCTCGGCCAGGAGAACAGGAAACGCGGGTCGTACGCCCGCCCGCACATGCCGTAGTTACCGGCGCCGTAGGAGGCGCCCATGACGACGGTGAGGTGCGGCACGGTCGAGTTGGACACCGCGTTGATCATCATGGCGCCGTGCTTGATGATGCCGCCCTGCTCGTACTCCTTGCCGACCATGTAGCCGGTGGTGTTCTGCAGGAACAGCAGCGGCGTGCGCGCCTGGTTCGCGAGCTGGATGAACTGGGCGGCCTTCTGGGCCTCCTCGCTGAACAGCACGCCGCGCGCGTTGGCCAGGATGCCGATGGGGTGCCCGTGCAGGGTGGCCCACCCGGTCACCAGGCTCGCGCCGTACAGCGGCTTGAACTCGTCGAACTCGCTGGCGTCGACGATCCGGCCGATCACCTCGCGCGGGTCGAAGGGGATCTTGAGGTCCTCGGGGACGACGCCGAGCAGCTCGTCCTCGTCGTGCAGCGGGGGCCGCGCGCCGTTCGGTGCGGGGCGGACGGGCCGGCGCCGGTTGAGCCGGGCGACGATGCGGCGGCCGATGCGCAGCGCGTCGTGCTCGTCGGCCGCCAGGTGGTCGGCGAGGCCCGAGACGCGGGCGTGCATCTCGGCGCCGCCCAGCGACTCGTCGTCGGACTCCTCGCCGGTCGCCATCTTCACCAGGGGCGGGCCGCCGAGGAAGACCTTGGCGCGTTCCTTGACCATGACCACGTGGTCGCTCATGCCCGGGACGTACGCGCCACCGGCGGTCGAGTTGCCGAAGACCAGCGCGATCGTCGGGACGCCGGCCGCCGACAGGCGGGTGAGGTCGCGGAAGATCCGGCCGCCCGGGATGAAGATCTCCTTCTGGGTCGGCAGGTCGGCTCCGCCGGACTCGACCAGGTTGACCAGCGGCAGGCGGTTCTCCAGCGCGATGTCCATCGCGCGCAGGGTCTTGCGCAGGGTCCAGGGGTTGGAGGTGCCGCCCCGCACGGTCGGGTCGCTGGCGATGATCACGCACTCGACGCCCTCGATGACCCCTATGCCGGTGACCACGCTCGCGCCGACCGGGAAGTCGGTGCCCCAGGCCGCCAGCGGCGACAGCTCCAGGAACGGGGAGTCGGGGTCCACCAGCAGCTCGACGCGCTCACGGGCGAGCAGCTTGCCGCGGCGGTGGTGGCGCTCGACGTACTTCGGGCCGCCGCCCGCGACGGCCTTGTCCTGCTCGGCCGACAGCTCGCCGAGCCGGGCGAGCATGGCCGCGCGCCTGGCCAGGTAGTCGGCGCTCGTCGAGTCGAGCCGGCCGCCGATCACGCCCATCCGCCACCTCCTCCGCGTCGTCGCCGCCCCGGAGGGCGTCCCGGGCGGTCGCGCCCGGCGCCCGTACTCGGTGCCTGGGCTCAGAACGTAGTACACCGCCCCGACACCCGGGCCCGCCGGGGGGATCTTCGGCCCGCGCCGCCGGCCGGACCGCCGATGAGGCGCCGGGATGGCCGTGGACGAGGCCGCGGGATGGGCGGACCAGGCCGCGGGGAAGGACTCGGGCGGGGACGCGGCGCGGCGTCAGCCGCAGTGGGACCAGCCGCTCTTCCAGGAGGCGGTGCCGTAGGAGCCGCCCCAGATGACGCAGACCTGCTTGGCGGCGACCCGGACCGGGCCCGCGTAGGCGGTGTAGGAGCCGCTGTCGGAGCCGGTCGCGCCGCCCTTGACCTGGAGCAGCACGCCCATCTTCACCTTCTGCGGCGTGACGTACTTGCCCATCGTGACCACGCAGTTCTTGCCCGCGGCGCCGCTGTAGAGCAGGTAGACGGTGGCCGATCCGAGCGAGTGGGAGTCCACGGCCTTGTAGCCGGAGCCGCACACCCCGGCCGCCGTGTACGGGTTCGGCTTGGGGGAGGGCTTCGGGGTCGCGGACGGCTTGGGGCTGGCGCTGGGGGAGGGCTTCCTGGTCGGCGACGGGGACGGCTTGGGGGTGGGCGTCGCCTTCGGAGTCGGGGTGCGCGACGGCGCCGCGGAGGGGCCGCGCGAGGGCGTGGCGGAGTGCCGGGGGCCGGTGGACGGCGGCGCGGGCAGGCCGGTGGCGCTCGCCCTGGCCGTGGGGGTGGCGCGCCGGGTGCGGGACGGCGAGGCGGGCGGCGGCTCGGAGGGCGACTCCACCCCGCCCACCGTCGCGTCCACGGTGGGCCCGGCGCCGGGCGACGCCGTGCTCGCCGGCGCGGCCTGGTTGCCGAAGGAGCCCGACTGCGCGAGCACGACGGTGCCCGCGGTCACGACCGCCGCGGCCAGCCCGGAGGCGATCGCGAGGGCGGCCGTGCGCCCGGCGCGCGGCTTGCCGCCGTGCCGGGTGGCGCCGGGACGCCGCGGATCACCCGCCGCCCGGCCCGGCCCACCGGCCGCGGGCCCCGAGGGACCGCCTCCCTGACCATGGACGGGCGCCGCCCCGGCGGGACCCTGAGCGCGGCCGGGCGCCTGCCCGGCGGGTGCCTGAGCGTGGCCGGGTCCCTGAGCGTGGCCGGGTCCCGGGACGGGCCCCTGGCCGGTGGCGAAGGCGCCGCTCGGGGCGGGGGAGGGGCGGCCCAGGAGGTGGGCGACCAGGTCGTCGGCCTGCGGGCGGCGGGCCGGGTCCTTGGCCAGGCAGGCGGCCACCAGCGGGCGCAGCGGACCGTCCAGGGCGGTGAGGTCCGGCTCCTCGTTGAGAATGCGGTTGATCACGGCCGGAATGGAGTCCGCGCCGAAGGCCGGGCGCCCGGTGGCGGCGAAGACGATGGTCACGGCCCAGGCGAACACGTCGACCGCCGGGGTGACCGCCGCGCCGGCGAGCTGCTCGGGCGCGAGGTAGGACGGCGTGCCGAGGGTGTCGCCGGTGGCGGTGGCCCCCGGGGCGTCCAGGGCGCGGGCGATGCCGAAGTCGATGACGACCGGCCCCTCCGGGCCCATCAGCACGTTGGCGGGCTTGAAGTCGCGGTGCAGGATGCCGGCGCGGTGGATGGCGGCGAGCGCGGTGGCCGTGGAGACCGCCAGGCGGTCCAGCGCGGCGCCCCGCCGCGGGCCCTCCCGGTCGACGAGCTGGCGCAGGGACGGGCCGGGGACGTACTCGCTGACGATGTAGGGCTGGTTGCCGGCCAGGTCGGCGTGCAGCACCGAGGCGGTGCAGAACCGCGCCACCCGCTGCGCGACCGACACCTCGCGCAGGAACCGCGAGCGCGCCTCGGCGTCCCCCGACAGCCGGGCGTGCAGCAGTTTGATGGCCACGGGCTCGCCCGCGCCGGCGCGGCCGAGGTACACCACCCCCTGGCCACCGTCTCCCAGCCGGCCGACGATCTCGTAGGCGCCCAGCCGGCGCGGGTCCTCGTCCGTGAGCCCCTGTGCCACCCCAGACCCCCGATAAAGCGATATGTCAGCACTTCGCGTGATGAACGGTACCAGTGGGGCCCCAGGTAAAGGGCGCTGTCAGATCGCTTTGCCGGGGTTGAGGATGCCGAGGGGGTCGAAGACGCGCTTGATCCCCTGCTGCACCTCGGTCACGAGCGGACCGCTCTCCAGGCCGAGCCAGCGGCGCTTGAGCAGGCCGACGCCGTGCTCGCCGGTCAGCGTGCCGCCGAGCTCCAGCGCCGCGCGGAAGACCTCGTCGGCCGCGGCCCAGACGTTGGGCGGCGGCTCGGGCAGGCCGCGGTCGAAGATGAACACCGGGTGCAGGTTGCCGTCCCCGGCGTGCGCGACCGTGCAGATGTGCGCGTCGTGCCGGACGGCGGCCCGCTCGATGAGGGTGATCATGTCGGGCAGCGCCGAGCGGGGGACGCAGACGTCCTCCACCAGGCAGGCGCCCAGCCGCTCCTTGGCGGTGTAGGCCAGCCGGCGCAGCCCGATCAGCTCCTCGGTCTCCTCCGGCGTCGAGGACACCGCGACGAAGCCCGCGCCGTTGGCCTCGCACAGCCGCTCCATCTCGGCGGCGTCGCCGGGCAGATGCCCGTCGGCCTGGGCGATCAGCATGGCCCGCACGCCCGGGTCCAGGCCGATGTTCTTCCAGGCGTCGATGGCCTCCAGGGTGCCCCGGTCCATCAGCTCCAGCAGCAGCGGCTGGCAGCCGGCGGCGACGATCGCGGCGACGGCGTCCCCGGCGGCGCGCGGCGAGGGGAACTCGGCGGCGATCGTGACCGGCGGGACCGACGGCGCCCGCCGCAGCCGCAGGGTGGCGGCGGTGATGACGCCCAGCGTGCCCTCCGAGCCGACGAACAGCCCGGTGAGGTCGTAGCCGGTGACGCCCTTGATCGTGCGGCCGCCGGTGGCGAGGATCCTGCCGTCGGCCAGCACGACCTCAAGGCCGAGCGTGGAGTCGCGGGTGACGCCGTACCGCACGCACCGCAGCCCGCCCGCGTTGGTGGCCAGGTTGCCGCCGATCGTCGAGATCTCGTAGGAGGAGGGGTCGGGGGCGTACATCAGGCCGTGCGCCCGGGCGGCCCGGTCGAGGTCGGCGGTGATCACGCCGGGCTCGACGACGGCGACCTCGTCGGCGGGGGACAGCTCGCGAATGGCGGTCATGCGGGCCAGAGACAGCATCACGCAGCCCTCGACGGCCGTCGCCCCGCCCGCGAGCCCCGTGCCCGCCCCGCGGGGCACCACCGGGACGCGGTGCTCGCTCGCCCAGCGCATGGTGGCCACCACGTCGTCGCGCGTCTGCGCCGCCACCGCGCACAGCGGCTTGCCCGGCTCCAGGAAGGTCTGGTCGCGGGCGTAGGAACCGGCCACGTCCGGATCGGTCAGAACCCGGCCGGAGGGCAGCGCGTCGATGAGGGAGTCAACGGGATTCACGTCTGTGACTGTACGTTCTCCCGCCGCGCGTGCCGAGCCGGACCGGAATCCCCCGTCCCGGCTCCGGAGGGCCGGTGCGAAAGCGGCGAAGTGATGTGCACCTGGGGTGGGCCGAGGGGCCGGATGCCCGGAAACCGCGACAGGACCGGGGCGGAACCCTCGGAAACCGCAATCGGATCGGACTCGCCAGGATGACGATTTCGCAACATCCGCTGTCGGCTTTACTACTCCTTTACCTTTTCGTCTAACGTCCGCTTTGCCGAATCTGGGGCGTTCGTTGGCTAAGCGCCGCAGATCTCCACCGTTGGCGTGTCCATTCACGGCACGCCTTGACGTCGCCCGGACACCCCGGGCGGAGGAGGAAACCTCGTTGTCACGCAGAGTCAGGCGTCTCGTCGCCGCGCTGCCGGTTCTCGGGCTGGCGGCGGCGGGCCTCGCGGTCACGGGTGCCGCGGCGCCCGGTGACACCTCGGTCGCCAAATATAAGCCCAGCGCGAGCGACTACTACATCAACTACGCGCCCCCGAGGGTTCAGAGCGAGAGCGCCTCGAAGGCGGAGGAGAAGGTGGACACCGGAGCGGCCAAGCGGCGCCGCGACGTGCCCACCGCCGAGGAGATCGACCACAAGTTCTCCCTGGGCAACCCGGTCGCCGCCCGTGAGCTCACCAAGCGCGAGCACACGGCCGTCCGCACCGGCAAGAACCCCTTCGAGTTCCTGTACAAGAAGGCCAAGGTCACCCAGCAGGCCAAACTGCTCACCCTTCTGGTCGAGTTCAACGAGAACGCCAACGACGACTTCTCGGGTTTCAGCCACCCCAAGAGCACCGACGAGCCGGACGTCTGCGTCACCGAGCCGGCCGGAACCAAGGTGAACGGGCCGCTGCACAACACCATCCCGAACCCCGCCACCGCAGCCGGCGGCGGCAAGGACAACAACTCCATGTGGGTGAAGGACTTCAACAACGCCCACTACAACAACATGCTCTACTCCAGCAAGGGCATCACCCAGCGGGTCCGCACGGACCTGAAGGACCCTCGCGACGGCAAGCCGGGCATCGACATCTCCGGCTACACCATGAAGAACATGTACGAGGAGATGTCCAAGGGCGCCTACACCGTCACCGGTGAGGCCCTGGGCTGGATCAAGGTCCCGCACTCCGAGGCCTGGTACGGCGCGGGCGCCTGCGGCGCCGCCATCCAGGACAGCTCCGGCCACCCGGACAACCCGCGCGGCACCGCCCAGATGGGCGTCGACGCGGTGAACATCCTGGCGCAGCAGAACCCGAGCTTCCCGTGGGCCGACTACGACAAGGAAGACACCTCCGACGCCGACGGCGACGGCAACTACAACGAGCCGGACGGCGTCATCGACCACCTCGTGCTCGTGCACGCCGGTGAGGACAAGTCCGGCGGCGGCGGCGCGCAGGGCACCTTCGCGATCTGGGCGCACTCCAGCGCGATCCCCGGCGGCTACACCATCCCCGGCACCAGCATCAAGATCTCGAACTACATCGTGCAGCCGGAGGACTCCGGCGTCGGCGTGTTCGCCCACGAGTACGGCCACGACCTGGGCCTGCCGGACCTGTACGACGCCACCGGCGCCGGCGACAGCGACGTGGAGTTCTGGGACCTGATGTCCACCGGCTCGCACTCCGGGCCGATCTTCCAGTCGATGCCCATCCACATGGGCCTGTGGGACAAGTGGGTCCTGGGCTGGGCCAACCCCAAGGTGCTCAACCCCGGTGACGGCACCAAGCTGCTCACCGTCGGGCAGTCGTCGCGCACGCCGAAGCTCACCGAGGACGGCGTCCGGCTCAACCTGCCCGACAAGGACGTGGTCCTCACCACCCCGCACAGCGGCAGCAAGGTGTGGTGGTCGGGCAACGACCAGGACTGGGCCGACGTGCGGATCACCCGCGACGTGACCGTCCCCGCGGGCACCGACACCAAGTTCCGCTTCTGGAACGACTACACCATCGAGCAGGACTGGGACTACGGCTTCGTCGAGGTCTCCACCGACGGCGGCACCACCTGGTCCGAGCAGAAGATCTACGGCGAGGACGGCTCGCTCGTCTCCACCGGGGACGACTACGCCGACCCCAACAAGCGCATGAAGGACTACGGCAACAAGAAGTACGGCCTGACCGGCGACTCCGGCGGCTGGCAGCACTACTACGCCGACCTCGCGCCGTTCGCCGGCAAGAGCGTCAAGCTGCGCCTGCGCTACGCCACCGACGCCGCCGCCGAGGAGCGCGGCTGGTTCGTCGACGACCTGTCGATCACCAGCGGCGCCACCACCGTGTGGAGCGACGACGTCGAGCAGGGCGCCAACGGCTGGACCGCCACCGTCGGCACCTTCGTCGACACCACCGGCGCCGGCTGGACCCAGCACTCCGGAGCCCTCAAGAGCGCCCAGTACTACCTGGCCGAGTGGCGCAACCTGGACGGCTTCGACAAGGGCCTCAGCTACACCTACGACACCACCTGGAACCGCGACGGCGCCTGGAAGGTCGAGAAGGTCCCCTACAACGCCCCGGGCATGCTGGTCTGGCTGCGTGACACCTCGCTCGGCTACAACAACGCGGCGTCCAACATCTGGTCGCTGCCGTCGGCCGGCGCCAAGGGCCAGCTGCTGCTGGTCGACTCGCACTTCGACCCGCTGCGCCGCACCGGGAAGGCCGCCGAGGTCGACCCGAGCGTGACCAAGAACATCCCCTCCCGCCCGCAGGCCTCCAACGCGGCGTTCGGCTTCAACAAGACCTACTCCTTCAAGGAGTGCCTGGAGTCGGCGCCGTTCGTCGAGGCGTGCACCTCGTTCAAGCCCCAGGAGCCGGTGAAGGCCTTCACCGACGCCAAGGGCTGGTACCCCGGTCTGGAGTCCCGCGAGGACGGCCTGTACTACCGCTTCCGCGACGGATCGGTGGTCGTCCCCTCCAAGGGCGACCAGCCGTACTCGGTGCGGATCGTCAACGCCGACGGCACCCCCGCCAAGGACCTCTACGGCGAGACCGTCAACGGCTTCACCCTCGGCACCGGCAACCCCGGCGACGAGGGCAAGCAGCTCGGCGCGCAGGTCAAGCTGATCGCGCCGCTGCCGGGCAACCTGGGCGTGATCGCCCAGTTCACCGCGCCGAAGAAGTAGATCGGCACGGATGACCATATAGAGCGGCGGCCGGCCCGCGAGCCGGCCGCCGCCACCCGGGACGGGCGCGGCCTCGCCGCGCCCGTCCCGTTCGTTTTCCCCGCCCGCATAGCATGTCCCGGACGGAAACTACGGGACGGGTGATCGGTGAGCGAGCTGCGGACCAAGGCGGAACACACCAGGGCGATCCGCGATCTGCGCAGAGTGGTCCTTGTGGTGAACACCCGGTCCCGCCGGGGCCGCCACCGCTACTTCGAGGCGCTGCGGCTGATGCAGGCCGACGGCTTCCGGCCGCTGCGCACCTACGCCGTCATGGACCCCTCGCGGCTGCCGCAGATCCTGGACGAGGCCCTGGACCTCCAGCCCGACCTGCTCGTGGTCGGCGGCGGCGACGGCACGCTCAGCTCGGCGGTCAAGCACGTCGCCCACCGGGACGTCGCCCTCGGGGTGCTCCCGCTCGGCACCACCAACAACTTCGCCCGCAGCCTCGGCCTGCCCCTCGACCTGGCCATGGCGGTCAGGGTGTTCAGCCGGGGCAAGGTCGCCGACATCGACCTCGGCATGGCGGGCGACCAGCCGTTCGCCAACCTGGCGAGCTTCGGGGTGTCGGTCGAGGTGGCGGGCACGGTCAGGCCGTGGCTCAAGCGGATGCTCGGCCGCGCGGCCTACCCGCTCACCGCGCTCACCGTCCTGCCCCGGCACGAGCCGTTCCGCGCCTACATCACCGTGGACGGCCGCCGCCACGAGCTGCTGACCCACCAGCTCAACATCGCCAACGGGCGCTACCACGGCGGCTGGCAGATCGCCCGCGACATCAGCATCGACAACCGCCGCCTGGTCGCCTACCAGCTCGGTTCTGGCAAGCGGCTGCGGCTGCTCGCCGAGACCCTGGTGCGCGCCGCCGGGGGCCGCTGGCGCAGCCTGGCGGGCGGCCCGTTCGTCACCGGCACCGAGATGCTGCTGGAGACCGAGCCCCCCCTCGCCGCCGACGTGGACGGCGAGGTCCTGCTCCGCACCCCCCTCACCATCAAGGCCATCCCCAACGGCCTCCGCGTCATGGTCCCCCCCGGCTTCATCGACACCTGAGAATGGTCGGCATGACCGCTCCGCCTCTGGAACCTGTCGCGCGCCGTGATCCTGGGGAGGACCCTGCCGCGATCTTCGAAGCGCTTCCGTCGTCGCATCGCGCCCAGTTCCGGTCGGAGTATGACGAGGCTCTGGACGTCGCGTACGACCCGGCCGGGTTCAAGCGGGTGCGGACGCTGCTGCGCCAATGGCGGCTGCGAGCGATCGCCTACGCCCGTCCCGGCTACGAGGAGGCGGTCGAAGACGCCCTCCAAGGCCGCACAGAGATGTTCACCGGCTATGCCGAGTGGCGGCGGACGGTCTCGTGAAGTTCAGAGGGCGTCGAGGGCGGTGGGGCGGGGGGTGCGGGCGCGGCCGTCCAGGGAGGAGGCCATGCGGGCGATCGCGTCGGTGAGGAGGTCGGGTGGGGTGGCGAAGTTGAACCGGGCGAAGCCGCGTCCCGGCGCGCCGAACTTCAGGCCCGAGTACAGGGCCACCGAGCCGCGGCGCAGGAACCATTCGGCCGGGTCGTCGCCGAGTCCGAGCGCCCGCAGGTCCAGCCACGCCAGGTAGGTCGCCTGCGGCGGCTGGTACCCCACTCCGGGCAGTCGTTCGGCGAGCAGGTCGCCCAGCAGGGCGCGGTTGGCGTTCAGCCCGGCCATCAGCGCATCCAGCCACGGCTCGCCCGCGGTGAAGGCCGCCTCGGAGGCCAGCACGCCGAACATCCCCGAGCTCTCGCTGACCTCGGCGGCGATGGCGGCGAGGTCGCGGCGGGCCTCCGGCCCCGGGACGGCCAGCGCCGCCTTCAGCCCGGCCAGGTTCCACGCCTTGGACGCCGACACCAGCGCGACCGACCGGGCCGCCGCGGGGTCGTCCAGCGACGGGAACGGCACGTGCCGCGCGCCCGCGTAGACCAGCGGGGCGTGGATCTCGTCGGAGACCACCCGCACCCCGTACCGGCTGGCAAGCGCGGCGACGGCGCGCAGTTCTTCCTCGGTGAGCACCAGCCCGGTGGGGTTGTGCGGGTTGCACAGCAGGAACGCGGCGGCGCCGGCGGCGAAGTCGCGCTCCAGCGCCGCGAGGTCCAGCCGGTAGCCGTCCGGGCCGAGCGCGAGCGGGCTCTGCACGACCTCACGGCCGATGCGCGGCAGCCAGTAGAAGTACGGCGGGTAGGCCGGGGTGTTGACCACCACCCGGTCGCCCGGGGCGGTCACCAGGTGGAGCACCTCGATGATCCCCGCCATCACGTCCGGCACCAGGCGGATCGCCGCCGGGTCGGTGTGCCAGCCGAAACGGCGGGCGGCGAACGCGGCGAAGGCCTCCGGCAGGCCGCACGCCACCGCGTACCCGGTGTCGCCGCGGGCCACGGCCTCGCGCAGCGCGGCGGCGATCGGCTCGGCGAGCGGGGTGTCCATCTCCGCGACCCACATCGGCAGCACCTCCGGCGGGTACTCCCGCCACTTGGCGCTGTGACGTTCGCGCAGCTCGCCGAGGCCGAGCGCGGAGAGGGGCCCGCCGGGGCCGTGGCCGGTGCCGATCAAGGTGATCCTTTCGGGAGGGTGTACCAGGCTCATCCCCACGAGACCCGGTTTCATCCGTCATTGAGGTGATAGCACATGATCTGTCCCCTTGGCGGTCCGGGGGTGATCGCCCATCTCCTACCCGATCGGGTGTCACCGTCGAAGTGGTCAGCAGGGACCTCGGCGACCTGATCGAGGCCGAGCGGTCGCCGCTGGCCTACCTGGAGTACGACCCCAAGGACGACGAGTTCGCGGTCGGCCTCGGCGGGCCCAGCGGAGACACGGTGACCCGGCACGCCGTCCCCCACCCGCGCCAGATCATGGCGGACACCGTGCAGCAGGGCTCCGTGCGGGCCTTCGACGTCGTCGACGCGGAGGGCGCCCAGACGATCGTGACGCTGCGCCGCCCGCGGCTCGCCTCGCGAGCGACCTGAGCTTCGCACGGAGGCGCGGGCGTGCTGGAATGGCCGGGACCGGCCCCCTGCCAAGATCGGACGCCCGCATGGACTTCGAGCTGAACGAGGATCAGCGCATGTTCCGGCGCACCCTGCGCGAGTTCGTCGACCAGGAGATCATCCCCGTCGCCTCCGAATGGGAACGCGAAGGACGCTACCCCGAGGAGATCGTCGAGGGATTCCGGCGGCTCGGCCTGTTCGGCGTCACCGTCCCCGAGGAGTACGGCGGCCTCGACCTCGACCGGGTGTCCTTCGCCCTGGTCTTCGAGGAGATCGCCCGAGGCTGGATGGGCGTGGCCGGCGTCCTCGGCTCCCACACGCTGTCGGCCTGGATGATCGCCCGGTACGGCACCGACGAGCAGCGGGCCGCCTACCTGCCCGACCTGGCCACCGGCGCCCGCCGCACCGGCATCGCCCTCACCGAGCCCGGCGCCGGCACCGACCTGCAGGGCATCCAGACCCGCGCCGTCCGCGACGGCGACGAGTACGTCATCGACGGCACCAAGACCTGGATCACCAACGCCCGCCACGCCGACCCCCTCCCCGTCCTGGTGAAGACCTCCATCGCCGAGCCGCCGCACAAGGGCATGTCGGTGCTGCTCGTCGACGCCGACCGCGGGTTCACCGTCAGCCGCGACCTGCCCAAACTCGGTTACAAGGGCACCGAGACCTGCGAGGTGGTCTTCGACGGCGTCCGGGTGCCCGCCTCGGCCCTGCTCGGCGGGATCGAGGGACGCGGCATGCAACAGGTGCTGTCCGCGCTGGAACTCGGCAGGATCAACATCGCCGCCCGCGCCGTCGGGGTCGCCCAGTGCGCCTACGAGGCGGCCCTGAACTACTCCCGGGAGCGCCACGCCTTCGGGCAGCCCATCTCCGGCTTCCAGGCCGTCCAGCTCAAACTCGCCGACCTGGCCACCGAGATCCAGGCCGCCCGGCTGCTCACCTACTGGGCGGCCGACCGCTCACAGGCCGGCGCGGTCAACGCCGAGGCGGCGATGGCCAAGTACTTCGCCTCGGAGGTCGCGCTGCGCGCCACGATGGAGTCCATGCGCATCCACGGCGGCTACGGCTACTCTCAGGAGTTCGTGGTGGAACGCCTTTACCGCGACGCCCCGCTCATGGCCATCGGCGAAGGGACCAACGACGTGCAGCGCATGGTCATCGCCCGCGCACTGCTGTCCGGCGCCGCGAAGGTCGGCTGGTGACGCCCCCCGCCGCCCCGCAGACCGCCGGGGCCGCCGCCACGGAGACCGCCGGGGCCGCTGCCACGGAGAGCGCCGGGGCCGCTGCCCCGCAGGCCGCCGGGGACTGCCTGTTCTGCCGTATCGCCAAGGGGGAGCTGCCCGCCCACCTCGTCCTCGCCGACGAGGTCGCCGTCGCCTTCCTCGACGCCCGGCCGGTGTTCAAGGGCCACGTCCTCGTCATCCCCAAAGAGCACGTCGAGACCCTCGGCGACCTGCCGGGGGAGGCCCTCGGACCGTACTTCGCCCGGGTCCAGGCGGTCTCCCTGGCCGTGGAGAAGGGCCTGGGCGCGGCCGGCAGCTTCGTCGCCATGAACAACCGCATCAGCCAGAGCGTCCCCCACCTGCACACCCACGTCGTCCCCCGCCACAAGAAGGACGGCCTGCGCGGCTTCTTCTGGCCCAGAGTCAAATACGAAGACGACGCCGAAGCCGCCACCTACGCCACCCGCCTCCGCGAGGCCCTCGAATTCACCCCCTAACGCCCCACGCGGGCACCGTCCCCGCCCGAAAATGGGCCTCGCTCCGCTCGGACTGTATTTTTCGGGCTTCGCCCGGGCTCGACCACGCGCGCGGAGACCGGGGATCAGACGGTCTCACCCAATTGCTCGGCCGGCCGCTCCAGGCCGCCTCTGATGAGTTGCCCGTACCCGTCGTCGCCGAGGGCGCCCATTCCGGCCCGGGCCTGCTGGAAGGTTCACGGGCGCGGTCGAGGTCGCCCAGCTTGCGGTAGCACTCGCTCACCGCCTGGCCGATCCGGGTCAGCGTTGGGTCGGCGGTCATCAACGTCTCCTCCACCATCACAGGGCAACCGCGGTCAGCCTACTCACCTGACACGACTCAACGATCTTCATGCGCCGGGTTCGGGCCTTCGAAGCCGGCCCCTGGGACGTGCCCCATGGATCTTCAGCGGTGTTTGGTGTAGATCAGTCCAGTCCGGTTCTATGACGACACTCCCTGGACGGAAGAGAGGTGGTCGTCGATGGGGGAGGGGACGAGAAGACGTGGATGTGTATGAAGCCGTGGACAGTCGCCGGGCTGTGCGGGCGTTCAGCGATGAGCCCGTGCCCAAGGAAGTACTCGAACGAGTGCTGACCGCAGCGACGCGGGCTCCGTCGAGCGGGAACCTCCAACCGTGGCATCTGTACGTTGTGGCCGGTGAGCCGTTGGCTGAGCTCAAGAAGCACGCGACGGCCAGGGCATTGGCAGGAGACCCGGGCGATGAGCGGGAGTATCCGATGTACCCGGCAGAACTGACCTCGCCGTATCTGGACCGCTTTTCCGCCGCTGCTGCCCAGCGGTACAAAGCGCTCGGAATCGAGCGCGACGACCCCGACAGGCCGATGAAGATCGCCACCTTGAACTCGGCGGCGTTCGGGGCGCCGGTTGTGGTGTTCTGCTACCTCGACCGGACGATGGGACCCGGGCAGTGGGGGGACGCGGGGATGTACCTACAGACGGTCATGCTGTTGCTGAGGGCGGAAGGGCTGCACAGCTGTCCCCAGGTGATGTGGACGATGTATCGCAAGACCGTCAGCCGCATAGTCGGAGCCGATGACAGGCTCGCGCTGTTCTGCGGTGTCTCGGTGGGGTTCGAGAAGGAAGACGTGCCACGGCTGCGTACCGAGCGCGCGGAACTGGCGGAAACGGTGAGCTTCATCGGAGCGTGACCGTCAGGCGGTCAAGATCCACGGGACAGGCCCTAATGCCCCGTGTGGTTCCCGTGAGCCGCGCTCCGCCGGATCGGAGGGACACGAGTGGTCCGCGCAGGGGCAGGAACCGGCGCGGCTGTGCTGATGCCTGGTCAGTGGCGACAGGGACGGCCGGTATGACCTGCCGGGCGAGGGCGGCGAGCCAGCCGGTGGTCTCCGGTCAGGAGAGTTCTTGCTCGATGTTGTTCACACCGGGGAGCCCACTGACTGCGCGCCTGACGCGGTCGACGGCTCCTGGACCGTCGAGTACCAGGTGGTAGGACTCCGGAATGTACGCGAAGAGCTTTGTGTCATCCGGCGACCGAGCGAACATGGCCCAGAATGCGTCCTTCGTGGCGTGCCTACGATCCTCCAGGTAGATCGCCCCGATACCGTCGAGGTCGCGAAGGGTCTGGTAGATGGTGGCCTTCTCGGCCGCGCTGGCCTCGCCCCGCCCGAGGCACGGCGAATTCTTCCCCGGAGCGGTCCGCGGGCAGAGCCGGATCGCCACATCGGCCTTGCCGGCCCAGAAGCTCGTCCCGCGCACATAGACGTTCGAGACTCCAGGCAGCGTCTCCACCTTCCGCAGGAAATCTCCGGTCGAGGTGAGGTCCACCACGAATGATTCAGGCATGTCGGATTCGCGGAATGCCTCGCGGGCCGTGGCGCTCAGGGCCCAGGCTTTCTTGAAGTCTTTGAGCGTCTCCGCGCGCGATTGGAACCGCACGGCGGACACCTCGGGCAGGCCCCGGAGGGTGCGTTCGACCATCAGGCGCTGCGCGGCCATGATCGCACGCCCGTCGCAGTTGTCCTGCGCGCTGCCACTCCCGCACAGAAACACCGACGCTTCCCCCGTCGTCGGCCACGGGGCGTCGGGTGGCGGCAGAGGCCCGGCCTCTGTGCGGCGAAGGACCCACGCACCCACGCCGAGACCGGCGAGCAGGACCATCACGATGGCCACTACGACCGGCCGCCTCCGGCGTGCGCCCGGATCGTCTGGGACTTCCTCGAGGGGCATGCGCACGACTGTGCCGGGCGAACCGAACAGGGTCAATTCATCTGATCTCATGAGCCGGCGAGTAAGTGAGCGTTCGAGTGCCCGCGCCGTTAGCCGGCCGGCCAGAGGAATGGGCTCCGAGCCTGAAATGGCACGTCAGAGGGCATCGAAAGCCACTCGTCCCACCCGGCCACTTTCCTCACGACATCGATGGAGAGTGGGAAAGCTATATTTTCCAGTTCTGGCCGTTCGGTTGATGCTATTCGCCGAGGTTGAGAGGCTCTCCTAGAGCTTGTGCGCCTTCAGGGGGCCGAAGCGCGTGAGTGAAGAGTTGATCACCGCTGGAGTCTCGACCGCAGAGTAGGAGTTGCCAGGTATGGCAAGGGGACGCATGGCCCTGGCGTGCATCGCGCTGATCGTGGCATCTGGTCGTGCGGACACGGCTCCGGGGAGCCCTGAACTTCGAGGGCCAGGTGGAGGGATCATGACCGGTGAGGGCATGACCGTCAGCAAGCCAGGTGCGCCCTACTTGTATGGAGGGCTACGTCTGTGCCTGGACAAGCCTGGAACGGTCACCGTGAGGGCCGTACGTTTGGAGCACCCCCGCGGAATGCGCCTTGACGCTTACACCCTCCTCCCTCACGATGGATCTTCGAATGACGACACCATCGGAAGCGGCGAGTCAATCACCATCCAGCGCAAGGGCCTGCCCCAAGGGGTTCGGGAGGTCACACAGGTCTGCTCGCCTGAGGACTCGCCGATTCAAGTACGCGCCGAACTGGTTCTGCAGCTGTCCCGTCCAGGTGAGGCGAGCGGCTATTCATCGGCTTTTCTCGTCGATTATGTGAGCGGCGGGATCGAAAGAAGCACACGCATAGACCTTAATTACTGGTTATGCTCGAAAACCAGAAATGACATGCCTGACTTGTGTAGCCCATAGTGAGCTTTTCCATCCTGCTTCGCGTAGCCGAAGGATGTTCATGCCGTGCATCCGGTTCTTGCCGGAGTGGTACGACAGGTCGGCGGCCACCCGGTCGATCGGGATGAGCGTTCCGTCGAGTATGACGAAGGCGTAGTCGGCGCGTTCGGGGGCCTGTGATGTCTGGTCCAGGCTTGTAGCGCGACGGGAGGGCAGCATGGTGGCCTCGTGGATGTAGTGCCAGGCGGTGGCCGATCCCGGAACGACCTTGGCCGCTCATAGGTCAATTCTGCTGCACTCCGGCGTCCAACGGGCGTGGGTTTTCATCCAGTGAAAGATTTTCTGCCGTGTGATGGCCGAGAGATAGCATGACCGCCTCCTTGTGATTCAGGTTTCAAAGAATGCGGGGTTCGATGCAATCCCCGGCTCGGCGTAGACGGTTGAGGGGAGCGTGACCCGGTGGGTTACAACGACCTTTTTGAATACGACGCCGCCGGTGCCCTGGTGGGGCGCGCCAAGCAAGTGGAACGCATATGCGACTTCCTTGCCGCCACCGATCGTGGTGGGGCGCTCCTGCTGTCGGGGCAGGCGGGAGTGGGCAAGACGGTCCTGCTCAATGCCGCGGCGGAAGCCGCGTCCCTAACCGGAACGCGTGTCCTGCGTGCCGCCGGAGTCGAGTTCGAGGCCGACGTGAGCTACTCCGGACTGAACCAGCTCCTTTTCCCCCTCTCCGAGGCGTTCGGCGATCTCGACAGCGCCCACAGTGAAGCCTTGCGTGTCGCGCTGGGCTTCGGCAGCGGACCACCACCGGACCGGCTTGTCGTGTCGAGCGCGACCTTGATGCTTCTGCGTCAGGTGGCCGCCGCGGAGCCGCTGCTTCTCATCATCGACGACCTGCCCTGGGTGGACCGGGCCAGCGCTGCCGTGCTGGGCTTCGTCGCGCGCAGGCTCGACGGCAGCCGCGTCGGCTTTCTCGGCGCCATGCGCTCGGGGAGTGAGACCTTCTTCAACCGCGGCGGGCTACCTGAATACGAGGTGCCGCCGCTGGACGGGAAGTCGTCGAGGGCCCTGCTCGACGCACACTTCCCGAACCTCGCCGAGCGGGTGCGTCAGCGACTGCTGGCCGCGGCCGAGGGGAACCCGCTGGCTCTGCTCGAGTTGCCGACGGCGCTGAGCGGGCAGCAGCGCGTGGCGCTGGAGAAGCTTCCCGCGGTGCTGCCGCTCAGCCAGCGGCTGCAAGCACTGTTCGTCTCCCGGGTCTCCAGCCTCCCTGCTGCCGCGCGGCGTCTGCTGTTGCTCGCGACGATGGACGGGACCGGTGACCTCGGGGTCCTGCAGGCAGCGGCGCGGCAGGGCGGCCACGACGTCGATCTCGATGACCTGGCGCCTGCCGAGCAGGACCAGTTGGTGAACTTCGACGAGGGCACCCGGCGGCTCGTCTTCCGCCACCCCTTGATCCGCTCGGCGGTCGTGGACGCCTGCACCAGTGCCGAGCGCCGCGCGGCCCATCGTGCCCTGGCCCACGTACTGGTGCATCAGCCCGAGCGCCGGGCCTGGCATCTCGGAGAGGCGTCCGTCGAGCCGGACGAGCAGGTGGCCGTCCTGCTGGAACAGGCCGCGCATCGCATCGCGGCGCGCGGAGACGCCGTCGGGGCGGTGGCGGCGTTGGTACGGGCCGCCGATCTGAGCCCCCGTGGTTCGGACCGTGCCCGCCGACTGGCGGAGGCCGCCTACATCGGCGCCGACGCGACCGGGGAACTGCGCGGCGCGTCGGAGCTGCTCGAGAACGCCCGCCGGGCGGACCCGGACCTGACGGGCTCCCTGCGCTCCGCTTCCGCCGCCGTCTACCTGATCATCAACGGTGACGGAGACATCGACGCCGCTCACCGCCTGCTGGTGGGCGCCATCGAGTCCGGCACACACGGGTACGACGCCAAGGACAACGCCCTCATCGACGCGGTCCACCTGCTGCTGCTCCTGTGTTTCTTCAGCGGCCGCGCAGAGCTGTGGGTGCCCTTCTACACCGCGGTCGCCTCCCTGCGACCGGAGCCGCCCGCCCTGCTGTCCGTGGCCGGCAAGACCTTCTCCGACCCGGCACGTACGGGAGTCGCGGCACTGGAACAGCTGCAGACCGTCCTCAGCGAACTTCCCGAGGAGACCGACCCCGGCCGTATCGTCCGAATCGGCACCGCGTCGCTCTACCTCGACCGGCTGGCAGACCTTCGCGGGCCCTCCTGGAAAGTCGTCCTCCAGGGACGGGACGGCGGCCCGGCGCGCCGACACCTCGGCGCGCTGATGCACCTGTGCCTGGACGACTACCTGACCGGCAGGTGGGACGAGTGTGCGGATCTGGCCGACGAAGGACTCCAGCTGTGCGAGGACTCCGGCTACCGGTTCTTCACCTGGTACTTCTGGTACTGCCGAGCCGTCATCGCCGCCGCCCGCGGGGACGACGACACGGCCGGCCTCCTCACCGACCAGATCACCCGGTGGGCGACGCCTCGGGGAGTCGGGACAGCGCTGCACTACGCCTGGCACGTACGCACCATCGCGGATCTCGGACGCGGCGACTTCGAAAGCGCCTACCAGCACGCGACGGCGATCAGCCCCGCCGGCACTTTCGCCTCCCACGTCCCGCACGCCCTATGGGTGGCGATGGACCTCGTCGAAGCCGCGGTCCGCACCAACCGCCAAGCGGAGGCGGCCGCCCATGTGCGCGCCATACAGGAGACCGGGATCGCGGCGCTCTCCCCACGGCTCGCCCTTCTCGCCGGCGGCTCGGCGGCGCTGTGTGCCGCCGAAGATGAGGACGCGGTACGCCTCTTCGACACGGCGCTGGCCGTGCCGGGCGTCGAGCGGTGGCCGTTCGATCTGGCCCGGGTGCGACTCGCCTACGGCGAAAGGCTCCGACGAGCACGGGCGAACGCGGACTCCAGAGGGCCGCTGAGCCTGGCGTACGACGCCTTCACCCTGCTCAGCGCCCGTCCCTGGACGGAGCGCGCGTCCAAGGAACTGCGTGCCACCGGCTGGGTCGCGCCGAGAACCGCCGCCGCGGGTGACACGGTGCTCACGCCGCAGGAGCGGGAGGTTGCGGATCTGGCCGCGTCCGGCCTGAGCAACAAGCAGATCGCCGAGCGGCTCTTTCTCTCGCACCGGACCGTCGGCGCGCACCTCTACCAGATCTTTCCCAAGCTTGGGATCACCTCACGAGCCGCGCTCCGCGACGCGCTTTCGGCCTTGGACGAATGACACCACCGCACCAGCACGCCCACGATCGACCAGTGGGCTTGTTCCGCTTCCGCCCAAGCGGAAGCGGAAGCGGAACAAGCGTCCAGGAGGGGTCCTTTGGGCGGCGGCGTCAGTCCCGGTGCACTCCCGTCCGGCTAACCGCCGCTGCCCGCGCTGCCGGTCCCTGGCCCGTCGCCGGGTGGACCGGCGGCGACCCGCAGCGGACGGCCGCCCTTCGGTCCGTCCACCACGGCCGCGATGGCCTTGGCCGTCTGGGCGACGTCCGCGTCGGTGCCGGCCCGCTCCGCCAGGGTCACGTCCACGCGGTCGACCAGGCCGGGATACCGGCCCTCATACGCCTCGGCGGTCTCGGCGTCATCCGGATAGACCAGGCGCAGGTGCCGGCCGGTGTCAGGCATGAGCGAGCCGGAAACGACGATCGAGGTCTCTATCCCGAAGCCGGTCAGCTCTTTGGCATAGCTCGCCGCGAGATGGTCGATCAGCGTGACGGCTTCGGAGTGCAGGGCGAGGTAGGGAGCCGCATCGGCACGGTGGCCGGAGGATACGACCCAGACCAGCAGGCCGTCCCGGCGCTCGCGCATCTGCGGCAGCACCGCACGGTTCACCCGCTGGGTGGACAGCACATGCGCGTCGTAGATCTGCGCCAACTGGTAGGGAGTGAAGGACTCGACGGGCCCCCGGGGTACAGGTCCCATGGTGTGGATCACCACGTCGATTCGGCCGGCTTCCGCCGTGATATCCCTGACCGCGGCGGAGACCGAGCGCTGATCGGCGATATCAAGTGCGACGGGACGCAGCGCGCCCTGCGCGCGGGCGTACCCGTCCAGTTCGGCGATGTCCTCGGGCGGACGGCCGGAGGCGGGCCCGATTCCGGCGTAGGCGGTGTGACCGGCGCCGGCCAATGCCTGCGCGGTCGCCGCCCCGAGACCGCTGGAAGCCCCGGTGACAAGAACGATCTTCGACATCACGCTCCTCTCCTCAGCGGATGGGGGCGCTCTGTCTCCTGCCCGGCTGTTCGCTCGACGCAGGAAGTGAGGTCCCACTCGACAGGTACAACGGCGTACCTGACCACGTGGCCAGTGTCGGTGCTGTGGGATCGGGTCGCCTCGGTCAAATGACTGCGCGCGAGACCGCGGTTCATGCCGCCCGCGGCAGGGCCGCGTAAGTGCCGCTCGGCACCTGAGGTTCCGGCCTCGGCCGCTGGGCGCCGGCAGCGCACTTACTTTGACGGTCGTGGTGGGTACGGCGTCCCGCGTACATGGTCATCAGCCGGCCCGACATGGGCGAATGCCGGAGCGGGTCGCCTCCGAAGCCCGCGTTATGTGGGTCTGACCTGGAGGGACACCAGCGGGCTGGTGAAATGACCGTCAGCGCGGCGCGATGGCGCAGATCTCAGGTGGCCATTCGACGGATGCGGACCGGGCGCGTCTGGCGACACTCTGAAGAAGCGCCGCAGGATGCGTGCTCGACGTGCATCGGGGGCGGATCGCGGGGAGCGACGGTCCGGCTTCGCGTGCGGTGAGCAGCGGTCTTCGACTCCAGGTTCCTTTCCGCTGGATGGCGGGTGGGACGCGGGTCTCCCACGCGCCACTGTCTCCACCGATCGGTCCGCCCGATTCAAGTGAACAGAACGTTCTTACATTGGAGGGTTCTCATTAGTGAGTCCTACGCCGACGAGGCCGGCACGATCGTGCTCATCCACGGCCTCTGGGTGAATCCGCGCAGCTGGGAAGGGTGGAAGCACCACTACGAGGCTCGAGGGTACAGAGTCATCACCCCCGCCTGGCCGGGGCTGGACCGCGAGGTGGAGGAGCTTCGGCGCGACCCCACGGGCATCGCGGGAGTCGGCCTTCGCGAGGTGGTCGACCGCTACGAGGGCGTCATCCGCGATCTGGATCGCCCGCCGATCATCATGGGCCACTCGTTCGGCGGCGCCGTCGTGCAGATCCTGCTCGACCGCGGCCTGGGCGGTGTCGGCGTCGCCATCGACTCGGCAGCCGTCAAGGGTGTGCTCCCCCTGCCGCTGTCGACCCTCAAGTCGGCCTGGCCGGTCCTGGGAAACCCCGCCAACAGGAACAAGGCGATCCCGCTGACGCCGCGGCAGTTCCACTACGCCGTCACCAACACCCTCACCGAGAGCCAGTCCGCCGCCCACTACGAGCGGTACGCCGTCCCCGGCTCGGCCCGCGTCCTCTTCCAGGGGGCGTTCGCCAACTTCAACCCCCGAGCCGCCACTCGAATCAACTTCCGCAACCGCCGCCGGGCCCCGCTCCTGTTCATCGCGGGACAGGCCGACCACATCGTCCCGCCCAAGGTGAACAAGGCCAACTGGCGCCTCTACCGCAAGTCCCCCGCCATCACGGACTACCAGGAATTCCCCGGGCGCTCGCACTTCATCATCGGCCAGGACGGCTGGCAGGAAGTCGCCGACTACGCACTGAACTGGGCCGAGGAGCACATTCCCGCCCGAGTGTGACCGCAGACGGCCCGCCATCCACAGCCCGGCACAACGCCACCTCCAGGTGCGGGGGCGGTCCACTGATCCATCTCCACCGCCGTGCGTTCCCGCGGACAAGCATGTCCGCGCTCAACAAGCGATGATCCATCACACAAGGAGAAACCCGTGCTCAACCGTCGTACTTTCCGCGTCGCCATCGCCTGTGCGACCGGGGTCGCCCTCGCCGGCGGCGTGACCACCCTCGCGTCGGCCGCATCCTCCCACCAGACGGCCTCGGCCCCGAAACCGACCGTGGTCCTCGTGAACGGAGCCTGGTCCGACTCGGCCGGCTGGAGCGGCGTGGTCAAGCGCCTGCAGTCCAAGGGATATCCGGTCGCCGCCCCTCCCACAGGTCTGCGCAGCCTCTCCGACGACTCGGCCTATCTGGCTTCCTACCTCAAGACCATCAAGGGCCCCGTCGTCCTGGTCGGCCACTCCTACGGCGGATCCGTCATCACCAACGCCGCCACGGACGACACCAACGTCAAGGCCCTGGTCTACATCTCGGCCTTCGCCCCGGACGATGGCGAGAGCGCCGCGGACCTGACCGCGAAGTTCCCCGGCACCCACATCACCAACGACCCCAAGGCCCAAATCCCCACCGCCCTCACCCCCGTCCCCTTCACCCTGGCCGACGGCACCGCCGGAGTCGACTTGTATGCTAAGGCGGATGAATACCGGGACCTGTTCCTGAGTAACCGCCTCAGCGACAAGACCGCCGCGGAGCTCGCCGCCACACAGAGCCCCGCCGCCCCGCATACCCTCGATGAACCGTCTGGCCCGCCCGCGTGGAAGACCATCCCCTCCTGGTATCTCGTCTCCAACGACGACCACCTGATTCCTCCGGCGGCCGAGCGCTTCATGGCCGCCCGAGCCCACGCCCACACCGTCAAGGCCGGCACCCCCCACGCCGCACAGGTGACCAACCCGGAGATCGTCACCAACCTCATCGAACAGGCCACCGCGACCACCCGTTGACAACAAGCACCAGCCACGGCATCACCGGGCGTTCCGGCACACCCCGCCGACCGACACATCGGTCGTCCCGCGGGGAACAGCGGGGCCGCCCGGCGGCGCCATTCGACACCGACCGATCGATCACGTCCGGAGGTACAGCGAGATGACCCACCCGGCCACTCCGCCGACGCGACCTCTCGCCCATCGGGTCACATCATCTTCGGGTGGCTGAGCGAGCATCCATCGAACGGCGCGGAGACCATCGCGCAGGAAGGCAGGGAACATGTCCGACGAGCACAGCATGTCGGTGACCGACAAGGTCCTGGCGTTGCTCGGAGCGTTCTCCTACGAAACTCCTGCGCTGACGCTCACCGAATTGTCGAGGCGGACCGGGCTGTCGATGCCCACTGTCCACCGTCGTGCCGCCGAACTCGTCGAATGGGGAGCTCTCGAGCGTGGACCCGACCGGCGCTACAGGGTGGGCCTGCGACTGTGGGAGGTGGCCACCCTCGCGCCCCGCGGCTTCGCCCTGCGGAATGCCGCCCTGCCGTTCCTGCACGACCTGTACGACGTCACGAAGGAACAACATATCCACCTTTCCGTGCGGGATCACCTGGACGTCGTCTTCCTGGAACGTCTGAGCACGCCCAACGCTCCGCAGGCCGGCAGCCGGGCGGGAGGCCGGTTCGGCGCATTCGCCACGGGAGCGGGATTGGTATTGCTCGCCCATGCCCCTGGCGACGTACGAGAGGAATATCTGAGCGCTCCACTGCGGCGCTATACCGAGAAAACCGTCACAGATCCGGGCCGGCTCCGCTCCCTTCTGGCCGGCGTCCGCCGGGAGGGCTACTCCACCAGCGACAGAATGGTCGGGCCGGACGTCCAATGCGTCGGGGCGCCGATCTACGGGGCGGACGGCTCGGTAGTGGCGGCTGTGTCCATTTGCTTCCGAGCAGGCAGCCAATCCCCCCAGACGCTTGCTCCCTCCGTTCGAGCGACTGCCCGAAGAATTTCCCATGCCCTCCGCTGACGAACGTGAACGGCGTCCATCTCAAGGGCGCGATTCGCGACGTACCTGATTCCCGGCGCCGGCCGTGTCGTCGGCCTCAGCGGGGATCAGACGGTCTCACCCAACCGCTCGGCCAGGCGTTCCAGGCCGCCTCTGATGAGCTTGCCGTACCCGTCATCGCCGAGCGCGCCCATCCCGGCCCGGGCCTGCTGGAGGTGCTCACGGGCGCGGTCGAGGTCGCCCAGCCGGCGGTAGCAGTCACCCAGGTTCAGGTGCAAGGACGGATACAGGCCGGCCACCGGGATCGCCACTCCGGCCTGCGCAACCTGGTCATCGGTCACCCGATCAGCGGCGGCGAGGGCCCGCAGATCCCACAGCAGTTCCTCGTGAACGTCGTCCTGCACGTCGGCCATCGAGTGGGCCAGGACGCACACATGCAGCGGCTCGCCCTGCTCGCCGCCGATGTCATCCCAGATCTGCGCGAACAGCTCGCGAGCGGCGTCACGCTGACCCTGGCCGTGATGCAGGTCCACCGCTTGGCCGATCCGGGTCAGTGTTGGGTCGGCGGTCATCAACGTCTCCTCCACCGTCGCAGGGCAACAGCGATCACCCTAGCCCCGCCGAAATGGACCTCGCGTGCTGAGGTCCCGGCTGCGAGGCTGCACGAGCCCGACGGCTACGAGTGCCGTTCCGCCGCATCGAGCGGGCCATCTCCTGAAGCCGTCGTCTTCCGGACCGACGAGGTCATGGTCATCGAAGATCCCGGGCAGTCGGTCGGCGACATCGGAAGCCGACGCGCGACTCGAGTCGAAGATGCGCCTCAGCTGAGGACCGGCAACTGCCTCGAATAACCCAGGATGAAAAAGCCTCACTGCTGGAGAAGAGCGACGCATAAGACTGCTTGAGCCCCCGATCTGTATCGGGGGCTCTTGTCGGCCACTTCTGAAACACGCCCTGAGTGGCCAAGCCGGCTTTGTGCCTGAAATCCTGTTCGGGAAAGCTCTAGGTGATTATCTACTTACGGAGCCAGAGTCCGTAGCCGGGGCTGTCCCATAGGCAGCTGTACTCCTTCGCGATAGTCGTTTCTCCTATCAAATAAATTCCGGTGGATTTACATGATTGCATGTATGCATATACTTTGAACAGCCACCAGTCTGAGGCTTGAGCGGGAGAAGCCACGCCAATAGTCGTAAGGAAGGTGACGCTTGCGATAAGGAAGGCGGCCGATCTCATGCGCTTACGTGGCATTCGCGCGGTCTCCCATCGCTCTAGACGGACACGGCATGTTGGGTCCTCCTTCTCGGACTGTTCCGTTTTCGGGGGTGCGTCATACGGAATAATAGACAGTGCTGCCATAAACCCGCCATATGCGGGCCATGGTGGAGTGCGGCGTGCGGCCGAGAATGTCTTAAGTGATGCTCTACATCGCTCAGGGAATAACGGCGCCGACGCGGAAGGCGGTCCAGGCAAGCGTGAGTCGTCGTCCCGTCGCCAGGACATCTCCACCCGAGCCTGCGGTCAGTGGCGTCTTTGTGGCGGTTGTATGGCGCCTTCGGTGATCCTGGATCAGGAAGCACTCAGCGTCCGCTTCACACACCCCACGAAGTGGAGGACAACAAGCATCATGCCTGCCGACCTCACACATACATTCCGAGGACGACTCGGCCTGCTTCGCAAGTCCGCACAAGCCCTGGCTCTTCTCATCGTCGCGGCGACCGCCGGCGTTAGCCTGACCGCCGCACCGGCTGACGCCGCCTCGTGGCGCCTGTATCAGGTCTACGCGGACTCGGAGACGTGCAATGCCGTTGGGGAGGCCGCCGTCTATGTGGGCAAAGTGAAGAAGTACAAGTGTCTGTGGGACAGCCCCGGATTCGGTCTCTGGTTCTACTCCTGAACAACCTTCTAAGCGCGCTCGGTAGAGTTCCCTGCCGGGCGCGCTTTCGTCATCGGCCACGTCGTGAGGGGGAAAGGAACCACTCGGCCGCGGTCAGTTGCCCGGTGAGGGCGGCCCACCAATGGGATGGCCGGCGGATGTCACGTACCCGGGGGTCTCGCGGCCGGGGTGGTGTGGGCGGGTCCCGGGCGGGGCGACGTGGTCCATGAGCGCCCGGCGGCCACTCTCGACTGGCGGCCTTTCCTGATCGACAATGGCCAAGTGCCGTAGATCGACCCACTGGTCACAGGCGGGAGCGCGACTTGGCGGAAGTGACCTTCGGGATCTTGGGGCCGGTATGCGTTCGCGTGGGCGGTCAGCAGCTCGGCGCGCTGAGCGGTAAGCAGAGCGCGGTCCTGGCCAGTCTGCTGCTCAGTGTCAACACCACGGTGTCCAGGGACTGTCTGATCGCCTCGCTGTGGGCCAACCCTCCCTCTTCGGCGGTCCCCAACCTGCACACGTACGTCGCCCAGCTGAGAAAGGCGTTGCCGACGGGGACTCGCCTCTTCACGAGGGGACCCGGCTACTTGCTGCAAGCTGGTACAGAGGAGGTCGATCTGCTCACCTTCGACCAGGAGATACGGCTCGCTCGGCTGGAGGCCGAAAGGGGCGAGGCCGAGGCCGCGGTCGAACGGTTCGAACGGGCGCTGGCGCTTTGGCGTGGGCAGCCCGCCGAGGGCACTCCACTGGAGGGCGACCTTCTCGCCCGTGTCACCGAGGTGGAGGAGCGCCGCACGCAGGCGCGCCTTGACTACGCGGAGGTGAAGCTCGTCCTCGGTCCCCGCCAAGAGATCATCGAGGACCTCCGCCGCCTGCTGGCTGAGCAGCCTTTACGGGAGAGGGCCTGGTATCTACTCATACTCGCGCTCGCGCGCGCGGGACAGCGGGACAAGGCGCTTGACGCCTACCGTCGGGCCCGCGACGTGCTCGTTGCAGAGCTGGGCGTCGAACCTGGTAAAGACCTGCAACAGTTGCAGGCCATGGTCCTCGGCGGTGACCTGCCGCCAACCGTGCCCGGACCGCGGGCCGGGGGCATCTGCCAGCTACCGCCGGACATCGCCGACTTCGTCGGCAGGCGAGGAGAGCTGTCGGCGGCGATCAAGGCGCTTCGCCTGGGCCGCGGCAAGGCAACGACCTCCGCGACCGCAGGGACGGCGGGGACCGCGGGGACACCTACGCCGGCGACGGTGCCCCTTTGCGTGATATCGGGTCAGGGAGGCGTGGGTAAGACCGCCCTGGCCGTCCACATTGCCCACCACGTCCGGCGGGACTTCCCCGACGGGCAGTTGTACATCAACCTGCGCGGCGGCGAGAACCGTCCCACAGATCCGGAGGAGGCGCTGGGCCGGTTTCTGCGCGCGCTCGGGGTCGACAGCGCCACCGATCCTGCGGGGCTGGACCAGCGGGCGGAGCTTTACCGCGGCACGTTGGCGAACGGGCGTTACCTGGTGGTGCTCGACGATGCGGCGGACGAGGGGCAGCTCTACCCGCTGCTGCCGGGCACGCCGGGGTGCGCGGTCCTGATCACCAGCAGGCACCGGCTGACGGCTCTGCCCGCGGCACGGACGATCGACCTGCCGGTGATGCCGTCCGGTGAGGCGCTCGAACTCCTGCGGCATCTCATCGGCGCCGATCGGGCGGCCGAAGCGCCCAGTGACGCCGACATGCTCGTCCGGTTGTGTGGTGGCCTGCCCCTCGCGGTGCGTATCGCCGGCGCCAAGCTTGCCGCGCGGCCGCATGAGGGCCTGGATCAGTTGGTCATCAGACTGAGCGACACCCGCAGCCGCCTGGACCAGCTCTCCCATGGCTCCCAGGCTGTGCGGGCCAGCCTGGCCGTGGGGTACCAGGGCCTGACCTCTCCGGCACGGCGGCTGTTTCGCCTGCTCGGCCTGCTGGAGGCGTCGGATTTCGCGGCCTGGGCGGCCGCGGCCTTGCTCGACATACCGCACGCCGAGGCCGAGGACCTGATCGGGGAACTGGTCGAGGTCCGTCTCCTTGACGTCGCGGGTCGCGACCCGTCCGGGCAGGCGCGGTTCCGCTTCCATGACCTGACGCGCGTGTACGCGCGAGAATGCGCTGAGGCCGATGAGCCCGAGAACGAACAGAGCGCCGCGGTGCGACGAGCCTTGGGCGCCTGGCTTGCCCTGACCCGCCAGGCGCACGTGCGACTGTGCGGCGGAGACTACCGCCTGCTGCACGGCCGCAGCCCCCTCTGGTCGCCCGGCTCGGAGATCGTTGAACTCCATCTACGGGACCCGCTCGCCTGGGTCGACGCCGAGCGCGCTGGAGTCGTCGCCGCCGTCGGCCAATGCGCGTCGCTGGGGCTCGACGAGCTGTGCTGGGAGCTCGCCTCCAGCGCCATGCACCTGTTCGAGACCCGATGCTTCTACGACGAGTGGCGGGTGACGCAGCAGACCGCCTTGTCCTGCGTCCGCGACGCGGGGAACCTCAGAGGTGAGGCGGCTGTGCTGAACGGGCTCGGCGGGCTGTTCCTCGCACAGGACGAGAACCTCCGCGGCGGCGAGGTCCTGGAAGATTCGCTCCGGCTGTTCGCGAAAGTCGGCGACTGGTACGGGCACGCGCTCGCTCTGGTCAACATGGCCGAGCTGCATCGCGTCGAAGGGAGATACCCGGCGGCGCTGGCCTGCTACGGCGAGGCGGCGGACGGCCTGGCAGAGGCCGGTGATCGGGGTTCGGAGATCGCGGTGCTGCGGGGGATCGGCCAGATCCACTTCAACCAGGGCAGGCATGCCGCTGCCCGTCCCTACATCGAACGCGCCGTCGAGCAGGCCGGGTCCGTGGGCGACGTCCGTGCCCGCCAGTTCGCCCGGATCCTTCTGGGTGAGATCCAGCTCGCCCAGGACGAGCCCGCCGCCGCCGAACAGTCCTTCGCCCAGGCCCTGACATTCTTCGCCGATCTCGGTTTCCCCCGTGGCACGGCCTACGCCTCCCTGGGGCTCGCCTCCGCCAAACTCGCTCTGCGGCTGTTCGGGGACGCCGAGCATCTCCTGGGCGAGGCTCTGGCCACGTACCGAAGCGTGGACGAACGTCTGGGCGAGGCTCGCGTCCTGTTCGTCTGGGCGGAGCTCCATCGCTCGCGGCGGCGGTTGGACGAGGCGGCGACGGTCCTGGAGACGGTCGTCGCGATCTGTCAGGGCATTCCCGCTCCCCGGCGTCAGGGTCTGGCGCTGCGTGCGTTGGGCGACGTGCGTCGTGAAGCCGGAGACCTCGCGGCGGCCATCGGCGCCTGGCAGAAGGCTTCGACCGTTCTGGAAACCATCTCGCCGTCAGAGTGCGAGGAGATCGCCGTACTACTCGAGCGTCATGCGAACCAGGTGCACTGAGGATGGTGGCGTCCGGCTGCTGATCGTCTGGGCATGCCGTTTTTGCAACGCCCTGGCGCACGGAGCAGATCGCGGACCCGATCACCGACGTCACCGCGTCCGTGTGGGATATCAGTGTCAGGTGTGATCCGCCCTGGAACGTGGTGACCTTCGAGCGAGGTGGAGTCCTGGCTGGACGGGCTTTCCTTTCCGCTCTACCAGCGGGTTATGCGGAATGTAGACGACTACCTCGTCACTGGCGGCATCCCTGACGGGGATCACGTGAAGAAGCTGAACGAAGCCTTTGCACAGCGAGTCTCCTCCGGAGCACTCTGCGGGCAGAGCCGGATGACCACATCGGCCTTACCTGGCCCAGTAGGAGACCGGGTCTCTCTCCGCTCACGCGTACGCGGGGGGCCGAGGTGCGCGAAGATGGTCCGCATGGCGCCGCACCGGGGGATGTGCGCTGCCTTGCGGGGATGCCACTGCCCCAATGGGCCGGCGGTGGCCATGGACGGTGCGCGATTCGGTGAGGAGTCTTGTGAGTACGCTGGGTAGTTTCATCTGGTCGATCGCCGACCGGCTTCGGGGGCCCTACCGCCCCAACCAGTACGGGAACGTGATCCTCCCGTTCACGATCCTCCGGCGCCTCGACTGCATCCTGGAGCCGGACCGTGAGACGGTCCGAACCCTGGCCGCGGCGTACCAGAACCCGGCCCGGCTCCGGATGGAGGTCAACAGGGCCACCGGCCGGCCGTTCTACAACACCTCGAAGTACGGCTTCGACAACCTGCTTCAGGACGCGGACGGGCTGGAGGACAACCTCGTCGACTACATCGACCGCTTCTCCGCCGATGTCGATGTCTTCGAGTACTTCGACTTCAAGAAGGAGATCATCGCCTTGGAGAAGGCCGGTCTCCTGCGCGAGATCGTGAAGTCCTTCGGCGCCGTCGACCTGCACCCCGATGTCGTGTCCAACGCCGACATGGGGGACGCGTTCGAGTACATCATCCGCAAGTTCAACGAGGCCGCGAACGAGACCTCCGGCGACCACTACACGCCGCGTGACGCGATCCGGCTGCTGGTCGACCTGCTCTTCGCCGAGAAGGACGCCGATCTGACCGGGGCGGGCATCGTCCGCTCGCTCTACGACCCCACCGCCGGCACCGGCGGCATGCTCGCTCTGGCCGAGGAGCACCTGCTCGCACAGAACCCGGCTGCCCGGTTGAGCCTGTACGGGCAGGAGTACAACCCGCAGTCGTACGCGATCTGCAAGTCCGACCTGCTCGCCAAGGGCCATGACGCGTCCAACATCGCCTTCGGCAACACGCTCACCGACGACGCCTTCAAGAGCCGCAAGTTCGACTTCTGCATGTCCAACCCGCCCTACGGCGTCGACTGGAAGCAGTACGCCAAGGCCGTCACCAAGGAGAAGGCGGAAGCGGGCCCTTACGGCCGGTTCGCGCCGGGCCTGCCGGCCACCTCGGACGGGCAGATGCTGTTCCTGCTGCACCTGGCGCACAAGATGCGCGCCCCCGAGGACGGCGGCGGCCGGGCCGGGATCGTCATGAACGGCTCGCCCCTCTTCAACGGGGCCGCCGAGTCCGGTCCATCCAACATCCGCAGGTGGCTGCTGGAGAACGACCTGGTCGATGCGATCGTCGCGCTGCCGACCAACATGTTCTTCAACACCGGCATCGCGACCTACATCTGGATTCTCGACAACACCAAGCACCCCGACCGCGAGGGCCTGGTCCAGCTCATCGACGGCACGTCGTTCTGGACCAAGATGCGCAAGAATCTCGGCTCCAAGGGCCGCGAGATCAGCGACATTGACCGCGCCCAGGTCCTACGGCTGTACGCCGACTTCACCGATGCCGACCCCGACTTCTCGAAGGTGCTACGCACCGACGAGTTCGGCTACTGGACCATCACCGTCGAGCGCCCCCTGCTGGACGAGGATGGCAAACCCGTCCTCGACCGCAAGGGCAACCCGAAGCCCGACTCCAAGAAACGCGACACCGAGAACGTGCCCTTCACCTACGGCGGCTCGACCTCCGGTGCGGCGGCGCGGGTCGAGGTCATCCAGGCGTACTTCGACACCGAGGTGAAACCGCACGTACCAGACGCTTGGATCGACTGGGCCAAGGTCAAGGTCGGCTATGAGATTCCCTTCACCCGCCACTTCTACAAGTACGTCCCGCCCCGCCCTCTCGTCGAGATCGACGCCGACCTGGAGAAGCAGGTCGCCAAGATCCTCGACCTCCTGCACGAGGTGGAAGGGTGAGCCCGGCTGCGCGAGCAGGCTGGCGTCAGACGACGGTGCGCCGGGTGCTTCGTCCGCTCGACCGCCCGGCTCAGCCAGGGTTCGGTGTCATCACCGCCTATCGGGACGGCATCGTAACCCTTCGCTCCAACCGCCGTGAGGACGGCTACACCTTCTCGGAGACCGAGAACGGGTACCAGGAAATCCGTCCCGGCGATCTCGTCTTCCACGCGCTCGACGGTTTCGCTGGCGCGGTCGGCGTCTCCGACAGTTACGGCAACGCATCGCCCGTCTACCACGTCTGTGAGCCCGTCGCTGGCGACGATCCCGGTTACCTTGCCTGTCTGCTACGCCACCTCGGCACCTCCGGCTTCCTCGCCACCCAGGCGCCGAACGTCCGGGAGCGCAGCGTTGACTTTCGTAACTGGAGTACCTTCGCCCGCATCCCCCTGGTGCTGCCCCCGGCAGCAGAGCAGCGCGCCATCGCCGATTACCTCGACCGCGAGACCGCCCGCATCGACACGCTCATCGATGAGCAGCAGCGCCTGATCGAGATGCTCTGCGAACGTCGCCGGGCGGCGGTTGAGGAGGCGGTGTCCATCGTCGGCACCAGCGGGCCTCGACTGAAGCACATCATTCGATCAGTTCGGCAGGGCTGGAGCCCACAGTGCTACTCGTGGTCAGCCGATGGTGTTGAGACTTGGGCCGTTCTCAAGGCTGGAGCAGCGAACGGCGGTCGTTTCCGTCCGATGGAGAACAAGGAGTTGCCGGAGGACGAGATTCCGCGCCCGGACATCGTCGTAACTCGAGGTGACCTCATCGTGTCGCGAGCCAACACCCGTGAACTGGTCGGCAGCGCGGCAGTGGTCGAGGGCGACTTCCCACGGCTCATGCTCTGTGACAAGCTCTACGCCTTCTCGCTCGACGAGCGCCGAGCCGATTCGCGGTTCGTAGCGACAGCGCTCGGAAGCCGCAGATGGCGCGATCTGATCGAGTTGGAGGCGACCGGCGCGAGCCACTCGATGCTCAATATCAGCCAGTCCGACATCGTGAACCTCCCAATGCCGCTGCCCCCTGTGGATGAGCAGCGCCGGATCATCGCGCACTTGGACAGTGAGACCGCCAAAATTGATCAGCTCATCGCCGAGACCGAGCGCTTCATCGAACTTGCCCGTGAGCGCCGCTCCGCGCTGGTCACGGCCGCTGTCACGGGCCAGATCGATGTGCGTGAGGTGGCGTGATGGCCGACCACAACGAGGTCGTCTTCGAGAGCGAGATCTGTGAGCACCTCGCGGACCATGGGTGGCTGTACTCGGAGAACGACACCGGCTATGACCGGGAGCGGGCGTTGTTTCCCGAGGATCTGTTCGTGTGGCTGGAGGCGACGCAGAAGCCGGCGTACGAGAAGGCGTTGAAGGCGGCGGGGTCGCAGGAGAAGTTCCTCGACGTGCTGGCCACGGCGCTGGACAAGCCGCTGGAACACGGTGGCGGGATGCTGAATATCCTGCGTACCGGAGTGCAGTACATCGGCGGTGGCCGATTGAAGATGGCGCAGTTCCGGCCCGAGACGACGCTGAACGCGACGACGAACGCCGAGTACGCGGCGATGCAGGTCCGGGTGATGCGGCAGGTGCACTTCTCGACCGCCGACCAGCGCAGCATCGACCTGGTGTTCTTCGTCAACGGGCTTCCGGTCGCGACGGTGGAACTGAAGACCGACTTCACGCAGTCGCTGAACGAGGCGATCCAGCAGTACCGGAACGGACGCAACCCGCTGACCAATGGCCGAGTCGAGCCGCTGCTGTCGTTCGGGCACCGGGCGTTGGTTCACTTCGCGGTGTCCAACGACCGCGCCGCGATGACGACCCGACTTGAGGGCGACAAGACGCACTTCCTGCCGTTCGACACCGGCTTCGAGGACGGCGCAGGGAACCCGCCCGGTGCGGACGGGAAGTCGGCGACGGCGTACCTGTGGGAGCGGGTCTGGGAGAAGCACGCCTGGCTCAACATCATCGGCCGGCTGATGATCGTGGAGACCAAGCAGGAGTGGGACGTCGCGACCGGCACTTCAGTGCGCCGTACGACCATGCTGTTCCCACGATTTCACCAGTGGGAGGCGGTCACGAACATCGTGGCCGCCGTGGCAGAGGAGGGCGTCGGCCGGCGTTACCTGATCGAGCACTCGGCGGGGTCGGGGAAGACGAACACGATCGCCTGGACGGCGCACCGTCTCGCCCGCCTGCACGTCAACGATGAGAAGGTCTTCGACTCGGTCATTGTGATCGTCGACCGCACGGTGCTAGACGGGCAGCTTCAGGACGCGATCCGGCAGATCGACGGCAGCGGGAAGATCGTCGCGACGATCAGCCCCGAGGACGTGCGCAAGGCCGGTGCGAAGTCGAAGTCCGGCCTGCTGGCGCGGGCGCTGAAGAACGGCGAGTTGATCATCGCGGTGACGGTTCAGACCTTCCCGCACGCCCTCGATGAGATCCGGGCCGACTCCGGCCTGAAGGGCAAGCGGTTCGCCGTCATCGCGGACGAGGCGCACTCCTCGCAGTCGGGGCAGATCTCCTCGAAGCTGAAGCAGGTCCTGACCGCCGAGGAGATCAAAGAGATCGAGGACGGCGGCTCGATCGACGTCGAGACGATCCTGGCCGCGGAGATGGCCGAACGGGCCGAGTCGGAGAACATCTCCTATTTCGCCTTCACCGCGACGCCGAAGAACAAGACCCTGGACCTGTTCGGCCGCAAGGGGCCGGACGGCAAGCGCGAGTTCCACCTGTACTCGATGAAGCAGGCGATCGAGGAGGGCTACATCCTTGACGTGCTCAAGGGCTACCAGTCCTACGACACCGTGTTGAAGATTGACGGCAAGGCCGGGAGCGGCGCCGGTGGCGAGGTCGAGGAGTCGGTCGCACGCAAGGGGTTGATGCGGTGGGTGCAGCTCCACCCGACCAACATCGGCCAGAAGGTGCAGATCATCGTCGAGCATTTCCACGCCAACGTCGCCCACCTGCTGGAGGGCAGGGCGAAGGCGATGGTAGTCACCGACTCGCGCAAGGCCGCGGTGAAGTACCGCAAGGCGATCGACGCCTACATAGCCAAGCGGGCCGCCGAGGACGCGTCGTACAACTACCGGGCTTTAGTCGCCTTCTCCGGGTCGGTGTCGATGACCGAGAAGGACGAGTGGAGCCAGGACTGGGGGCCGGCGCCGTCGAAGGACGACGAGTTCACCGAGGCCAAGATGAACCCCGGAGCGGGCGCCGACCTGGGCGCAGCCTTCAAGGGCGACACGTACAAGATCATGGTGGTCGCCAACAAGTTCCAGACCGGCTTCGACCAGCCGCTGCTCTCGGCCATGTACGTCGACAGGAAGCTCTCCGGTGTCACCGCCGTGCAGACGCTCTCCCGGCTCAACCGAACCCACCGCACCGCCGGAGGGGAGCAGAAGACCAAAACGTTCGTCATCGACTTCGCCAACAAGCCCGACGACATCAGGGCCGCCTTCGAGCCGTACTTCACCGATGCCACCCTGGAGACCGAGACAGATCCGTACGTCGTCGTCCACCTCGCGAACAAGCTCGCCCAGGCGGGGATCTACACCGACGAGCAGGTCCGCCAGGTCGCCGAGCTGTGGGTCGCCCGCAAGGGCAACAACGCGCTCTCAGCGGCGATCAGCCCGGCCCAGCACGACTTCCGGCGTCGCTACGCGGCTGCGATCGAGGCCGAGGACAAGGTCACGCTCAACACCCTCGATCTCTTTCGCAAGGACATCTCCACCTACGTGCGGCTCTATGACTTCATGAGCCAGATCGTCAACTACGCCGACCCGTACATGGAGATGCTCTCGATCTTTCTCCGGCTGCTGGAGAAGGTCATCGCCGAGTCCTCATGGAGCGCCGACGTCGACCTTTCGGACGTGGTGCTGGTCGGTGTCAAGCACACCAAGAAGATCGCCGTCGACATCTCGCTGACCGGAGACGGCGCGCTGAAGGGGATCGGCGCGGCAGGCACCGGCGCCAGGAAGGAGCCGAAGTACGTCGCGCTCCAGGTCGTCATCGACAAGATGAACGACCTCTTCGGTGCAGAGTCGTTCGTCGAGTCCCAGATCCGGGAGTTCGTGCAGGGGCTCGTGCAGCGACTGCTCGGCAACCCAGACCTCGTTCAGCAGACCCGGGTGAACTCGAAGAAGCAGTTCATGGAGTCGCAGGACTTCCAGTCCGCCGTGACCGAGGCCGTCGCCGACAACCAGCAGGCGCACAACACCATGGCCGACTACTTCTTCACCGACGGGCCCGCGATCAAGGGGGTCATCGTGGCCCTCGCCGACGCCTTCTACGAGGCCGCGATCGACAAGGAGGCAGATCGACTTCGCTCAGGGGCATGAGGTGTGCGATCGGTGAGGTCGCCGCCGGAAGTGTGACGCTCCGACCTGGGTGGGCTCCAATAATAGAAAGGTGACGGTATGCTGTCGCCCCATTGCAGAGCGTAGGACGCGTGTCATGCTGGCAATCGGTCAGGGTCGTCTCTGGATCTGATTAGAGCCAATGGCATCGGCTCTAATCGGCTAACGGTCAAGGAGCTGAGATGCGGCCCGGTCACCCGAGTGAAGGACCGACGATGACGCCACGAGCCACAGTCCAGCTCGATCCGGTTCACTTCCTGGAGCTGGAGATCACCGGCCGCTGCCAGCTCCGGTGCGGCCACTGCTACGCCGATTCCGGGCCCGGCGTCGGGCACGGCACCATGACCACCGGCGACTGGGAGGACCTGCTCGCCTCAACTCGGGCCGCCGGGATCGAGACCGTGCAGTTCATCGGCGGCGAGCCGACCAAGCACCCTGACTTCGAGCGGCTGGTGCGGCACGCCCTCACTCAGGGGCTGAAGGTCCAGGTGTTCTCGAACCTGTACCACGTGCCCGACCGGCGGTGGGGCCTCTTCACCGACCCCGACGTCACGCTGGCCACGTCGTACTACAGCGATGACCCGGCCGAGCACGACCGCGTCACGCGGCGCGGCGGCTCCCACGCCCGGACCCTCGCCAACATCCAGGAGGCCCTTCGGCGCGGCATTCCCCTCAAGGTCGCCATCGTCGAGCTCGAAGACGGGCAGCGCGTCGAGCAGGCGCACGCGCAGATGAAGGCCCTGGGCGTGAACCGCCTGGGCTCGATCGACCGGATGCGCGGCGTCGGTCGCGGCGCCTCCACCATCGAGACCGGCGTCAAGGAGCTGTGCGGGCAGTGTGGCAACGGCCGCGCCGCCGTCGCCTCCAACGGGGACGTGTGGATGTGCGTCATGTCGCGGTTCCTGGAACCGGCGGGGAACGTCAAGACCACACCGATTGTGGAGATCCTCGCCGGGCGCATCTGGCGGGATCTCCTCGCGCAGGTGCCCCGCGGCGGTGCGATGACCTGTAATCCGGAGTCGGATGGGGACGACTGCGCGCCGGCCGAGACCCTCTGCGAGGGCGACGCCCTCATCTTGCCCGTGCGACGCGACAGGAAGCTCCGGCTCGCCGGAACACCGCGATGATGTGCGGCGCCCCGTAGGGGGGACACTGCTGACATGGACTGGCCGTCTCGCGCGCAGAAGCTCGCCGACCGTGTCACGCACCCGGGGTCACGGTGGCGCGACGCCGTCGCCCACACTCCCCGCCACCAGTTCGTCCCCGCCTGGTGGCAGCGGGCAGGCGGTCGCTGGGAACTGCGCTACGGCCCGGCCGACGAGGAGGGGTGGCTGGATGCGGCCTACCGTAACCGCACGCTCGTGACCAAGGTGGGTACCCTCCACGCCGACCAGGCCAGGGTCCATGACGAACCGACCGGGAGGCCTACCTCCTCCTCCACGCTGCCGAGCCTGGTTCTGCAGATGTACCGGCACGCCCGCATCGGGGACAAGCACACCATCCTCGACGTCGGTACCGGCTCGGGGTACGGCACCGCCCTGCTGTGCCATCTGTTCGGTGATGAGCAGGTGACCAGCATCGACGTGGACGACTACGTGACGGCTCTCGCATCGTGCCGACTGGCGGAACTCGACTACAACCCCCGCATCGCGCCGATGAACGCCACCGGGGACATCCCGTGGACGTTCGACAGGATCGTGGCGATGGTGTCGGTACGACCCGTCCCCGCGTCCTGGTTGACCGCGCTGAACTCCGGCGGCCGTCTGGTGACGACGATCTCCAACACCTCGCTCATCGTGTCCGCCGTCAAGACCGACGATGGCGGCGCGGTCGGTCAGGTGGAGCGGGACTGGGCAATGTTCATGAAGACCAGGACCGGCGCCGACTACCCGCCGGGCCTGGCCGGCCTGATGGAGACGGCGCGCACCGTGGACGGCGAGGAAGTCTCGATCGGCCGGTTCCCCGTCATCGACATCGAGGAGAACGCTTGGGAGCTGCGTTCCATGCTGGAGGTCATGGCCCCCGGCGTCGAGCTCGATTATCGCGAGAGCGGCGACACCAGGATCGCGCACATGGTCCACGAAGACGGGTCATGGGCGCGGGCCGAGCAGATCGGCCCACAATCCCCGGCCGTGCATCAGGGCGGGCCGCGCCGTCTGTGGGACCTGCTCGACGAGGCCCGCGACTACTGGCTACAGCATGGCAACCTGCCGCTGTACGGAGCAGGCGTCCGGATCGCTCCGGATGGGGTGATCCACCTCCAGCGCGGCCGGTGGTCGGCCACCATCAGCTGACCACGGAAACGCGAAGCGCCTGTCCTCCGCCTACGGGGGGAGAGGCAGCCGGCCTGTCACCTGTTGACCAGGGGGATGCCCAGGGAGGCGAGTTCCTCGTCGAGGGTGCGGACGTGTTTGTTGGTGGCCCAGGGTTCGAGCCGGGTGCGGGTCTGGCGGATGGTGTCGGCGAGGCGTCCGGAGCTGTGGCCTACGGTGATCTGAGCCGCCTGGCGGATCTTGTCCGTGGCGGCGGCTATCTCTCGCTTGTCGATGAGGGCTTCGGCGTACTCCAGGAGGGTTCTGCCCCGTGCGGATTTGCGCATGCCCCCCGCCAGGGCTCGTTCGGCCGTGCGGATCGCGTCGTCGGGACGTCCCCAGGCGAGCATGCAGGCCGCCGTGTGTCTCTCGACGCCCGCAGCCGTCCACCAGTAAAGGTAGGAGGGGTCGGCGTCGGTTCTCGGTCGTTCTGCCAGATGGCGCGACTGGACGAGCGCGTGTTCACTGTCGCGGGCGCTGCCGTGCGCGGCGAGGATACGCGCGAGGTCCACGGCGTGTACCGATCGGAGCAGGGCGCTCGGGCTTTGTCGTGCCCAGGCTTGGGCGGCGTAGATGTGGTCGAGGGCTTCGCCCGTGTGAACCAGGAAGCGGGACATGTTGGCCAGGCAGGTGTGCAGGTAGGCGATGAGGGTGGGGTCGCGGATCTGGTGGGCGGCGGTGAGGCCTTCTTGGTAGCGGCGGCGGGCTCCGGGGTGGTCGAGGAGGTCGTGGTGGAGCCAGCCGGCGAGTTGGCTGAGTTCGGCGTAGGCGCGGATCAGGCGGTCGCGCAGGCCGGGGAGTAGTGACTCGCGGTGGAGCAGGTCGGCGACGAGGGTGCGCTGGCCTTCGACGACGGGCAGGACCTTGGCGGGGCCGAACTCGTCGTCCAGGCGGCGGCAGCGGGCGGTGAGCTTCTCGATCAGTTCCACGGTGGCGGCGTCGACCCGGGTGGAGGAACGGATCGCGGTGGCCAGGCGGTCCTTCTCCGGTGGGGACAGGTGACGCAGCAGCGCCAGGGCGGGGGCGCCGCCGAGCGCCAGGGCGAGCTCGAACAGCAGATCGCGGCGCTTCACATCGGCCTCCTCGGCTGTGAGGGCACGCAGCAGCGCGGCGCAATCCTTGAAGCCGGGAACGGGGACCGCCGGGCGTGCCGCTTCCACTTCCTGACCCATGGTGACATGCCCCGAGATGGCGACGGGGGCGGCAGAGGGCCGTTGGGCGGTATGGGACGAACGGTGGTCGGTGCGGTCGATGAGGTCGCGGTCGCGCACGCTGTAGGAGGCGTAGATCCGGTCGCTGACCAGGCGGCGGGCGGCGGTCCGGTAGACGTGCGCGAACAGGGCGATGGTGCGCGCCGTCGGGCGCATTCCGCGCTGCGGCCAGTGCTCGAACTCGTACAGCCGTGACTCACGCAGCGCCGCCGTGCCCGCCGGGTCGAGGTCGTTGTATCGCGCGGCGGCCTCGGCGGCGGTCAGCCCGTAGGCGTACCGATACAGGCGCAACCGGCTGACGTCGTAACAGACCGAGAACAGGTCGGCGATCTGGTCGACGGTGTAGCCCATGGCGCGCAGGGCCTCGCCGCGACGCCGGCATTCCAGCAGGACGTGAACTCCCTCGCCCGACATGGCCGTCAGCCTCCCCGACTACGACTCGAACAGGTTCCCGGATCACAGAACTTATACGGAAAGTGTCTTGTTGACTACGGAGAATGAGGGAAGCCGGGGGATGTCGGTGGGTTCTGCCGGGTGGTGATCAGGCGAACACCTGTGTTCGCGCACGTCATCGGGCCTTTCGCCTGGAAGATCGCCGTGGAGGAAGGTGGGATCGGAGATGCGTGCTCGCTCGGCGATCGTTGTGGCTCGTGTCCACGAGAACCGACTCCAGCGACGAGGCGCCGCGCGTGGCCGCCGAGGACGTCGCGCCGCCCGGCCCGCCGTACGCCGGTCATCCCTCGCGCGCCGTGCCAGTCGACGAGGCCGTGCGGCTCGGCCCGGAGATTCTGGTCTGGCGGCGCGTCTTTCCGGGCGCGCTGGACCAGGCCGCGGAAGCCAGGCGCTTCACCCGGTTCCTGCTCGGTGGCACGCCGTTCGCCGACGATGCCGAGCTGGTCGTCGGGGAGCTGGCCGGCAACGCCGTCCGCCACACCCGGAGCGGATCGCCGGAAGGCCACTTCACCGTGGAGATCGCGCTCAACTCGCCCCGCCGTCGGCCGCTCGGCGCCTCCGTCAGAGCGGTGGGCGTCATGGTCACCGTCTACGACCTCGGCGGGGCCGGCGTCCCGGAGTTCGGCGACCGTGGCCGGGCGGACATCGCTTGCGCGGAAGGCGGGCGTGGGCTGGCCATCGTGACCGCGCTGGCCGAACGCGCCGGCTTCCAGGGCGCCCCGGCGACCGGCCACAGAGTATGGGCCTACCTCGCCGCGCGCTGACCGTGATGGGTGCGGTCGCGAATCCGGGGGTCAAGCGCCTTGCGAGCTGACACGATGATCAGCGCGACCTTCTCGGGCTTGAGTCTCAAGTGACCAGAGGCCCCAGGATCGGTGCTGTGAACGGCGAGCACTCGCGTGGAGCGCGTTCCGTCTCACCACCACGATCGAATCCGGCCCTCTTGGAAGAAGGATTTCTCATGTCCCGACAAGCGACACCGTCCGCTGAGGACGGCAAGCGACTCGTCAACGGCTTCGTGGACGAGATCTTCGGCGATCTGGACGCCAACCCCGACTTCGTCGCCATGATGAGGTCGGCCGTCCCTGAGATGCCCGCGGATCCGTCTTCCGCGCAACTGGAGGCCTATGCGGAACTGTCCGCCCTGATCCAGGACCCCGGCTTCAGGGCCAGTGTTCGCCGCATGGCCGAACAACAGGCGGCCGAGAGAGCGGACGGAGACCGGACCGGGCTCCACCATGAGGTGACCGACCTGGTCCGCGAGCGGGTCCAGAAGGCCCAGGCCGACGGCATCGAACCAGGTTCACCAGCGGCACGGCCGGTCCTGGCGGAAATGATCGCCGGGTATACGACGACGTTCGGTCACCCCGACAGCGCCGAGTACCGCCGCAAGCTGCTGACCCGCCTGGAGGTCGCGAACGACCCGCGCGCCGGGCGGTACTTCCATCTGCTGTCCACGATCAACGGCTGGCCGGCACCGCCGAGTCTCACGCCGGTGTTCGACTGGTTCATTCAGGCCCTTCGGCACCACCCCACCCCATAGGAGGATGGCCCCGGCGCGCCGAGTCACCCCGCCCTCCCACAACAGGGAGGGCAGGTCCTTGCGCCGGCGGCGCCGAGACGGGTGGCGGCCATGTGAAAGAACCTGATGCGCTGTCCACGAACGTGCACCGGCTCGGGCGCCGTAACAGGCGCCGGCATCGCCGTACCACGACCCGCCGACCCGGCGCCGATCACCTCCAGCATGTGGCCGGGGGTGGGGAGCCGTGCCTGGTGGAGGCTTGTGGTGGCCGCGCTGGTGTGCCGCGCCAGGTTGGCCCTCTCCAGCATGTGGCCGGGGGTGGGGAGCCGTGCCTGGTGGGGGCTTGTGGTGACCGCGCTGGTGTGCCGCGCCAGGTGTTGGCCCTCTCCAGTATGTGGCCGGGGGTGGGGAGCCGTGCCTGGTGGAGAAACCGACATGACTCACCCGACGGATCTCCGGCGCGGGACACTAGCGATCGGTTCGGATGCCGGTGGCCGCCTCGAGTGCGGTGAGGAACCAGCGGGCCGCCGGCACCGGATCGGGCTTGGGGGGCCGGCCGTTGATCAAGGTCAGCAGGCGCCAATACCGCGAGACCTGGGGGTCGGCTCCGATACGGACGCGTTCGGCGAGCCAGATTCGGAATTCGGCGTCATCCTCGCGCCGGTGGGCGGAGGCGAACGCGGCGACCAGTTCCTCCGCGATGGCCTGGCCCGGCGCGGAAGTCGGAGAGATCCCGTCGGCCATGGCCCCACCGGCCAGGTCCTCGACGGCCCGCTCCACCTGTCGCCAACTCTCCGGGTCGCCCTGGTCGGCACCGGAGGAACGGTCGGCGGCATGTCGCTCGAACGCCCGGCGAACGCCATCCCGGAAGGAGGGGGCGCTGACGAGGTGAGCCAGCTCCAGCCATGCCTCGATCTGTTCGACCGTGGGGTCGTCCGGCAGGTCCGGCAGCATCGATCGCAGGTGCGCGGCGAAGCCGGGCTCCATGTCGAGCCCGCGAGTCGCTTCCTCCACGAGGTCGGTCACCATCCGACGGCGCTGTTCGGCGGTCAGCCGGGCGAGGCGGTTGGCGCGCGCGATCCCGTCCGCGTCCGCACCATGAGTGGTGACCTGGCGCAGCACGGCCTGCCGCATCCGCAGAGTCTGGATCTGGGTCTCCAGGGCCGCGACCTGCCGGTCGGCGACATCGGCCAGGCTCTGCGCATGCGTGAGCACCCGGGTGACCGTCGCGAGATCGACACCGAGATCACGGAGCGTCCGGACCAGTTCCAGCCGGCACAGCGCCTCGTCATCATAGAGACGGTATCCACCAGGTGACCGGCCCACCGGCGGCACCAATCCCGCATCGGAGTAGAAGCGAACCGTCGGCACCGACAGCCCGGTCAGCCGGGCCACCTCGCCGATCGTGTGAAGGCCGTCGTCGTTCACGCGGCCCGCCCCCGCTCATCGACCGGCACCGCCTGACCGGCCGGCACCGCCTGACCGGCCGGCACCGCCTGACCGGACGGCGTGGCATGGCCGGCCGGCCCTTGGACCGGCCGCTCAAGGAAGACGTCGACGCCGCCGCAGCACACGACCTGGGCCGACGACCGACATCGGGCACGCGCAGCGGCCATTGGCGACTCCCCAAGCCTAGGAACAGATGAAGGCGTGAACGACTATGAGGCCTCACCTCACTTGAGACTCAACCAGGCGACGGCATCGGACGGCACCGGGGAGTCTGATGTTCGCGCCGCCGGTTCGAGTGTGTCGTCTTCGGCGAGGATGCGGTTTCGCGGTGGTAGTGGTGGTGGTCGCAGGACTTCTCGCGGGCCATCACCTCCCTTCCCAGCACGATAGGGTCGGAGTTGCTCGACACGCTGTAGTCCGGCTCGACGGGCGAGCCGCTCATCGCGGTCCCGTGGGGCTCCCAGCCCGGCTGCCGAAAACATCCATGACGCGACAGGGTTGTCGAAAAGCACGGGCATCAAGAAATCGTCTGTCGCCGTCGACGGTTGCGAAACAGCATGAGCGACTCAGAGGACGGCACCTCATCTGGTTCGTCATCGGCGCATCCTTCGGGAACCGAAAGCGGAGGTTGAAAGACACCATGACTTCCCCGGAGAAGGAGCACACCCGCGGTGACGGGCCCGCACCGATGCGGTGGGATCGCCAGCGCACGGACGCTGTGGACGACACGGCACTGCCGGGGCTCGCCCGTCTGTCGACCTTGGTTCGCAGTGTGCGCACCCCGGAATTCCAGGGGGTGACCTTCCACGAGATCTTGGCCAAGAGCGCGCTGAACAAGGTCCCCGACGACGCGCGGATGCTGCCGGGCGAATGGACCCTCAACCCCTACCGGGGCTGTTCGCACGCGTGCCGGTACTGCTTCGCCAGGCCCACCCACACCCGGCTCGCCCTCAACATGGCCGAAGACTTCGACCGCGAGATCATCGTGAAGGTCAACATCGTCGAGGTGCTCAAAGGTGAGCTGGCACGCAAGCGCAAACTGCCGCCGCGCGTCGCGTTCGGCACGAACACCGATGTGTACCAGCGTGCGGAAGGCCGCTACCGGCTGATGCCCGGCATCATCGGGGCACTCACCGCCGCGCGCGTGCCTTTCTCGATACTGACGAAAGGCACACTGATCCGCCAGGACCTGCCCCTGCTGGTCACGGCGAGCGCCGTGACCACGGTGCACCTGGGCATCTCGGTATCCCTGCCGGATGTCGAGATGCAGCAGTCCGTCGAGCCGGGCACCGCGACCACCCGGGCTCGCCTGGATACCGTGCGGGCGATTCGTGAGGCGGGTCTGGACTGCACGGTCTTCCTCGCCCCGGTACTGCCCGGATTGAGCGACAGCTCCGCCCAACTGGAGGAGATGGTCCGGGCCGTGGCGCAGGCCGGCGCGACGGGCGTGCACTGGACACCGCTGTATCTCGCCTCGGGCGTGAAGGAGGTGTTCTTCGACTGGCTGCGCATCCATCACCCCGAACTCCTCGACACCTACACCACGCTGTACGCGAAGGGCTCAGAGGTCCTCCCGGACTACCGCAAGGACATGCGTGCCCGCCTGTTTCCTCTCTTGACCCGGTACGGGCTGCCGTTGCCGGATCAGGCCACCGACGACAAGTTCGCCCTGCACGGCCGACGCGGCCGGCCGGAACCGCCGCGACAGGCGACGCTGTTCTGATCACGCCGAACCCGGGCGGGCAGGGACACCATGAGTGATCAAGAGAGGGCGGATCTCCCCGCGGGAGGGCTGGCGGACGTCCTCGCCGAGAAGCTGACCGTTGTCTTCGTCGGCATCAATCCCGCGCCGCTCTCCGTCGCGGCCGGGCACAGCTTCGCGACCCCGGGAAACCGGTTCTGGCCGGCCCTGCACGCCTCCGGCTGCGCCGCGCGGCAGGAATTGCCCGACCGATCCGCGCCGGAGGACGTTCGGCAGCGAGAGTGACGTGGGGGGTGTGCCGTCCGGCGCAGGGGGCGGGCGGTCCGGCGATGGGTGGGTTATTGGGTACCGGCGGGCGCGGGTAGGCTCCGGCGGCGTGGAACCGCTGCTCGCCGTGCCGGTGCTGCTGGCCCTCGTCGGGGTGCCGGCCGTGGTGCTGTGGCGGGTGCTGCGCGGCCGGCGCGAGCTCGGCACCAGCCCCGCCGAACGCGCCACCTTCGAGACCCTGCACACCGCCTCCCTGGCCGCGCCGCCGCTGCGGGCGGGGCTGACCGCCGCCGGGGCGCTCAAGGCGTCCCGCTACCTGCGTGAGCTGCTCGGCTCGCCGGGCATCGCCATCACCAACGGTGAGGAGCTGCTGGTCTACGACGGCGCGGGGGAGCACCACGCCAAGGACGCCTTCGCGCACGCCGCCGAGACCCTCCGCGACGGGCGCATCCAGGTGCTCGGCCCCGACGTCGTGTGGTGCCTGTCGCCGGAGTGCCCGGTCAGGTACGCCGTGGTGGTTCCACTGACCACCGACGACCGGGTGGTCGGGTCCCTGGCCGCCTACGGCGACCACGCAAGCGCCGGGCTGGTCAGGGCCACCGGCGAGGTCGCCGCCTGGGTGGACTCGCAGCTCGAACTGGCCGAGCTGGACCGTTCGCGCACCCTGCTCATGGAGGCCGAGGTGCGGGCGCTGCGCGCGCAGATCTCCCCGCACTTCATCTACAACTCGCTGACCACCATCGCCTCGTTCGTGCGCACCGACCCCGAGCGGGCCAGGGAGCTGCTGCTGGACTTCGCCGACTTCACCCGCTACTCCTTCCGGCGGCACGGCGAGTTCACCACCCTGGCCGAGGAGCTGCGTTCGATCGACCGCTATCTCACCCTCGAACGGGCCCGCTTCGGCGACCAGCTCCGCGTCACGCTGCGCATCGCCCCGGAGGTGCTGCCGGTGGCGGTGCCGTTCCTGTGCCTGCAACCCCTGGTCGAGAACGCCCTGCGGCACGGCCTGGAGAGCAAGGACGGCGTCGGGCGCATCGCCATCACCGCCGAGGACGCCGGCGCGGAGTGCCTGATCAGCGTGGAGGACGACGGCATCGGCATGGACCCCGAGCGGCTGAGGCGCATCCTGTCCGGCGACCCCGACGAGCGGTCGGGCACCGGCGGCGTCGGGCTCGCCAACGTCGACGAGCGGCTGCGCCAGGTGTACGGCGACGAGTACGGACTGGTGGTCGAGACGGCCGTGGGCGCGGGGGCCAAGGTGAGCGTCCGCCTGCCCAAATACCGGCCGGGCGTCTCCGTATAGTTATCAGCGCCGGGCGTCTGACCCGTTGACTTCCCCTGCCCGATTCACCACCCTCTAGGGGGATGAGGAGCAACTTTCGCCAGGTCGGCGCCCCGGTTCGGCGACCTCTGGGCGAGTCAGGGTGAGTGGCGGTGAGGTGACGGGCCTGCGCGTGCTCGCGGTGGACGACGAGCAGCCGGCGCTTGAGGACCTGGCGTACCTGCTGCGCGCCGATCCCCGCATCGGCGAGGTCGCCCTGGCCCGCGACGGCGCGTCGGCGCTGAAGATGCTCGACCGCGCCATGGCCGACGGCAGGCCGGTCGAGGCGGTCTTCCTGGACATCCGCATGCGCGGCCTGGACGGCGTCGTGCTCGGCCGCCTGCTGGCCCAGTTCGCCCGGCCGCCGCGCGTGGTGTTCGTCACCGCCTACGAAGAGCACGCGGTGGACGCCTTCGAGATCAAGGCCGAGGACTACCTGCTCAAGCCGGTGCGTCCCGAACGGCTCGCCGAGGCCATCCGCAGGGTCTGCGCCGGCATCCCGGGCGGTCCGGGAGCGGGGGAGGAGGCCGCGCGTCCGGCGCCCGAGGGCGACACCATCCCGGTCGAACTGGCCGGGGTGACCCGGTTCGTGGCCAGCTCCGACGTCCGCTACGTCGAGGCCCAGGGCGACTACGCGCGCCTGCACACCGCGAGCGGCAGCCACCTGGTGCGCATCCCGCTGGCCGCGCTGGAGGAGCGCTGGGCCGGCGCCGGGTTCATCCGCGTGCACCGCAGCCACCTGGTCGCGGTCAAGCACATCGACGAGCTGCACATCGACTCCGGCCGCTGCACGGTGCGCATCGGCGACACCGAGATCCCGGTCAGTCGCCGCCACACCCGCGAGCTGCGCGACCTGCTCGTCCGCCGCGCCAGGAAAGGCCGCGCCGAGTGACCGCCGACCGTGAGCCGCGTCAGGAACGGCCGCGCGGAGTGAGCGCCGACCGTGAGCCGCGCGAGGAACGGCCGCGTCGAGTGAGCGCCGACCGCGAGCCGCGCGAGGAACGGCCGCGCGGAGTGGGCGCCGACCGCGAGCCGTCCCCGCCGGCCTCCGCTCGCGGGGACCGGCCGCAGGACGGCGGGTGGCGGCGCATCGCCCCGAAGACCCCCGAACGGCCGCGGCGGCAGGTGGTCACCAGCCCGCGCACCACCGCCGCCCGCAGGCCCCGCCAGCCCGTCACCCGGGAGATCGACGAGCAGACCAGCCTCGGCGAGGTCTACATGCGCTCGCTGGTGCGCACCCAGTTCCGGCTGGCGCTGTTCGTCTGCACGGTGCTGTCGTGCGTCATCGGCGGCCTGCCGCTGCTGTTCCTGCTGGTCCCCGGCCTGCGCGAGGTGCGCCTGCTCGGCGTGCCGCTGCCGTGGCTGGTGCTGGCCGGGCTCATCTACCCGGCGTTCGTGGCCGGCGCCTGGCTGTACGTCCGCCAGGCCGAGCGCAACGAGCGCCACTTCGCCGACCTGGTCGAGCGCCGGTGACCGGCCGCGCCGCCGGTTGTGCCGGGGACAGCTCCGGGATACGCCGACCCCGGACATGCCGGGGTGGCGGTCTCCGGCGGCGCACCTCGGCGGCGCCGGCTCCGGCGAGCCCGACCTCCGTCCGGGCGGGAGCACGGCGCTGAACGCCGGGCTCGGGGTGGCGGCGGTGGTGGTGGTCATGGTGGCCGCCGTCCTCATCGGGGCCTTCGGCCTGCGGCTCTCGCGCACCACCTCCGACTTCTACGTCGCCTCGCGCACCGTCTCGCCGCTGTGGAACGCCTCGGCGATCGGCGGGGAGTACCTCTCGGCGGCCTCCTTCCTCGGCATCGCCGGCCTGATCCTCGCCTACGGGGCCGACATGCTGTGGCTCCCGGTCGGCTGGACCGGCGGCTACCTGGTGCTGCTGGTGCTGGTGTCGGCGCCGCTGCGCCGCTCGGGCGCCTACACGCTGCCCGACTTCGCCGAGGCCCGGCTGGAGTCGATGGCCGTGCGGCGCATGGCGAGCGTCCTGGTGGTGCTGATCGGCTGGCTGTACCTGATGCCGCAGTTCCAGAGCGCCGGCCTGGTGCTGCGCACGATCACCGGCGGCCCCGCGTGGGTGGGCGGCCTGCTCGTGGCCGTTGTCGTCGCGGTCAACGTCCTGTCCGGCGGGATGCGCTCGATCACCTTCGTCCAGGCCTTCCAGTACTGGCTGAAGCTGACCGCCCTCGCCCTGCCAGTGGTGTTCCTGCTGTTCGCCTGGTACGCGCACGGCAGGCCCGCGCCCGAGGGGGACGCGCCTCCGGTGTTCGCCGCCCCGGTCACCGTGACGATGGGCGTCGACGTCACCGTCGGCGTCCAGCGGCCGGTCGAGGTCACCGCGAAGGGCCGGGTGGACGGCCGCGTCCTGCGGGGGGAGCGCCTCACGCTGGCGCCCGGCCCGCACACCGTCACCGCCGACACGACGCTCGGCTTCCCGGCCGGGGCCCTGGTGCCGCACGCCGAGAACCTGCCGGTGCTCACCGACCACGAGTGGGCGCTGCCCCTGCACGGCCGGGAGCACCCGCTGTACGCGACCTACTCGCTCATCCTGGCCACCTTCCTCGGCACCATGGGACTGCCGCACGTCCTGGTGCGCTTCTACACCAACCCCGACGGGCGGGCCGCCCGCCGCACGACCCTCGTCGTGCTGACCCTGCTCGGGGCCTTCTACCTGCTGCCCGCCATCTACGGCGCGCTCGGCCGCCTCTACACCCCCGAGCTGCTGATGACCGGCCGCACCGACGCGGTGGTGCTCACCCTGCCCGCGCGCCTGGTCGGCGGGACGGCGGGCGAGGTGCTCGGCGCGCTGGTCACGGCCGGGGCGTTCGCCGCGTTCCTGTCCACCTCCTCCGGGCTCGCGGTGTCGGTGGCGGGCGTCATCGGCCAGGACATCCTGCGCGGGGGAGTGCAGTCGTTCCGCGCCGCCACGCTGATGGCGGTGGCCGTGCCGCTGGTGCTGGCGACCTCCGCCCGATCTCTCGCCGTCGCCGACGTGGTCGGCCTGGCCTTCGCGGTGGCCGCGTCCTCCTTCTGCCCGCTGCTGGTGCTCGGCATCTGGTGGCGGCGGCTGAGCGCCGCGGGGGCGATGGCCGGCCTGCTCACCGGCGGCGGCCTGGCCAGCGCGGCCGTGATCGCGGTCATCACCGGCGGCCCGTACACCGGCTGGACCGGGGCGCTGCTGGCCCAGCCGGCGGCCTGGACGGTGCCGATCTCCTTCGCCGTCATGATCGTCGTGTCGCTGCTGACGCCCGGAGGCGTTCCGCGCGGCGTCGCCCGCACGATGGTGCGGCTGCACACGCCTGAGACGCTCGACGTCAACCGCGGCGACTGGCGGCCGCGCTCCACCTGACCTTCGCCGGGGTAAGGGGGCGGGCGACCATTCGTCGCAGGGATCGCGCCTTTGGGCGCAGGTACGCGCCAGATGAGCGATCCTTCGGTACGACTTGGCGACCGCATGCCCCGCACCCCTGCGCAGCGGCGGGTGGGTGCTTCTACGGTATGGCGTGATTCAGATCACAACGTTGGAGGTCTCGTGACCACTCGACAAGACGAGTCGTCCGAATACGAACAGGTGCAGGCCGGCGCCGATTTCCAGGAGTTGCGCCGCCGTTACCGCAGTTGGGCGTTCCCTGTGACGATCGCCTTCCTGGCCTGGTACCTGCTTTACGTGATCCTGTCCGGCTGGGCGCGCGGGTTCATGGGCACCAAGGTCTTCGGCAACGTCAACGTGGCGCTGATCTTCGGCGTGCTGCAGTTCGTGTCGACGTTCCTGATCGCGTGGGCGTACGCCCGGCATGCCGACAAGAAGCTCGACCCGCTGTCGGGCAAGCTGCGCGACGAGATGGAGACCACGACCAATGAGTGACCACGCGCTGTCGATCACCCTTTTCGTGATCTTCGTCGCCGCGACGCTGGGCATCACGTTCTGGGCGAGCCGCAACACCAAGAGCGCCACCGACTACTACGCGGGCGGACGCTCGTTCACCGGTGTGCAGAACGGCCTGGCCATCGGCGGCGACTACATGTCGGCCGCGTCCTTCCTCGGCATCGCGGGCATCATCGCGCTGTCGGGCTACGACGGGTTCCTCTACTCGATCGGCTTCCTGGTCGCCTGGCTGGTGGCGCTGCTGCTCGTCGCCGAGCTGATGCGCAACTCCGGCAAGTTCACGATGGCCGACGTGCTGGCCTTCCGGATGAGCCCGCGCCCGGTGCGCACGGCCGCCGGCGTGTCGACGATCACGGTCAGCATCTTCTACCTGCTGGCGCAGATGGTCGGAGCCGGCGCGCTGGTCGGCCTGCTGTTCGGCATCACCTCCGACGCCGGCAAGATCGGCACCATCGTGGTGGTCGGCCTGCTGATGATCATCTACGTGGTCGTCGGCGGCATGAAGGGCACCACCTGGGTGCAGATCGTCAAGGCCGTGCTGCTGATGACCGGCGCCGCCCTGGTGACCCTGCTGGTGCTCGGCCACTTCGGGTTCAACCTGTCGAGCCTGCTCGGCAACGCGGCCCAGCAGAGCGGCAAGGGCGACGCCTTCCTCAACCCGGGCCTGAAGTACGGCGTCGAGGCCAAGGGCCTGGTCAGCAAGCTCGACCTGATCAGCCTCGGCCTGGCCCTGGTGCTCGGCACCGCCGGCCTGCCGCACATCCTGATCCGCTTCTACACCGTGCCGACCGCCAGGGACGCCCGCAAGTCGGTCCTATGGGGCATCGGCATCATCGGCGTGTTCTACCTGCTCACCCTCGTGCTCGGCTTCGGCGCCGCCGCGCTGGTCGGCAGCAAGGCCATCGCCGCGCAGAACAAGGCGGGCAACACGGCGGCTCCGCAGCTGGCGCAGAAGGTCGGCCAGCTCATCTTCGGCGACGTCGGCGGCACGATCCTGCTCGCGGTCATCGCCGCGGTGGCGTTCGCGACGATCCTCGCCGTGGTGGCGGGCCTGACGCTGGCCTCCTCCTCCAGCTTCGCCCACGACCTGTACGCGCACGTCTTCAAGCGGGGCAACGCCACCGAGCAGCAGGAGATCAAGGTCGCCCGCATCGCCGCCTTCGCCATCGGCGCGGTGTCGATCGTCCTTGGCATCTTCGCGCAGAACCTCAACGTGGCCTTCCTGGTCGCGCTCGCCTTCGCGGTCGCGGCCTCGGGCAACCTGCCCGCGATCCTCTACAGCCTGTTCTGGAAGCGGTTCAACACCGCGGGCGCGGTCTCGGCCATCTACGGCGGCCTGGCGTCGGCCGTGCTGCTGGTGATCTTCTCGCCGGTGGTGTCGGGCACGCCGACCTCGCTGTTCCCCGGCGCGGCCTTCAACTGGTTCCCGCTGGAGAACCCCGGCCTGGTCTCGATCCCGATCGGCTTCCTGGCCGGCTACATCGGGACGGTGCTCAGCAAGGAGTACAACGCGGCCAAGTACGCCGAGATCGAGGTGCGGTCGCTCACCGGCGCCGGCGCCGAGAAGGCGACCGGCCACTGAGAACCCTCCGGGGTGGCGCCTTCGGGTGCCTCCCCGGAGCGCTGGGGACATCCTCCCTCAGCCGCCCCGGCCGCGGGTCCGCCCCCAGGAAGACCCCGGCCGGGCTTCGTCGCGGGCGCCCGGCGCCCGTTTCAGGGGATGACCGTCACCGGGTGCTGGACGACGCCGTCGAAGTGGTAGCCCAGCATGTTGAACCGCGCCCGCGCCGGCTGGGTGGCCCCGGTCTCGTCGACGGCCCTGGCCATCAGGATGTGCGCCCCCGGCCGCCTCGGTACCCAGGCCAGGTGCCAGGGCGCCCACGCCCGCGCCGGGCGGGGCCCGCGGGTCTCGGCGCGCTGCCAGCTCAGGCCGCCGTCCACGCTCACCTCGACCCGCACGACGCGGCCGCCGCCCGACCACGAGCGGCCGCGCAGGATGTGCTGCCGCCCGGCCCGCAGCGTGGCGCCCCACGGCAGCTCGAAGGCGCTCTTGACCACCTGGTCGCTCAGCGGGGCGCCGCCGGGCGGGTGGCCGGGCCCGAACATGCGGTAGAAGCGGGTGTTCCACGGCGAGGAGAGCGCGGTGGTGGCGACCTCGATGTCACCGAGCCACTTGATCGAGGCCACGCCGCTCCAGCCGGGCACCACCAGGCGGGCGGGGAACCCGTGGTCGGGCGGCAGCGGCCGGTCGTTCATCTCGTAGGCCACCAGCACGTCCGACAGCGCCTTGGCGACGGGCAGCGGACGGCGCACGTGCCCGTGGTCGACGCCGTCCTCGACGTACACCGGGTCGAGGCCCCGCGGCATGACGTCGACCGCGTCGGCGCGCACCCCGGCCAGGTCCAGCAGCGTCGACAGCGGCACGCCGCGCCACCGGGCGACGCCGATGGCGCCGAGCCGCCAGGGGATGCCCGCCATGCGCTGGTCCTGCTGGAGGTCGAAGAAGGCCCGCCCGTTGCCGGCGCACTCGATGGCGACGTCCGCGGTCGTCGCGGGCAGGGCCAGCAGGTCCTCGTAGGTCAGGGTGCGGGGGGCGCGCAGCCCGTCCCCGTGCAGCCGCAGCCGCCAGGTACGGGCGTCGATGAGCGGCGTGGCGGTGTGGTTGCGGACGAAGAAGCGGTCGTTCGGGGTGTGGTACCCCTGGCCGTGCATGGCCTCCCAGCGGGTCTCGGCGCTGGAGCCGTAGGTGATGAACAGGTCGGGCGGCAGCGGCTTGACGATGGGCCCCGGCGCCGCGGGGATCGCCGCCGGCGCCTCCGCGGGGGGCGCTGAGGGCGCGCGGCGCATCCGGGGGACCGGCGCGGCGCTCCTCGCGTGTCCCGGGGCGGGTCTGGTCCTGGTGGCCTCGCCGGTCCGGTCTTCGAGTTCCATGGGGGACCCCCCGTCCGGTCAAACTTGTACCAATTTCCTACCAGGAAACCATGTTATAGGTCCAGTCTACTCCGCGCGCGCCTCCGGCGGGAGGCCCCCGGGCGCGGAGCGGGCGCTCAGCCCCGCCCGAGGAACGAAAGCAGCCGGTCCAGCGGCCAGGTGTTGATCACGTCGTCGCCGGTCAGCCCCGCCCGCTGGGCGATGCCGACGCCGAAGCGCAGATTGTCCATGTGCGGCACGGCGTGGGAGTCGCTGTCGATGCTGAACCGGACCCCGTGGTGGCGGGCCAGCCGCACCAGGTCGGAGGGCAGATCGGCCCGGTCGGGATAGGCGTCGATCTCCAGCGCCGTCCCCGTGCGGGCCGCCGCCGCGAAGACGGCCTCCCAGTCGGCGTCCACCGGCGGGCGCTTGCCGATCTTGCGGGTGGTCGGATGGCCGATGACGTGCACGTGCGGGTTCTCGCAGGCGGCGACGAACCGGCGGGTCATCTCCTCGCGCGACTGGGTGAAGTGCGAGTGCACCGAGGCGACGCAGATGTCGAAGCCCGAGAGCACCTCCGCCGGCCAGTCGACCGTGCCGTCGGGCGCGATGTTGAGCTCGGTGCCGTGCAGCAGCCGCATGCCCGGATGCTCGTCCTGGAGCCGGCGCAGCCGCTCGCGCTGCTCCAGCATCTTCTCCAAGGTCATCCGCTGCATGAACAGGTTCGGCGCGTGGTCGGTCACCGCGTAGTAGGCGTACCCGCGCCGCGCCGCCGCCGCGACCATCTCTTCCAGCGTCGCGATGCCGTCGGTCAGGTCGGTGTGGGTGTGCAGGTCGCCCTTGAGGTCCGAAAGCGTGACCAGCTCGGGCAGCGCGCCGCGCAGGGCCGCCTCGACCTCCCCGCCGTCCTCGCGCAGCGGGGGCGGCACCCACTGCATGCCGAGCGCCGCGTAGATGTCCTCCTCGGACTTGGCGGCGATCACCGTCTCACCCTCGAACAGGCCGTACTCCGACAGCTTCCAGCCGCGCTTGACGCACATCTCGCGCAACCGCACGTTGTGCTCCTTGGAACCGGTGAAGTACTGCATCGCCGCGCCCCACGACTCGGCGGGCACCAGGCGGAGGTCCACCTGGAGGCCCTGCGTCGTGCGCACCGAGGTCTTCAGCGCCCCGCTCGCGATGACCTCCGCCACGTACGGCTGCGCCTTGAAGTCGGCCATCAGCGACTCGGGGCCCACCGCGAGGACGTCGATGTCGCCGACCGTCTCCTTCATGCGGCGCAGCGACCCGGCGAAGGCGATCTGCTCGGCGGCCGGGAGCGAGGCGATGACCCGCTCGGCCAGCTCCATCGCCACCCCGGCGTGCACCCGCTCGCCGGCCCGCCTGAGCTGCTGGATGCCCTTGAGGAGGTTCTCCTCGGTCTTGGCGCCGAACCCGCGAAGGCCCGCGAGCCGGCCCTGCTCGATCGCCTCCGCCAGCGCCTCGGGCGAGTCGATGCCGAGCTCGCGGAAGAGGAACACGGCCTTCTTGGGCCCGAGGGAGGCGATGCGCGTGAGCAGGCGCACCCCCTCGGGCACCTCGGCGCGCAGGGCGTCGAGCTGGCGGAAGCTGCCCCGCTGCAGGAACTCCTCGACCTTCTTCGCGATCGCCTCGCCGACGCCGGGCACCTCGCGGACGTTAACCCGCGAGATGTCCCCGGGATGGCCGGCGATGGCCTTGGCGGCCTTCTGGTAGCTGCGCACCCGGAAGGCGTCGCCGCCGGTCATCGCGAAAAGATCGGCATACTCCTCAAGCGCCGCCGCAGCGGCGTCGTTGGCCCGCCCCATGGGGGCCAGCTTACGAAGGCCCCCCGACAATTCCGCCCCCGGGACCCGCCGACGCCCCTTGGGCCTTCGCATGGGCGAGCCCGCCTCCCGAAGGGAGGCGGGCTCGAGGGACGTTCCGCGCGTGCGGCGTCAGTGGATCACCGAGCGGGTGATGTAGGGCTCGGCGAGGTGGGTCAGTTCCTCTTCGGTGAGCTTCAGCTCGACCGCCGCGACGGCGTCGTCCAGGTGGTGCTCCTTGGTCGCGCCGACGATCGGGGCGGTCACGCCGGGCTGGGAGAGCAGCCAGGCCAGCGCCACCCGTGCCGCGGGGACGCCGCGCTTGCCCGCCGTCTCGGCCACCCGGGTGAGGACCTCGGCGTCGCCCGGCCCGCCGTACAGGTGCTCGATGCGCCAGTCGACGCCCGAGCGCGTCGTCCCCTCCTGCGGCACGTCCGCCCGCGCCAGCAGCCCGCGCGCCAGCGGGCTCCACGGGATCAGCCCGACCCCCTGGTCCAGGCAGAGCGGGATCATCTCCCGCTCCTCCTCCCGGTAGAGGAGGTTGTAGTGGTTCTGCATGGTCACGAACTTCGTCCAGCCGTTGACCTCGGCGACGTGCTGGGCCTTGGCGAACTGCCAGGCGTACATGGTGGAGGCGCCGATGTAGCGCGCCTTGCCCGACCGCACGACGTCGTGCAGCGCCTCCATGGTCTCCTCGATGGGGGTGAAGTCGTCCCACCGGTGGATCTGGTACAGGTCCACGTGGTCGGTGCCGAGCCGCCGCAGCGAGGCGTCGATGCCGTCCAGGATGTGCTTGCGCGACAGCCCGCCGTCGTTGGGCCCCTTCCCCATGGGGAAGAAGACCTTGGTGGCCAGCACGTAGTCCTCGCGGCGCGGGAAGATCGTGCGCAGCAGCCTGCCGGTGACCTCCTCGCTGGCGCCCTCCGAGTAGGTGTCGGCGGTGTCGAAGAACGTCACGCCCGCCTCGGCGGCCCTGCGCACCAGCGGCTCGCTGTGCTCCTCGTCCAGCACCCAGTCCTGCCAGCGCGCCGGATCCCCGTAGCTCATCATCCCGAGGCAGATGCGCGAAACCTTCAGCCCGGTCGTGCCAAGCCTGACATATTCCATAATCGATCCCTCCTCTTGGACATCTCACCACGAACGCCCGGAAGGTCGGCCACCATCGCCGACCTTCACGGCATCGCTCCGTGGTACCGGTGACGCCAGGGGCGGGCATGAGCCTGATCGCTACCATGGCACGGTCAACATGCCGGGGAAGCCGAGCGAGGTGTCATGACGACCGAAGTTCCGCGAGCTGTGAGCCCCTCCGAGCCGCTACGTCCGGAGCCGCTCCCGTCCCAGCCGGCCCCGTCCGAGCCGCTCCCGTCCCAGCCGCTCCCGTCTGGGCCGGTGTCGTCCGAGGAGAGCGTGGCCTCCGTCGTCGCCGCGGCCACCGCCTTCGGGCTCGGGTTGCACCATGTGCAGCTCGCGTCGCCGCCGGGGGAGGAGGAGGTGTGCCGGGGGTTCTACGTGGGCGTGCTCGGCATGACGGAGGTGGACAAGCCGGCGGACCTGGCCGCCCGGGGCGGGCTGTGGGTGCGCGCGGACGCGCTGGAGATCCACCTTGGGGTCGAGGAGGATTTCCGGCCCGCGCTCAAGGCGCATCCCGGCATCCTGGTGGCCGACCTGGACGCGCTGGCCGAACGGCTCACCGCCCACGGCGTCGCCATCACCTGGGACGACGCCTTTCCCGGGTACCGCCGCTTCTACGCCGCCGACTGCCACCGCAACCGCCTGGAGTTCCTCACTCCCCGCACCGGCTGACGCCGGGCCCTCCGTCGCCACCGGTCGACGCGCCCGCCGCTCTCGCCGCGTCGAGGCGAGGGTGCCCGGGTACGGCGGAGCCGGCCTTCCGCCTCGGCCATCACGTCGCGGGTTGGCCCGGCTCGGCGGCCCGGAGCAACTCGGCGAAACATCATTGCCGGATTTGGTGCGATATTTCTAGCTTCGTTCCATGAGTCTTCCTGGTGAGCCCGACATTGCCGGTCCTGGACGTGGCGGTGAGCGATTACGGCGGCATCCGGCGGCGCGAGCCGCCCACCGGTTGTGCTGGACGCTGGAGCGGCACGGCATCACCGCCGAGGTCCACGAGGGCAGGGGCCTCGCGCTCGTGTCGGTCTGCGTGGACCTGGTGGCCTGGACCGACGGGTCCTGCTATTTCTGGTGGTCGGGCGAGGTGTCGGAGGCGACCGGCCGCCGGACCTACAACTACAGCCCGGCCGGCGACCCGGTGACCGCCGCCCGCCGCGTCGCCGACCGGTACACCACCCTCCGCCGCGGCCGCCCCGCCCCCTCCTCACCCGAGCCGGTCCCCGCCCCCTCCCGGCCCGAGCCGGCCCCCGCGACGGCCCCGGCCTTCCGCTGATCAGAGGGTGGCGTGGACCTCGCCGACGGGGCGGCCGCCGCCGAGGACGGGAACGGTGGTGAGGGACTCGGCGCCGGCGGTCGCGGCGCCGATCTCCGCCAGGGCGGCCAGGGCGATCGCCGAGGTCGCGCGCGGCCCGCCGTCGATCACCTTGACGGCCACCGCGTGCCCCTCCGAGGTGGCGGCCACCAGCACTCCCTCCGCGCCGCCCTTCACCACGGTCCCCGGCAGGGCGCGCATCAGCTCGGTGTTGACGTGCCCGGTGCCCCCGACGTACTCGGGGTGGGCGCGCATGGCGTCGGCCACGGCGCGCTCGGGTGTGCCCTGCGGGGCGGTGGCGAGTGCCTGGACGGCGCGGGCCAGGCCGGCCAGGGAGAGCGCGAACAGCGGGGCGCCGCAGCCGTCCACGGCCGTGTGCGGGCTCTTCTCGCCCGACAGCCGCTCGACGGCCGAGCGTGCCTGCCGCTGGAGGGGGTGGGCGGCGGTGAGGTAGGAGGCGGTGTCCCAGCCCGCGGCGGCGCAGGCCATGAGCATCGCCGCGTGTTTGCCCGAACAGTTCATCCGCACCCTGGCGCGGTCCTCACCGGCCCTGACCATGGCGTGCCGGGTGGCCTCGTCCTCGGGCCAGTCGGCGGGGCAGCCCAGCGCGGAGGGGCCGAGTCCGGCCTCGGCGAGCATCGCGCGGACCAGTTCGGCGTGGAAGTCCTCGCCGGTGTGGCTCCCGGCGGCGATCGCCAGGCGCGGGCCCCCGAGGGCCGCGCCGGACGAAAGGCAGGCGAGGGCCTGGAAGGGCTTGGCCGAGGACCGGGGGAGCATCGGCTCGTCCACGGCGCCGCGCGCGAGCGCGAGTGCGCCGTCGGGCGCGAGGGCGGCGACGCTGCCGAAATGGACGCTCTCGGTGAAGCCGGACCTGACGACCTCCGCCAGACGCGCGTACATGTGGTGCCTTTCTCGATGGGGAAAAGGGGGCGGGGGGCGCCGGTCAGGCGTGGAGGGCGGCCTCCGGGGCGCCGGAGGCGGCCGCGGCGGCGCGCCGGGCGGCGCCGGCCTGGCGGGCCTCCAGCGTACGGGCCAGTTTGGACAGCGAGGCGTTCACCACCAGGTACACCAGGGCCACGACGATGTAGGTCTGGATGAGCAGGTGGTTGAAGTTGGCCAGGATCTTGCCGCTGTAGAGCAGTTCGGCGTAGCTGACGACGAAGCCCAGCGAGGTGTCCTTGAGCAGGCCCACCGACTGGCTGACGATGGACGGCAGCACGCGCCGGGCCGCCTGGGGCAGCACGATGAGATGCATGGTCTGCCCGCGCGTCAGCCCGACCGCGAGGCCCGCCTCGCTCTGGCCGCGCTCCACCGACAGGATGCCCGCCCGGAAGATCTCGGCGAAGGCCGCCGCGTTGGACACCGACAGCGGCACCGCGAGCTTCCAGAACAGCGGCAGGTCCAGCCCGTACCGGGGGAGCGCGAACAGCACCACGTAGACCAGCAGCAGCGCCGGGATCGTCCGGACGACCTCGACGTAGCCCCCCGCGGCCCAGCGCACCGGGCGCCGCGGCGACAGCCGCCCGAGCGCGAGCACCAGCCCGCCGGCCATGGCCAGGACGGCGCAGACCCCGGCCGCCAGGACGGTGGACCACAGGCCGCCGAGCAGGTAGCGCCACATCGGCCAGGTGGCATAGGGCTGCCAGCGCGCGGCGTCGAGCTGGCCGTTGGCGGCGAACTGGCGCACGGCCAGTGCGAGCAGGGCCAGCAGCGCGAGCGCCGTGAGGTAGGTGGCGGCGCGGGTGCGCCGCCGGGCGCGCGGCCCGGGCTCGTCGAACAGCAGGCGGCCGCCGCTCATCGGTGCACCGCCAGTCTGCGTTCGAGCACGCCGGTGACGAAGCCGGCCAGCGACGACAGCAGCATGTAGGCCACTCCGGCTCCCACGAAGATCGGGATCGGCCGGGCCTCGACGAGGTTGACCCGGTTGGCGGCGGCGGTCAGCTCCACCACGCCGACCGCCGCCGCGAGCGAGGTGTTCATCGTGAGCATGATGAAGATGTTGCCGAGCGGCTGGACGACCGTGCCGAGCGCCTGGGGGAGCACCACGTGGCGCAGCGACCCGGTGAACCCCAGCCCGAGCGCCCGCGCGGCCTCGCCCTGCCCGGAGGGCACGGCGTTGATCCCCGAACGCAGCGCCTCGGCGACGTACGCGGCCTGGTACAGCGCGATCACCACCACGGCCGTCGTGAACAGCCCTGCCTGCACGCCGATCTCCGGCAGCCCGAAGACCGCCAGGATCAGCAGCACCAGCAGCGGGATGTTCTGCAGCGTCTCCACGTAGACCGTCCCCGCCGCGCGCAGCACCGGTACCGGGCTGACGCGCGCGGCGGCGACGAGGGTCCCGGCCACGGACGCGCCCGCGAACGCGAGCAGCGTGAGCTGCAGGGTCACGAGCAGGCCGTCCCACAGCGCCGGGAGGTTGCCGGTCAGGGCGTCCATCGGCGGCGGCGCCTAGGAGCCGGGGACCGAGCCGATGGCCGGCGGCGCCGGCGGCTCGCCCTGCACGACCGTGCCGATGGACTTCTTCCACGCCTCCTGCCACAGCCCGGCGTCCTGGATCTTCTTCAGCCAGTCGTTGACGAACTTCTTCATCTGGTCGTCGCCGTGCTTGAGCCCGATGCCGTAGGGGTCGGTGGTGAAGGGCTCGCCGACCACCTGCACCTCGGGGTCGCTCTTGCCGTCGGCGACCAGCAGTGACTGGTCCTGGACGTAGGCGACGCCGCGGTCCTGCTTGAGGGCCTGGATGCACTCGGGGTCGCTGCCGAAGGTCACGATCTTGGCGTTCGGGGCGACCTTCTTGATGGCGGGGATGGCCGGGGTGTTGGCGCCGGCGATGACCGTCTTGCCGTCGAGGTCCTCGGGCTTGGCGATGCCCGTCGTGCCCTTCTTCACCGCGACGGCCAGGCCGGAGGTGTAGTACGGCCCGGCGAAGGCGACCTGCCGGGCGCGCTCGGGAGTGATCGTGTAGGTCTGGAAGACCACGTCCACGGTGCCGTTGGACAGCAGCGCCTCGCGGGTCTCCGACGCCGAGTTGACGATCTTGACGCTGGGCTTGCCGATGATGTACTTGGCCAGCATCTTGCCCAGGTCGGCGTCGAAGCCCTCGACCTGGCCGGTCGCCGGGTTCTGCTGGGAGAGCAGCGGCGCGTCCAGCGAGCCGCCGACGAGCAGTTCGCCGCGCTTCTTGATCGTGTCCATCGTCGAGCCGGCCGGGATGTCGGCGGCCGTCGCGACCGGAGCCGAGGGATAGGGGTCGCCCGCCTGGGCGCCGGCGTCGCCCGCGGGGGCGGGCGGGACGGCGGGCGAGCCGTCGCCGCCGGAGCAGGCCGCCGCCCCGGCCAGCGACGCCACGGCCATGACGGTGAGCGCCGCGCGGCGCGTGCGGGACAGTGCTGAGGCGTTTCCGCGCAGCTGGATCATCACTTACCATCCGACTTCATTCGGAATCGAATTTTGATCGGACGATAGAGGTCGATGTCGGCCAAAGTCAATCGATTGCCGCATTAAGTAACATCGTGGTATTCATCTCGTTGTGTCAGGCAAAGGAGAGCTGCTCCGTCTCGTGGCGCTAGGCCAGGCCGAGTCCCGCGCCGAGCTGGCCCGGCATTCCGGCCTCGCCCCCTCCAGCGTGTCGCTGCGGGTGGAGGAGCTCATCGACGCCGGCCTGCTCCAGGAGGAGGGCCCCGGGCTTTCCACCGGCGGCCGGCGGCCCCGGCGCCTCAAGCTCGCCCCCAAGGCGGGGCTGCTCGCCGTCGCCGACCTCGGCAGCCACCACGCCCGGCTCGGCCTGGTCGACCTCGCCGGCACCCCGCTCGCCGTCGTCGAGCACGCCTGCGACATAGGGGCCGGGGCGGCCCCCACCCTCGACTGGCTCGCCGCCCGGGTGGAGGAGCTCGTCGCCGCCTCCGGCGGCGGCCTGCCGGTGCGGGGCGTCGGCGTCGGGGTCCCCGGCCCGGTCGATCCGGTGGACGGCACCGTGATCTCCCCGTCCCGCATGCCCGGCTGGAACGAGTTCCCCGTCGGCGCCCACCTGGCCGAGCGGTTCGGCGTCCCCGTCCTGGTGGAGAACGACGCCAACCTGATGGCCGCGGGCGAGCACCTGGCCTGGCCGGGATGCGCGAACCTGATGGTGCTCAAGGTGGGCACCGGCATCGGCTGCGGCATCATCGCGGACGGCAGGCTGCATCGCGGGCGCGGGGCCGCCGGCGACATCAGCCACGTCAGCGTGCGCGCCGACCGGTCGGTGATGTGCTCCTGCGGGCACTCCGACTGCCTGGAGGCCTACGCCAGCGGCGCCGCGCTGATGGCCGCGCTGGCCGGCCAGGGCATCGAGGTGGACCATCCGGCCCGCATCGCCCGGCTGGCCGCCGACGGCGTCCCCCAGGCCACCAACCTCGTGCGCGGCGCCGGGCGGCTCATCGGCGACGTGCTCACCGCGCTGGTCAACTTCTTCAACCCGGACGCCGTCGTGATCGGGGGCAGTCTGTCGGCGGCCGAGCAGCTCATCGCCGCCGTGCGGGGAGCGGTCTACGAGCGGTGCCTGCCCCTGGCCACGCGCGACCTGCGGATCGACGTCACCCGCGCCGGGCCGAACGCCGCCATCCTCGGCGCGGGGTCGCTGCTGCGCGACGTGGTGCTGTCGGGCGACTGGGTCGAGGAGGCCGCCGCCCGCCCCTGACCGGCCCGTTGACCGGCCTCGCTCCTGACCGGCCCCGCCGCGAGGGCCGCTAGATCCAGTCCTTCTTGCGGAACACGACGTACAGGATCGCCGACGCCACCACGATCAGCAGGCTGGAGGTCCAGAAGCCCTCGGCGTGGGAGAACCCCGGGAAGGGGATGTTCTGCCCGTAGAAGCCGGTGATCAGCGTGGGCACGGCGATGATCGCCGCCCAGCTCGTCACCCGCTTCATGATGTCGTTCATGCGGTAGCCCTGCAGGTTCAGATGGGTCTCGTAGACGTTGCCCACCAGGTCGCGCAGCGACTCGGTCCATTCGGACACCCGCAGCACGTGGTCGTAGACGTCCTGGTAGTAGGGCGCCATCTCGGACTCCACCACGCCCAGGTCGCGGCGCATCAGGCTGGTGAGCACCTCGCGCATCGGCAGCACGACCCGCCGGAACCGCACGGTGGTGCGGCGCACGTCGAACATGCGCCGCTGCATGCCCCGGTTGTTGCCGGGCCGCTCGGTGAACAGCCCGTCCTCCAGCGCCTCCACCCGGTCGTCGAGCGCCTGGGCGACGTCGAAGTGACCGTCCACCACGTAGTCCAGCAGGGTGTGCAGCAGGAAGGACACCCCGTGCCCCGCCTTGCCCGGGCTGGCGTCCCAGCGCGCCGTGATCGCGTCGATGTCGCACGAGTCGTCCGAGCGCACGGTGACCAGCGCGTTCTTGGTCACGAAGACCGAGAGCTCGGTGAGGTGCAGGGCCGTCGCGTCCTCTCCCAGCCGGACGGCGTACAGCGTGAGGAACAGGTGGCTTTCGTAGATGTCCAGCTTGGGCCGCTGATGGGGGTGCAGGACGTCCTCGACGGCGAGCTCGTGCAGCCCGAGCTCCTCGCTGATGACCGCGAGCTTCTCCGGCGTGGGGGACAGCAGGTCGAACCACACGGTCGCCGAGGGGTCCTTGAGGTGCTCGGAGACATCGGCGTAGGGGAACCCCTCGGCCTCCAGGACGCCATTGCGGTACAGGCGGGTGCGCACCATGCCCGCCACCCTAGACCCGCACGTCAAGAGCGGCGCAGACCGGCCCGCAACACGAAGACGATCAGAGCCAGACCGGCGAGGATCTGCGCGCCGAGCACGATGCGGTTGACGTCCACGGCCGGCGCCCACGACACCTCGCCGTCCCTGACGACGTACGCGCCGACCGGGCGGGCGATCGCGCCGCCGCCCCCGCCCATGCCGCCGCGCACCTGGCTCCCCACGTCGCCCTGGCCGAAACCGCCGCCGGCGCGTACCGAGACCGCCGGGATGACGGTGGCGCCGTCCTTCTCGTACGGCTGCCCGTACACCCGCTGCGCCCCGGAAAGGTGCTCGAAGAACTCCCGCAGTTCCATGCCCGCCTCCGTGATCGAATCGCCTCTAGGGTCATCATGCCTCTCCCGGCCGGCACGCACTCGGGATCGAGCCGGTACGGATAGAAAGGGGGTGTGAACGAGCACGAGAACGCGGACGGCGTCCGCCCAGGGGTACCAGGGCCCGGGGACGACGCCTTCACGCGCGCGTACGAGATCCGCCGGCCGGCGCCGCACGACGCCCCCGCCGTCTACGAGGTGGTGTCGGCCTGTGACACCGCGGTGCTGGGGCATCCCGACATGACGCCCGACGACGTGGCCGACGTGCTGGCCGACCCGGCGCTCGACCTGGAACGCGACGCCTGGCTGGTCCTCCGGCGCGAGGACGGCGGCCCGGCGGGCTGGGCGTACGCCCTGCGCCAGGGGGAGGACGTCGTCGAGATCGAGGTCTGCTCCCGCGAGGAGGAGGTCCGGGCCTGGCTGTGGGACACCGTGCTCGACCGCGCCCGGCGCGTCACCGCCGAGATCGCGGTCTACCGGCAGGACGAGACCAAGCGGGCCGAGGCCGCCGCGCGCGGGTTCACGCCGGCGACGAGCTTCCACCGGCTGCGCGCCGACCACGCCGAGGTGGAGCCGGGCTCCCTGCCCGGCGTCACCGTCCACCCGGCGGCCGGGTCGGAGGAGCGGATGCGCGCCGCCCACCGCGTCCACCAGGAGGGTTTCGCGGAGCATTTCGGGTTCGTCCCCAAGGACTACGCCCGCTGGAAGGCCGACTTCGAGGCTTCAAGCACCCACGACTGGTCCCAGCTCCTGCTCGCCGAGGTGGACGGCGTGCCGGCCGCCATGCTGCTCGGGTCGGACATGTTCGCCGCCGACGAGAACTGCGGGTACGTCCGCATCCTGTCGGTGCTGCCGGAGTTCCGCGGCCGGGGACTCGGCCGGCTGCTGCTCAAGCGGGCCTTCGCCGCCGACGCGCGCCGGGGGAGGGCCGGGACGTACCTGCACGTGGACGCGGGCAACACCACCCCGGCGCTCGACCTGTACCTGTCGGTCGGCATGCGCCCCGTCCTGGCCATCGACGTCTGGCGCCGCGCCCTCTAGGAAAGGCGGGGACGGCGCAGCAGGGGCAGCACGCACGCCGCGCCCACCACCGCGCAGGCGGCCAGGCCGAACCCGGTCACTCCGATCGCGCGCGAGGAAGGGGAGAGGCTCAGGTACACCGAGCCGAAGGTCGCCACGCCCATCACCTGGCCGAGCTGGAGCGTCGTGGACATCAGCCCGCTCGCGTCCGGCGCGTCCCGCGGCTCCACGCCGGCCAGGGCGACGGTGAACAGCGGGCTGTAGGCCAGCCCGAGACCGGCGCCGGTCACGGCGAGCAGGATCTCCAGCAGCGGCTCGCCCCGGCCGCCGCCGCCGAACACCGGGGACAGGCCCGCGTAGCCGAGGGCCGCGAGCGCGAACCCGGCGAGGATCAGGCCGCGGTGCAGCCGGGCGGGCAGGCGCCGCCAGGTGAGGCTCACGACCGCGAACCCCGCCGCGCCGGGCACGAAGGTCAGGCCCGCGCGCAGCGGCCCGTCCCCGATCCCGCCCTGCAGGTGCAGCGCCACGGTGAACAGGAACCCGCCCCAGGTCACCATCGCGAAGAAGACGCCGAGCACGCCGGGGAGCAGGCCGGGGGCGCGCAGGAGCCGGCCGGGCACCAGGGGATGCCGGGCGCGCCGCTCCGCGACGGCGAAGACGCCGAGCAGCGCCACGCCGGCCGCCATCGAGCACCAGCCCCACAGCGGCCAGTGCTGCTCGTGCCCGAGGACCAGGGGGATCACCAGCAGCGACACCGCCGCCGAGAAGCAGAGCAGTCCGGGCAGGTCGAGCCCCTGGTCGCGCGGCACGTGGTCGGAGGGCAGCATCCGCGCGCCGGCGGCGAGCAGCGCGAGGCCGATCGGCACGTTGACCAGGAAGACCGGGCGCCACTGGGTGCCGAACAGGTCGGCGGTCACCAGCAGGCCGCCGAGCACCTGCCCGGCGACGATGCCGCCGGCCAGCACCGCCGAGTAGGCGCTGAGCGCCCTGGCCCGCGCGGCGCCCGCGAAGTTGAGCTGGATGATGCTGAGCACCTGGGGCACCATGAAGGCGGCGCCCGCGCCCTGCGCCAGGCGGAACCCGATCAGCGCGCCCTCGGAGCCGGCCAGTCCGCAGGTCAGGGACGCGGCGGTGAACAGGGCCAGGCCGAGCAGGAACATCCGGCGCGGGCCCGACAGGCCGCCCAGCCGGGCCCCGGTGATGAGCAGCATGGCGTAGGCGATGGTGTAGCCGGAGATGATCAGTTGCAGGCCGGAGCCCGAGGCGCCGAGGGCGGCGCGGATCGTCGGGGCGGCGACGTTGACGATCGACACGTCGAGGATCGCCATGAACTGTCCCGCCAGGACCACGGCGAGCGTCCATCCCGGGCCGCGCCGGGACCGCGGGACGGCGGGGGCGAGCGTTGCTACGGAGGTCATGCCAGGAATCGTCGGGCCGTTCCGGTACCGGTAACGAGAGCCTGCCGATCCTGGTAGCGGCACTACCTGGCAAGACGCCGCCCTCCGCGCCATCATGGACCCCGTGACGAGGACGGTTTCCAGGCGGGGGGAGCTCGCGGCGTTCCTGCGCAGCCGGCGTGAGCGCATCGCCCCGGCCGACGTTGGCCTGCCGCCGGGCCTGCGCCGCCGCACGCCGGGGCTGCGGCGCGAGGAGGTGGCCCAGCTCGCCGGGGTCGGCGTCACCTGGTACACCTGGCTGGAGCAGGGCCGGCCGATCAACGCCAGCGTCCAGGTGCTGGACGCCATCGCCCGCACGCTGAGACTCGACACGGCCGAGCGCGAGCACCTCTACCGGCTCGCCGATGTGCCCGAGGTGCCGCAGAACGACGGCTGCGGCCGGCTGGAGCCCGAGGTGCACACCATCCTGGCCGGCCTCGACCCACTCGCGGCGGTGGTCTACAACAGTCGCTACGACGTGCTGGCCTGGAACTCCACCTACGCGTTGCTGTTCCCGACGCTGGTCGGCGGCGACCTGCCCGAGCGCAACGCCGTCTGGCAGTGCTTCACCTGTCCCGAATGCTGCAACCCGGTGCGCAACCTCCAGGACGAGCGCGGCCTCATGGTGGGCATGCTGCGCGCGGCCTTCGGACGCCATCTCGGCGAGCCGTCGTGGGTCGACTTCGTCCGCAGGCTCTCGGCGGCCAGCCCCACCTTCGCCCGGATGTGGGCCAGCCACGACGTGGCCAAGCCGGGCACGCGCATGAAGATCTTCCAGCGGTCCGGCGTCGGCCTGGTCCGCATGGCCTCCACCAGCCTGACCCTGGCCACGCCCCCGGAGACCCGCGTCGTCGTGTACACGCCCATGGACGACGAGAGCCGCGGGCGCATCGAGTGGCTTCGCGCGCACCCGGACGTCCCGGCCGGCGACCACACCCACTGACCGGGGAGAACCGACGGCCGGTGCCGGGTCTGTCGTGGTTTATCCGATCGTGACTTGACGGCGGATGTGTCGCGCGGGTTACATGAACCTACCCCCGTAAACGTTTTCAGTGGTCTTCCCGGAGATCTGTAAACGTTTACTTTTCCCCCTGGACCGAGGTGACACGTGAGTGACGGGCCGACCATCACGACGATCGCCCAGCGCGCCGGCGTCTCCATCGCCTCGGTGTCGCGCGTCCTCAACGGCCTGCCCACCAAGGCCGAGACCGAGCGGCGGGTGATGAGCGCCGCCCGCGAACTCGGCTACGTGCCGAACTCGGTGGCCAGGTCGCTGAAGTCCCGCCGCAGCAACCAGCTCGGGTTCGCCATGGCCGACATAGGCAACCCGGTGTACCTGGCGATGATCCGCGAGATCCAGCCCGTGCTGAGGGCGGCCGGCTACCGCCTGGTCCTGCACTCCACCAACGCCGACACCGATGACGAGATCGACGTGCTGCGCGGGCTCGGCGAGCGGTACATCGACGGGCTCATCATGATCCCGCTGCGGGTCACCGGCGAGCACCTGAAGATGTTCGCCGCGGCCCGCGCGCCCGTCGTCGTCATCGGCTCGGTCCCCGAGGGCACCCCGGTCGACAACGTGCGCACCGACTCCCGCGAGGGCGTGCGGCTGGCCGTCGAGCACCTCCACGGCCTCGGCCGCCGGCGCATCGGCTTCGTCAACGGCCCGCTGGACACCGTGCCCGGCGCCGCCCGCGCCGCGGCCTACGCCGAGGCGGTGCGCGCCCTCGGCCTGCCGCACGACCCCGCGCTGGCCGAGGTCGGCGACTTCTACCGCGCCGACGGCGCCCGCGCCACCGCCCGGCTGCTCGAACGCGCGCCGGACGTGGACGCGCTGCTGTGCGCCAACGACCTGATCGCGCTCGGCGCACTGGACGTCCTGCGCCGCGAGGGACGCCGGGTGCCGCAGGACGTCGCCGTGGCCGGCATGGACGACACCGACCTGGCCACGCTCGCCTGGCCCCCGCTGACCAGCGTGTCGCTCGGCTCGCCCGAACGCGGCCGCGCCGCCGCCGAGCTGCTGCTGGACCGGCTGGCCAGCAGGGACCGCGAGCCCCGCGTCGTCACCGTCGAGCCCCGCCTGGTCGTCCGCGCCTCCACCGCGGGCGACGACGCCCCCGGCGAGCCGCCCGCCGTAGACGCCTCGACCGTAGACACCCCGGCCCGCGACGTCTCGGCCCGTGACGGCTCCGCCGTCGGAGAGACCGTCGGCGACTCGGGGAGGGAGGCGCCGTGACCATGACCGCGCGGACGACCCGGCGGCCCGCGGCGGGCCGGCGCGCCGGCGGCGGCGAGGCCCGGCGCGGGCGCGAGACGCTCGCCCTCATGCTGCCCGCCCTGGTCCCGGTGCTGGTGTTCAGCGTCGGCCCGCTGCTCTACGGCATCTTCCTCGCCTTCACCGACGCCCGCTCCGGGCGCAACTCGGTGACCTCGTTCGTCGGCCTCGCCAACTTCGGCGACCTGTTCGCCGACGGCGACTTCTGGGAGTCCTTCCGCATCGGCCTGGTCTGGGCCGTCTCGGTGACCGTGCTGCAGTTCGCCGCCTCCCTCGGGCTGGCGCTGCTGCTCAACGAGAACCTGCGGTTCCGGGCGTTCGCCCGGGTGCTCGCCCTGGTGCCCTGGGCCATGCCGCCGGTCGTCATCGGCCTGATGTGGCGCCTGGTCTACCACCCGAACGCGGGCATACTCAACAGCGTCCTGCAGCAGGCCGGCCTGCTGGACCACAACATCGACTGGCTCAACGACTTCTCCATCGCGCTGCCCGCGGTGATCGTCGTCGGCGTGTGGACCGGCATGCCGCAGACCACCGTCGTCCTGCTGGCCGGCCTGCAGAACGTCCCCGGGGAACTGCACGAGGCCGGTCACATGGACGGCGCCTCCACCTTCCGCCGCTTCTGGAGCATCACCCTGCCCCAGCTGCGCCCCATCATCGTCACCATCACCTCGCTGGACTTCGTCTGGAACATCAACCAGTTCGGCCTGGTGTACGTGCTCACCCAGGGCGGCCCCGGCGGGCGGACGCGGCTGCCGATGCTGTTCGCCTACGAGGAGGCGTTCCGCTACGGCTTCTTCGGCTACGCCGCCACGCTCGGCGTCGCCTTCGTCATCGTCGTGCTGGCCCTGCTGAGCCTGTACATCGGCCGGCGACTGCGGGAGGCGGAGTAAGAGATGCGCAGACCCCTGCAGTACCTCGCCCTGCTGGCCTACATGGTCTTCCTGGCGTTCCCGCTGGTCTGGCTGCTGTCCACGGCGCTGAAGACCTCGCGCGAGATGGCGAGCCTCACCCCGTCGTGGATCCCGCGCCACCCCGTGCTGAGCAACTTCGCCGACGCCTTCGCCGAGCAGGACATCGTCGGCAGCGCCCTGCGCAGCCTCGGCGTCGCCGTCGCCACCTCGCTGCTGACGATCGTGCTCGCGCTGCCCGCCGCGTACGCGATGGCCCGCCACCGCTCGCTGCTCGGCAAGCTCGCCGTGGGATGGGTGCTGGTCAGCCAGGTCTTCCCGTTCATCCTGATCATCATCCCGCTGTTCATGGTGCTGCGGACCCTGGACCTGGTCAACACGCTGCCCGGCCTCACCATCGTCCACGTCACCTTCGTCCTGCCGTTCGCGCTGTGGATGCTCCAGGGGTACGTGCGCGCGGTGCCCCGCGAGCTGGAGGAGGCCGCGGCCGTGGACGGCGCCGGGCGGGTGCGCGCCATCGTCCGGGTCGTCGCGCCGCTGCTGGCCCCCGGCGTGGTCGCGACGGCGCTGTTCGCGTTCATCTCCTCCTGGAACGAGTTCCTGTTCGCGCTGGTCGTCCTCAAGGACCCCGGCGTGGCCACGCTGCCCCTGACCCTGGTGAAGTTCACCGGCGCGGAAGGCGTCGTGCGCCTCGGCCCGCTCGCGGCGGCCTCGCTGCTCGCCACGATCCCCAGCCTGGCCTTCTTCGCGATCATCCAGCGGCGGCTGAGATCCGGCCTCATGGCCGGCGCCGTCAAGGGATGACCGGCCATCCTCCGGCCCGAGCCGAGCACCTGCGAGGCGAAGCCCACAGCCACGGCACCCCCTGATAGGAGAGTCTCTTGCGTACCAGAACCGCACTCGCGGCGGCGGCGGCCGCGATCGCCGCGCTGACGGCCGGCTGTTCGTCCGGCGCCGGCACCACCACGACCGGCGGCGGCGACGGCGGGACGGTGACCCTGAAGTTCCTCAGCCTCGCCTGGCAGAAGGAGTCCATCGCCGCCAACAAGCAGATCGTCGACGAATGGAACAAGGCCAACCCCGCCACCAGGGTCGAGTACGTCCAGGGAAGCTGGGACAACGTCAACGACCAGCTCGTCACCTCCTTCGAGGGCGGCGACCCGCCGGACGTCATCCACGACGACTCCCCGGCGCTCGCCGGGTTCGCCTCGCGCGGCTACCTGCTCGACCTGTCGGCCAAGCTGCCCCCCGACCTGAAGAACGACATCCCGCAGCCCGCGTGGGACACCGTCACCTTCGGCGACGGCAAGGGCGGCCAGGGCGTGTACGGCGTGCCGTTCCTGCAGGAGTCGCAGGTGCTGATCGGCAACAAGAAGCTGCTCGACGCCGCCAAGGTGCGCATCCCCACCCCGGACGCCCCCTGGACCTGGGACGAGTTCGCCGAGATCAGCAAGAAGCTCACCAAGGGCGGGAACTACGGCGTCGCCTGGCCGCTGAAGTCCCCGGTCAACAAGGTGCTCAACCTGGCGCTCAACTTCGGCGGCACCTTCTTCCAGGTGGACGGCGCCAAGGCCACCGTCAAGGTGGGCCCCGGCGAGCGCGAGGTCATGCAGCGCATCCACGACCAGCTCTACAAGGACAAGTCGGCCGACCCCTCCGCGCTCGGCATGGGCACCGCCGACCCGCTGCCCGGCTTCTACGCCGGCAAGTACGCCCTGCTGCCCGCGGGCGTCTACCTGCGCCAGCAGGTCGCCGAGCAGGCGCCGGAGGACTTCGACTGGATCACCATCCCGCCGCTCAAGGGCACCACCTCCGAGCAGGGCGCCACCTCCCAGACGCTGTCGGTCGCCGCCGACAGCGAGTACCCCGAGCAGGCGACGAAGTTCATCTCCTTCTTCCTCGACAGCGCCAACCAGGCGAGGCTCGCCAAGGGCGACTGGCTGCTGCCCACCAGCGTCAAGGCGGCGAGCGACCCGTCCATGACGACCAAGGAGAACGGCTGGGACGTCGCCACCGCCTCGGCCAAGAACCTGGTCGTCGCGCCGTACCTGAAGGTCAACGGCTTCGACGAGTGGAAGAGCAAGGTGGCCACCCCCACCCTGCAGCAGTACTTCGCCGACAAGATCACCCTCGACCAGGCGGCGAAGACCCTCACCGACGAGGGCAACAAGGTGCTGGAGCGGTACGGCAAATGAGCCTGACCCGCGCCCGGGGGTGCCTGCTCGGCCTGGCGGCCGGCGACGCCCTCGGGCGGCCCGCCGAGAACCTTCCGCCCGAGGAGATCGCCCGGCGTCACGGCCGCCTCACCGAGATCGAACCGGGCAAGGGCGGCACCGACGACACCGAGTACACCATCTTCGCCGCGTCGCTGCTGTGCCGGTACGGCGCGGCCATGACCCCGGCGGACGTGGCCAGGGAGTACCGCGAGCAGATCATCCCGTCCATCGACGGGCCCATGCGCGGCGCCGGGTTCTCCGAGCTCGGCGCCGTCCAGGCTCTGCGCCGCGGCCTGGCGCCGCCGATGTCGGGCGAGTGGCACCAGCACGGCTGGTCGGACGGCCTGGCCATGCGCGCCGCGCCCTACGGCATCTTCGCGGCCGGCGACCCGGGGGAGGCGGCGCGGCTGGTGGCCGTGGACGGAGTGGTGAGCAACGGCGTCGAGGGCGTGTACGGCGGCCAGGCGGTCGCCGCCGCGGTCGCCGTCGCGATGACCGGCGCCGCGCCCGCCGAGGTCGTTCAGGCGGGGCTCGCCGCCGTCCCCGAGGACTCCTGGACCTCCCGGAACCTGCGCGCGGCGGTGGACGCCGTCGCCGCCGGGTCGGTGGAGCGGCTGTACGCGGCCGTCGTGGTGCGCCACTACCCGTGGACCGACCTCGCGCCCGAGGCCGTCGCGCTCGCCTTCGCCGGCTACCTCATGGGCGCCGGCGAGGTGGAGGAGTCGGTCGTGTCGGCCGCCAACCTGGGCCGCGACGCCGACACCACCGCGGCCATCGCCGGCGCCCTCGCGGGGGCGGGGCGCGGCGAGGCCGCCGTCCCCGCGCGCTGGGCTAGGGAGATCGGCCCCGCCACCGGCCGCTGCCTCCCCGTCGTCGCCGGCCGCCACGTCCTGGACGTCGCCACCGCGCTGTACGCGGCATCCCAGAACGCCCACGCACCCGACGACGAAGCCCCGCGATGACCGCTTCGGCGGGATAGATCGGGATAGAGGAGAGACATGCAATCGGGGGACAGGACCAAGGACGCGCCCGGCACGGCCGCGGACCGGGTCGCGGGCGCCTTCGTCGGGCTGGCCATCGGCGACGCCGCCGGGTGGCCGTCCGCGCGCCACCGCTCCGCGCTGCTCGCGCCGTGGACCAGGCGGCTGGAACGCGAGCTGGACGCCTTCGCCGAGGAGCACCGCCTCACCACGCTCCCCGTGCCGTTCACGCTGAACCAGCCCGTCGAGCCGCTCGCCCTCGGCCCGTCCGACGACGCCGAGTGGCTCGCCTGGACCGCGCTGACCCTCCACCAGGACCGCGCCGAGGCCTTCACCGCCCTCGCGGGACGCTCGGACCTGCGGGTGCGCATCTCGGTGCGTTCGGCCCTCGCCAACCTGGCCGCGGGCAAGCCGCCCCCGGTCAGCGGCCACGACAACCCGCACCACTTCGACGACGCCGCCGCCGTCCGCGCCGTGGCCTTCGCCGCCGCCGCTCCCGGCTCCGCCGCCCTGCCGGACCTCGTGCGGGCCGACGCCTCGGTCACCAACTCCGGGGACGGGGTCCTCGGCGCGCTCGCGATGGCCGCCGCGGTCGCGGTGCTCGTCGCGGGCGGGACGATGGGCGCGGCGGTGGAGGCGGCGCTGGCCGAGCTGCCCGGGGACACCGCCATCGGCCACGCCGCCAGGACGGCCCTCGCGGCGGCCCGCCGGGCGGGCGATCCGTTCGCGGCCGTCCCGGCCCTGGACGCCGCGCTGGTCGACCACGTCTACAGCTACGGGGTCGCCGCCGCGCAGACCGTCCCCGCGGCGCTCGCGCTCGCGGAGGTGTCCGGCGGCTCGCTCACCGCGGCCGTCCCCGCCGCCGCCTGCCTGTCATCGCTCGCCGACTCCGCCCCGGCCCTCACCGGTGCGCTCACCGGCGCCCGCACCGGGCTCCGCGCGCTCCCCGAGGGCTGGTGCGCCGCGGCGCGCACGCTCACCGGCTGCGGCCTCCCCGAGCTGGCCGGAGCCGATCTCATCGACATCGCTGGAGGACTGGCATGACGCCGCTGGAGGACCTGCTGACCGACAAGGCCGTCGGATGCGTGACGGGCGCGGCGGTCGGCGACGCCATCGGCGGCGCCACCGAAGGCTGGACGCCCGGCCAGATCCAGGAACGGTACGACGGGTACGTGACGGGCATCGTCCCGCCGTACTTCGAGGACTGGCGCAACGCGCGCCCCATCGCGCCTTATCACAAGGGCGACGGCCACATCACCGACGACACCCTCATGACGCACGCCCTCATCCGCGTGTACGAGAAGGTCGGCGGTCACCTGGACGCCTACGCCGCCGCCGACCACCTGGTGCCGGAGATGATGGGCGAGAAACGCTGGATCCCCGAGCTGGAGGCCGAGGCGCTGCCTCTGCAACGGGTCTTCCTCGCCGAGAAGTGGCTGGTCCTGCGCCTGCACTACGGGCACATCGACCCGCGCGAGGCCGGGGTGGGCAACATCGTCAACTGCGGCGCCGCGATGTACATGGCGCCGGTCGGCATCGTCAACGCCGCCAACCCCGACGGCGCGTACGCCGAGGCCGTCGACCTGGCGGGCGCCCACCAGTCCAGCTACGGCCGGGAGGCGGCCGGCGTGCTGGCCGCCGCCGTCGCCGAGGCGATGCGTCCCGGCGCGAGCGCCGACTCGGTCGTGGCCACCTGCCTGCGGCTGGCCCGCGACGGCACCCGCGCCGCCATCGACGCCGTGTGCGAGCGGGCCCGCGGCCTGGACCACTGGGAGGGGTCGTTCGACGCGCTCCGCGAGGCCGTCAAGCCCTACGACACCGTCGCCGACACCTACCGCGACCAGGGCCTCGGGGCGCGGCGGCCGAGCCGGCTGCACAGCATCGAGGAACTGCCGCTGGCGCTCGCCTTCCTGGTCATCGCCAAGGGCGACTATCGCGACACCGTGCTCGGCGGCGTCAACTACGGGCGCGACGCCGACTCCATCGCCAGCATGGGCGGCGCGATCGCCGGCGCCCTCGGCGGGGCCAAGGCGGTGCCCGCCGAATGGCTCGACCCGGTGTCCGAGGCCAGCCGCATGGACCTGGTCGCCCCCGGCCTGGCGATCGCCGAGGTCGCCCGGCGCGTCCACGCCGGCGACCTCGCCGCCCGCCGTGCCCACGAGGCCGCCTTCACCGCCCTGACCTGGGACAACACCCCCGGACTCCCGTCATGAGCGGCGACCGGCCGATCAGGCTGACCTGGGTGCAGCCGGAGGATCTGGTGGGACACGAGCTGCGGCAGGCCGGCGAGGACGGCCGGGGCGCCCAGGCCGCCCCGATCGCCGACCGGTGGCACGCCGCCGGAGGGCACGACGCGCCGCCCCGCGCCGGGGCCTCGCCCGAGCCGCCCGCCCCCGAGCTGCGAGCGCTGGCCGCCGAGCTGCTCGACGAGCTGGCGGGCATCCCCTCCCCGCTGCCCGAGCCGACCGGTCTCGCCGGCATCCGCGCGGCCGCTTCCGCCTGGGCGGCGTCCGGCACTCCGGACAGCGCGGCCACCCTTGCCCGGCCGGGGTCCGGCGTTCCGGACGGCGCGGCCACACTTGCCCGGGTCGGGTCCGGCGCTCCGGAGCGTCCGGGCGCCCACCCCGACGAGCTGGGCGAGCGGCTGCTGGGGGCGTGGCGCGGACGGGCGGCGGGGTGCGTGCTGGGCAAGCCGGTGGAGAAGATCCCCCGCCAGGGCATCAGGGAGATCGCCGAGGCGACCGGCAACTGGCCGATCCGCGGCTGGTTCACCGCCGAGGGGCTGCCGGCCGAGGTGGCGGCCCGCTGGCCGTGGAACCGGCGCAGCGCCGCCACCTCCCTCGCCGAGACCCTCGACGGCGTCCCCGAGGACGACGACCTGAACTTCCCCCTGCTGGCCCTGTCCCTGCTGGAGCGGCACGGCCGCGGGTTCACCACGGCCGACGTCGCCGCCCTGTGGCTGGAGGAGCTGCCCGCCGGCCGGGTCTTCACCGCCGAGCGCGTGGCCTACCGCAACCTGCTCGACGGACTGGAACCGCCGCGCACGGCCACGTGGCGCAACCCCTTCAGGGAGTGGATCGGCGCGCTGATCAGGGCCGACGTGTACGGCTGGGCCAACCCCGGCGACGTGCGCGCGGCGGCGGAGTTCGCCTGGCGGGACGCGCGCCTCAGCCACACCGCCAACGGGGTCTACGGCGCCATGATGGTCGCCGCCATGTGCGCCCGGTCCCTGGTCGTGCCCTCCGGCGACCCGGCCGCGGCGGTGGAGGAGGTCGTGGCCGCCGGACTGTCGGTCGTCCCCGCCGGTTCCCGGCTCGCCCGGGCCGTCCGGGACGCCGTCGCCGACGCGCGGGCCGAACCCGACTTCGAGCGGGTCGTCGACCGCCTGTACGAGCGGCACGGCGGGCTGCACTGGGTGCACACCGTCAACAACGCGGCCCTGGTGGCCGCCGCGCTGACGCACGGCCGCGGCGACTTCACCGCCTCGGTCGCGGGCGCGGTCGCCGCGGGATGGGACACCGACTCGGCCGGCGCCACGGTGGGCTCCATCGCCGGCGGCCTGCTGGGTGCCTCGCGCATCCCGTCCGGGTGGGCGCTCGGCGACCGGCTGGCGAGCAGCCTGCGCGGCTTCGACGGCATCGGCTTCGACGAGCTCACCCGCCGCACGCTCGCCGTGGCATCGTGACCACCACAGCGGCGCCGGACGGGCGGAGCCGTACAGGGATGCCGGACGGGCGGACCCGCACAGCGGCGCGGGACGGGCGGAGCCTCACTGAGGTGTCGGGCGGGGGAGAGGACAGACCATGATCTCGGTATTCGGCAGCGCGAACATGGACCTGGTGGCCTACACCGCGGTCGTGCCCGGGCGCGGCGAGACCGTCACCGGGCACGCATTCCGCACGATCCCGGGAGGCAAGGGCGCGAACCAGGCCGTCGCGGCGGCGCGCGCCGGAGCGGCCACCTGCTTCGTCGGCGCGGTCGGGGACGACGCGTTCGGCCCCGTCATGCGCGACACGCTCGCCGGGGCCGGCGTCGACGTGAGCCGCCTTCGGGTGGTGCCCGGGTCGTCGGGCATCGCGCACATCGTCGTGGACGACGACGGCGGCAACTCCATCATCGTCATCCCCGGTGCGAACGGCACGATCACCGCCCCGTCCGACGAGGACCTCGCCGTCATCGACCGCTCCGACGCGCTGCTGCTGCAACTGGAGCTGCCCATGGAGGCCGTGGTGGCCGCCGCGCGACGGGCCAGGGTCCCGGTCGTCCTCACCCCCGCCCCGGTCCAGGACCTGCCCCGCGAACTGCTCGGCGCCGTCGACCTCATCGTCCCCAACGAGCACGAGGCCGCGGCGATCACCGGCCTGGCCGACCCCGAGGAGGCGCTGAAGGCGCTGCTCGACCTCGTCCCCGAGGCGGTGATCACCCTCGGCGCGGAGGGGGCGCTGTACGGCGCCCGGACGGGCCGCCCGTTGCGGGTGCCGGCGGTGCCGGTGCGGGCCGTCGACACCACGGCGGCCGGCGACACCTTCGTCGGCGCGCTCGCCGTGGCCCGCGCCGAGGGCCGGCCGCAGGAGCAGGCCCTGCGGTTCGCCGCCACGGCCGCCGCCCTGTCGGTCCAGCGCCCCGGCGCGAGCACCTCGATGCCCACGCGCCCCGAGATCGAGGCGGCCCTCGCGTGACCGGGCCGGAGCCGCCCGCGGCGGCGACCGTCGTCACCACGCGGAACCACCGAGGAGCCGCCCCGGAGCTCTGCGGGGGAGTCGTCAGGCGGACCCCGGAGCAGTCGTCACGCAGGACCCCGGAGGAGTCGTCATACGGGTCCCCGGAGGAGTCGTCATACGGGTCCCCGGAGCAGTCGTCACGCAGGACCCCGAAGGAGTCGTCACGCAGGACCACGGAGGATCAGACATGAAAGCCCTGGAAGGCGTCCGCGTCCTGGACCTGGCGACGCTGTTCGCCGGGCCGATGGCCGCGATGCTGCTCGGCGACTTCGGCGCCGAGGTGGTCAAGGTCGAGCACCCGGTCAAGCCCGACCCCTCCCGCGGACACGGTCCGGGCGGCCTGTGGTGGAAGGTGCTGGGCCGCAACAAGCGGGCCATGACCCTGGACCTGTCGACGGCCGAGGGGCAGCGGGTGCTGCTCGCGCTCGCCCGCGACGCCGACGTGGTCATCGAGAACTTCAGGCCCGGCACCCTCGAGCGCTGGAACCTGTCCTACGACCGTCTCCGCGAGGCCAACCCCCGCTTGGTGCTGGCCCGCGTCACCGGGTTCGGCCAGTTCGGCCCGTACGCGCGGCGTCCCGGGTTCGGCACCCTCGCCGAGGCGATGAGCGGGTTCGCCGCGATGACCGGCGAACCGGACGGGCCGCCCACCCTGCCCCCGTTCGGGCTGGCGGACGGCATCTGCGCCCTCGCCACCGCCTACGCCGTCATGGCCGCCCTCCACGCGCGTGAGGGCACCGGGGCCGGCCAGGTGGTCGACATGTCGATCATCGAGCCGATCCTCACCGTGCTCGGCGCCCAGCCGACCATCTACGACCGGCTCGGCGTGGTGCCGCCGCGCACGGGGAACCGCTCGGTCAACAACGCGCCGCGCAACACCTACCGCTGCGCCGACGGCACCTGGGTGGCCGTCTCCACCTCCGCCCAGAACATCGCCGAGCGGGTCATGCGCCTGGTCGGCCGGCCCGAGTACGTCCAGGAGCCGTGGTTCGCCACCGGCGCCGGACGCGTCGAGCACGCCGACGAGCTGGACCAGGCCGTCGCCGCGTGGGTCGGCGCGCGCACCCGCGAGGAGGTGCTGGACGCCTTCGAGCGCGCCCAGGCGGCGGTCGCCCCCATCTACGACGTGCGCGATGTCATGTCCGACCCGCAGCTCGCCGCCCTGGACGCGGTCACCACCGTCGAGGACCCCGGCCTCGGCCCGCTGCGCATGCAGAACGTCATGTTCCGCCTGTCGGCCACGCCGGGCGAGATCCGCTGGCCCGGCCGCCCCCACGGCGCCGACACCGCCGCCGTCCTGGCGGAGCTGGGCCTGTCCGACGCGGACGTGGCGGCCCTGCGCGACAAGGGCGTCGTCTAGCGCGATGACCACATGCGTTCACCGGGCGCAGCTCTCCACCCCCGGCCGCACCTGGTGCGGTGCCCACATGCGTTCGCTGGGCGCGGTTCTGCGCCCCCGGGCCGGACCTGGTGCGGTGTCCACATGCGTTCGCCGGGCGCGGTTCTCCGCCCCCGGGCCGGACCTGGTGCGGTGACCACGTACGTTCACCGGGCGCGGCTCTCCACCCCCGGCCACATGCTGCAGTGATCGGCGCCGGGTCGGCGGGTCGTGGTACGGCGATGCCGGCGCCTGTTACGGCGCCCGAGCCGGTGAACGTTCGTGGACGGCGCACTAGTGTCCCGCGCCTGAAATTCGTCCCAAATATTTAGCGAGTGATTCGAGGATCTCCTCGGCGGTCTTGGTCCATACGAAGGGTTTGGGGTTCTGGTTCCAGTGGGCGATCCAGGCGCGGATGTCCTTTTCCAGGGACTGGACGCTCTTGTGGACTCCGCGGCGGATGAGC
>NZ_JBHTCG010000031.1:0-113287 GCF_042665155.1 Sphaerisporangium rhizosphaerae | reverse complement strand
CGTGGTCGACATGTGGCCGCCGACACCCTCGATTACCGTCATGACCATCCCCCGAAGAAGTGAGCCCTCGCCCACAGATGACTTGCTTCCCAGCAAGATCACTTCCCACACCTAGAGGGATACCCCCCCAGCGCGGAGTGTGAAGGGGTGCCGGGTGGGGCGGTGTAGGCGACGAGGCGTTGGCCTGGGGCTTGGGGGGCGTGCAGGACTTCGTAGTCGAGGGACATGCGGCCGGCCGTCGGGTGGTTCAGTTCCTTGCGGCCGCTGACCTTTCGGCGCAGTTCACGGGTGGGCCACAGGCGGCGGAACTCCGGGCTGGCCTCGTGCAGTTCGGCGACCAGTGCATTGAGTTCGGGGTCGTCCGGGCGGTGCCCGGCGGCGGCGCGCAGGTGGGCCACCGAGTCCGACGCGATGTCCGCCCAGTCGACGAAGAGCTCCTTGGCCCGCGGGTCGGTGAACACATAGCGCACGTTGTTCGGCCTGCGGGGCCCGTCGACGAGGTGGCCGAACAGGGCGGCGGCGCTGTCGTTCCAGACCAGCACGTCGCTGCGCCGGTCGATGACGTAGGCGGCGGTCGGCGGGGCGAGCAACTCCAGCATCCGGCGGGCGCCGGAGGCGAGCACCTCCGGCCCCGACTCCGGCCGAACCTCCTCGGCCAGCGCGAAAAGGTGGTCGCGTTCGGCGTCGGACAGCCGCAGCGCCCTGGCCAGTGCGCCGAGCACGCTCGGCGACGGGTGCGGCGCCCGGCCCTGCTCAAGCCGGACATAGTAGCCCTCGCTGACCCCGGCCAGCCGAGCCATCTCCTCCCGGCGCAGCCCCGACGTGCGCCGGGCGCCCTCGGCCGGCAAACCCACCTCACCGGGCCGAAGCAGCGTCCGCCGCGACCGCAGGAACGCCCCCAGCTCGGATGCCCGCGTACTCCGCCTGACCGACTCCACCCGCTCCCTGCCCCTCATTCTCGCCGATCAAGGTGGCCCTGCCAGGTGTACCCTCATCCGTTGCCGGTGAGATCACCGCCGGGGCAGGCTGGTCGGGTGACCACGAAAGTTGCCACCGAACGGTCGACCGGACCGTGGACACTGATCGCCGCCGCGACCGGGTTCCTGATGGTCAGCCTCGACGCCACCATCGTGAACGTCGCGCTGCCCACCCTAAGCCGGGAACTGGGCGCCGGGCTGACCGAACTGCAGTGGGTGGTGGACGGCTACACGCTGATGTTCGCCGCACTCCTTCTCACCGGCGGGTCGCTGGGTGACCGGCTGGGCGCACGGCGGGTCTTCGCCGGCGGACTGGGCCTGTTCGCACTCGCCTCGCTGGCCTGCGGACTGGCCGTCTCACCGGCCATGCTGATCGCCGCACGGTTCGTCCAGGGCATCGGCGCCGCCGCGCAGCTGCCCGCCTCGCTGGCGATGATCCGGCACGGCTACCCCGGTCAGGCCGAGCGGACCAGGGCTATCGCCATCTGGGCGGCGGCCGGTGGAGCCGCGGTGGCCGCCGGACCAGTCCTGGGCGGCCTGCTCATCGCCGCGCTGGGCTGGCGGTCGCTGTTCCTGGTGAACCTGGTGATCGGCGCGATCGGGCTGCTGCTGACCACGCGGGCTGCCGCTCCCTCGCCCGGTACGGGTCGCCGGTTGGACCTGCCCGGTCAACTGGCCGCCGTACTGACGCTGTGCGCGCTCACCTTCGGGCTCATCGAAGGCGGCTCACTGGGCTGGTCCTCGCTCCCGGTACAGGCCGCGCTGGCGACGGCGGTGGTCGGCGGAGCACTGTTCGTGTGGTGGGAGCGCCGGACGGCGGAGCCGATGCTGCCGATGCGGCTGTTCGCCCGTCCTGCGTCCTCCTCGGCCGGCGTGGTCGGCTTCGGGATGAACTTCGCCTACTACGGCATCGTGTTCCTGCTCAGCCTGTTCCTGCAGAACCAGCGGGGCTACTCGGCGCTGGTCACCGGTCTGATGTTCCTGCCGATGACCGCCACCGTGACGGCGGCGAACCTCCTCGGCGGGCGGCTCACCGGGCGGCTGGGGCCGAAGCCGCCGATGGTGGCAGGGCAGCTGTTGTTCGCGGCAGGCCTGCTCGGATTGCTGTGGGCCGGGCACACCGCGCCGAACTGGGTGATCTGGCTGGCCATGCTCCCCATCGGGATCGGCGGCGGCATCACGGTGCCGCCGATGACCAGCGCGCTGCTGGAGAGCGTCGAACCGGCCCACGCCGGGGTGGCCTCCGGCGCGCTGAACGGGGTGCGGCAGGTCGGCGGCGCGGTCGGCGTGGCCCTGTTCGGCATACTGGTCTCCGGCGGCTTCCTGCCAGGGCTGCGGCTGTCACTGGCGATCGCATCAAGCGTGCTGGCCCTCGGCGCCCTGACCGCCGCCCGCTGGGCCCCGGTCAAAGGGTGATCCCGTCTCTGGGAACGTCGACGGGAGAGACGGCGCTACAGGGGCGAGCCTCGCGGTGAGCGAGTCGATCACCACCTTGCTCGGACAATCGCGTTCAGGAGAGGCCGACGGCACGGTCACCTTGACCATCCGGTCGTCGGACACGGCGATTCGCATCCAGGTCCACGTGGTTCACCGGCGCTGACCGGTGCGGATGGTGATTCCTGGAAGTGGCCGCCCTAGGCTGGCCCGCGTGAACATACGCCCCAGGACCCCGGAGGATGGGGACGCCTGTGTCGAGGCACTCGCCCAGGTCCAGGCCGCCGACCGCTATCCGGTGGAGTGGCCGGACGATCCTTGGGGCTGGCTGACGCCGGTCGACCTGACAGGGGCCTGGATAGCGATCGAGGCAGGCGTCGTGCTCGGCCACGTGGGTCTGACTCACGACGGGGAGATCACCCGCCTGTTCGTGACCCCGGCAGCACGTGGGCGCGGCCTCGCCGGCCGTCTCCTCGACACGGTCCGCGCCACAGCACGACACCCGCTCAAGCTGGAGGTCTCCTCGGAGGGCGAGGCGGCCATCGCGTTCTACGAACGGTCCGGCTGGCGCAGAGTCGGTAGCAGCCGCGCCGACTGGACCAACGCAGCCGGCGAGCCGGCTCTCCTCCACCACTACATCAGCCCATAAGGTACCCAACCCGTACCGCCATGGGCGGCGGCCGATGGAGCCGTGGTGGCGGACGGACCAATACTGAACGGGCTGCTCATCGCCGGGCTGGGCCGACGGTCGCGGTTCCCGGTGAACCTTGTAAGGGTTCAGCGGGGGAGGCGGCGCCAGAGGGGGCGGGGGAGGATGCGCATGAGGGTGAAGACGGGGCGGAGCTTCGGGGGGCTCCAGACGGTTTCGGCGCCGGAGCGCAGGCCCTTGACGACGTCCTCGGCGACCTGCGCGGGAATGGTGGACATGGGGGCGGGGGGCATGCCCTTGGTCATGCGGCCGATGACGAAACCGGGGCGCACCACCATGACGCGGGCGCCGGAGCCGTGCAGGGCGTCGCCGAGGCCCTGGGCGAAGCCGTCCAGGCCCGCCTTGGCCGCGCCGTAGACGAAGTTGGCCCGCCGCGCCCGCACTCCGGCCACCGACGACAGCACCACCAGCGTGCCGTGGCCCTGCTCGCGCAGGCGCCGGGCCGCGAACAGCCCGGCGGACACGTGCCCGCCGAGGTTGACCGCGACGGACGCCGCCGCCGACACCGGGTCGGCCTCGTAGGCGGCCTGGTCACCGAGCACGCCGAACGCCGCGACGATCACGTCCAGGTCGCCGGCCAGCTTGACGGCAGCGTCGATGACCTGGCCGTGCGTCTCCGGCCGCGTCGCGTCGAAGTCGATGAGGGTCGCCTCGGCGCCCAGTTCCCGCAGCCGCGCCGCCGCCTCCTGCGCCGGGTCGTGCGGGCCGACCGCGTTCTCGGCGCCGTCGTCCGCACCCGGCACGGCCGCCAGCGTTCGTACGGCGAGGACGACGCGGCGGGCGCCGTCGCGGACGAGGCGGTCGACGATGGCCAGGCCGATCTCGCTGCGGCCACCGAGCAGCAGCACCGAGTCGACCGAGCCGAGGGCGTTCTTCACAGCGAGAGTCTCCTTGCCAGGTCTGAGCGGAAGACGCCGGTGGGGTCGACGCTGTCTCGTATCTTGCGCCATTCGTCGAGGCGTGGGTACATGGCGGGCAGCAGGTCGGCGCGCATGCGGGAGTCCTTGGCCAGGTACAGGCGGCCGCCCGCCGCGGCCACCCAGCCGTCGAACTCCCGAAGCATGTCTGCCAGGCCATCCTGACCTGCGGGGATGTCGAGCGCGAGCGTCCAGCCGGGCATCGGGAAGGACAGCATCCCCGGCGTGCCCGCCCCGAAGCGCTTGAGCACGGTCAGGAAGGACACCACTCCCCGGCCGGACAGGCGCGACACGATGCGGCGCAGCGTCGCCTCCTCACCAGCCGGGACGACGAACTGGTACTGGACGAACCCCCGCGAACCGTAGACACGGTTCCAGCCGGCCACGGAGTCCAGCGGGTGGAAGAAGGGGGCGAGGTGCTGGACGACGCGGCGCTCGCGGGACTTGGCGTACCAGGCGTCGTTGAAGGCGCGCACGGTCAGTCGGTTCAGCAGACCGTTGGGCGCCCACGGCGGGGCCGCCAGCCGCGAGGCGGGGGCGAAGGCCAGCGGATCGGCCCCTGCGGGGAGCTCGTCCCTGCGGGCGTGGTCTCCTCGGGTCAGCACGCTGCGGCCCATGCGGGGGCCGCGCGCCAGCAGGTCGATCCAGGCGACCGTGTACCGGTACCGGTCGTCGGTGGCGGCCATGACCTCCAGCGTGTGGTCCAGGTCGCGGGTGCGTCCGACGTCGACGCGGACGCGGGAGGTCTCGATCGGCACGCAGGCGAAACTCGCCTCGGCGACGAGACCGGTCAGGCCCATGCCGCCCACGGTGGCCCAGAACAGGTCGTCGTCCGGGGTGAGCACCCGGACGGTCCCGTCGGCGGTGACCAGGGTCAACGAACGGAGGTGGGCGCCGAGCGAGGAGTCCAGGTGGTGGTTCTTGCCGTGCACGTCGGCCGCGACGGCCCCGCCCACCGTGACGTACCGGGTCCCGGGGGTGACCGGGACGAACCAGCCGAGAGGGACCAGGGCACGCATCAGGGCGTCCAGGCTCATCCCGGCCGAGGCGGTGACCACGCCGGTGGCGGGGTCGAGCGACCAGCGGTCCGGCATCGCGGTGACGTCCACGACCGTGCCGCCCGCGTTCTGAGCGGCGTCGCCATAGGCCCGGCCGAGCCCGCGCGCGATCACCCCACGCGTCGGCGCCTCGGCCACCAGGGCGGCGAGGTCCTCGACCGTACGGGGCCGGACGAGCGTCGCGGGGGTGGGCGCGGTGCGCGCCCAACCGGTGAGAAAGGTCATCGGACGACCGTCTCCCTCGTGGAGGTGGAGGCGGTGCGCGCCCGGCCGGTCAGGAAGGTCATTTCACGTAGATCCCGACGACGAGGAGGATGATCAGTAGGGCGGTGTAGAGCTGGAGTGGACGGTCGTGCAGGGCCAGTTCCTCGGGTTCCTCGCCGACGCCGCGGTCCACGAGCAGGTTGTGCCGCAGGATGATCAGCACGAAGGGGACGATGCTCACCCCGTACAGGGTGTCGGCGTGGATCTGCAGCGCCCACAGGCAGTAGGTGACGATCATCGCGCCGGAGGCCATCGACCGGACGTGGGCCAGGTAGCTCGGGGTGTAGGTCACCAGGGTGGCGCGCGTGCCGGCCGTTCCCTGGTTGCGCATCTCGGCCTCGCGCTTGCCCACCACCACCTGGAGCGACCCGAGCGAGACGACGACCAGGAACCAGCTCGTCACGGGCACGTCCACGGCGAGGGCGCCGGCGAAGGCCCTGATCAGGAAGCATCCCGCGACGGCGACCAGGTCGACGACCGCCTCGTGCTTGAGCCAGTAGGTGTAGGCGAGCGTGAGCACGACGTACCCCGCCACGGCGGCGGGCAGCCGCCATCCTCCGGCCAGGACGGCCAGGGCCGGGGCGGCGGCGATGAACAGGACGCCCGCGACGCGCGCCAGGCCCACCGGCACGATGCCGGCGGCGATCGGGCGCAGCCGCTTGCGCGGGTGGCGCCGGTCGGCCTCGGCGTCGGCCGCGTCGTTCAGCAGGTACGTGCCGCTCGCGGCCAGGCAGAAGGCCACGAACGCGATGAGGGTGTCGCGCAGGCCGGCCGGGGTGGTCAGCACGCCCGCGGCGGCCGGGGCGGCGAAGACCAGGACGTTCTTCAGCCACTGGCGGGGACGGCAGGCGCGGGCGAACCCCTTGAGTCGCGCGCCGGCGCCCAGGCGTTCGGCGGCGGGTTCCGAGGAGCGCACCCCGGCGTGTCCGGTGGTCACGCCATCACTCCTCCTGGAAACGCCGCTGAGCGGGGGGCGATGACCCGGCGGCTGGGTGGGTGCACGTCCGCGGCCGTCCTGAGCTGGGCGGGGATTCGCGGGCGGTATGTTCTGAAACTTAGTTCTATTTCGGGATATGTTAGTTCGGCGAGTGACCCCACGTCACGAGGGATGCGGAAAAGTGACAGAAACAGGTTCTAGATCGCGCGACGGCGAAGACCCGGCCACCACCGGACCCGCCGAAGCCGCGCCCTCTGACCGGACCTCCGACCTGTCCCTCCGGGCTGCCACGCCTTCCACGGCCGACGCCCCTCCCCCGGCCGCCGGGTCTCGGATTCCCGCCGCCGGCTCCCGGACCGCCGTCGCGTCCGGGGCGCCATCCGCGTCCGGGGCGCCATCCGCATCCGGGGCGCCGTCCGCATCCGGGGCGCCGTCCACGGCGGGGCATCTGGATGCGTTGGACGGGATGCGGGCCGTCGCCGCGTTCGCGGTACTGACCTTTCACGTCGCCATCGAGTCGGCCACGGCGCTGCAGAACGACTTCTTCGGCGCCCTGCTGTCCCGGGGCGACGTCGCCGTGCCCATCTTCTTCGCCCTGTCCGGGCTGCTGCTGTACCGGCCGTACGCCAGGGCCGTGCTCGAAGGGACCGCGCGCCCCTCCACCGGGACGTACCTGGTCAAGCGGGCGCTGCGCATCCTGCCCGCGTACTGGCTGGTGGTGGCGGCCGCCATGCTGCTGTGGTCGCGCGACCACCTCGGCGACGTCAAGACGTGGCTGCAGCTGGTGTTCCTGGCCCAGAACTACGAGGTGCACCCTTGGTGGTTCGGCCTCGGCCCGAAGGGGCTCGCGCAGATGTGGAGCCTGTGCGTGGAGGCGGCGTTCTACCTGGTGCTGCCGCTGCTGGCCGCGCTGCTCGCGTGGTTCGCGCGCCGGGGCGGGACCGACGTCGCGAGCCGGGCACGGCGGCTGCTCATCGGCCTGGCCGCGCTGTCGGCGATCTCCTACCTGTGGACGGTGCTGAGCTACTACCCCGAGTACCGGCCCTACATGAACACCTGGCTCCCGCGCGCCTCGACCTTCTTCGCCCCCGGCATGGCCCTGGCCGTGGTGTCGGTGTGGGCGCGGCGCGAGCAGGACGGCCCGGCCGCCCGCTTCGTCCGGGCCGTCAACGCCTCGCCCGGCACCCTGTGGCTGGTCGCCGCCGTGGCCTACGCGGTCGCCGCCTCGCCGGTGACGGGCCCGCGCTTCTCCGGCGTCGACGGGGTGTGGAGCGGCGCGTTCGAGCTGGCGCTGTACAGCGTGATCGCCGCCTGCCTGGTCGCGCCGTGCGCGCTGCTCGCCCATGGGGACGCCCTGGTCGGACGGCTGCTGGGCAACCCGGTCATGCGCTTCTTCGGGCGCATCTCCTACGGGGTGTTCCTGTGGCAGTTCGTCGCGCTGTACCTGTGGTACGACCTCACCGAGCAGCGGCCGTTCTCGGGGAACTTCCTGGTCAACCTGGTCGTGGTCGGCGCGCTGACGACCGGTCTGGCGACCCTGACCTACCGGTACGTCGAGGAACCGGCGCGCGGCCTCATCCGCTTCCTGCGCCCTTCGGCGACGCCGTCGCGGACGGGCTCACGGCCTTCGTCCCCGGAGACCGCACCGGTTTCCGCGAGTCCGGAGACGGCTTCCCGGACGGCTTCGGCGACGGCGTCCGCGACGGCGCGGGAGCCCTCGTGACCGCCGGGGCGGTGGGGGTGGGCGGAGCCGAGGTGGGAGCGGGCGACGGGGTCGCCGGGACCGTAGCCGGAGGTGGGGACGCGGGCGCGTTCACCGGTACCGGGGTGCCGAAGGCGAACCCCTTGAGGCAGACTCCCGCCGAAGGGTCGTCCACGCGAAGCAGCAGGCCCTTGCCCGGCGTGCGGACGGGGAAGTGCAGCAGCCCCGCCTGGGTGGCCCGCAGGTTGAGCTGCTCGCTGCGCCCGCTGACCTCGACGGACAGCGACGTGGCCCGCTTGGCCGAGTACGCCAGCCCCGCCACCTGGTCGGGGCCGGCGAAGGCGACCGGCTCGGGCCAGTAGACCGCTCCGTCCAAGGTCGGCAGGCACTTCTTCCCGGCCGGGGGGAGCTGCGCGAACGCGGGGGCGACGCTCAACGGCACCAGCCTGCCGGCGTCGTCGAACACCATCGCCCGCTCGGTCGGTTCGGGCACGCGCATCTTCGCGCGCACCACCGGCGAGGCGAGCGGGCCGAGCAGGTGGTGGGTGAGCCGGCGGTTGCCGTTCCAGGACAGCACGATGGACTCCGGCACCGGCCGGGAGAAGATCACCGTGTCGGCCGGGGCCTTGGCGAGCGCGGCCCGCGCGTTGCCGAGGTAGGCGCGGACCCGGTCGCCCGACAGCGTCTGCCGGTAGTTCTCCACCGACACCACGGACATGACCAGGAAGGCCCCGGCGGTCAGCCCGGCGACGACCGGGACGGCGCTGCCCGGCGGCACGGCCCGCCGGTAGGGGTCGGGCTCGCCGCGCAGCGGGAGCAGCGCCGCGCCGAGGCACACCGCGAAGACCACGACCGCGTCGGCGACGTAGCGGGTCTCCGCGCCGACCAGGCCGAGCACGGTGCCCCGGGCGATCACGGTCGGGACCGCGTCGACGACCACCGCGTACGCCGCGACGATCACCCACGCTCGGGCCGCGTGACGCCGGTGGAACAGCGTGGCCAGCACCAGGGCGGCGATCACGGTCCAGGACACCGCCACGAGGAAGGTCGAGGGGTCGGCCATGCCGCCGGTGGAGGGCACCGGTCCCCACGACAGCGGTCCGCCGATCAGCCCCGAGGGCAGCGTCCGGCCGAGCAGGGTGCCGGCCAAGTCGGCGGCCACGTCGGTCTTGGGCAGGGCCGCGCCCTCGCCGGGCGCGGTGTACTGGCGGGACAGGTACAGGGCCGTGTAGCCGCCCATCAGCAGCACGTGCGCTATCCACACCTGCCAGTGCTCGCGCAGCTCGCGTCCCATGGAGCCGAGCCAGCCGTCCTGACCTCGCGGGACGTGCTGCTCGTGCCGGCGGGCCCCGGCGCGGCGCGCGACGCCGGCGCCGTCCGCGCTTTCGGGCACCCCGGCGGGCGCGCCGCCGAGGGGGCGGGCGGCGCGCAGGAAGGCGGTGGTGAACGCGAACAGCAGCAGGGGCACGAAGACGCCCTTGGTGCTGAAGGCCATGCCGAACACGACCCACGCCAGGGCCGTCCAGCCGTGACGGGAGCCCTCGCCGCGCGCGTGGCGGAGCTGGGCCGACAGGGCCAGCACCAGGGCGAGCTGGAGGGGCACCGCGTTGATGGCCGCCGACCACCAGCTGAAGGCGGGGATGGTCAGCGGGCTGAACAGGTAGACCGCGAGCGGCAGCAGGATGCCCGCGCGGGGGCCGAACATGTTCCACAGCAGCCGGAACAGCAGCACCGCGACCAGCGCGTGCAGAGCGAACGTCACCGAGGCGACCAGCGTCCAGTCGTAGGCGGCGATCCGCGACTCCGCCCACGTGAGCGCGAGCGCGCCGGGCATCAGGTGGCCCTTGTGGATGCGGAACAGGAAGTCGAAGGTCAGCTCGTGCTCGTAGGCGTCGCCGACGAACAGCAGGTCGTCCTCGATGAAGTACGCGCTTCGCAGGACGGGCACGCGCAGGGCGAGCGAGACGGCGACGAGCAGCGAGCCGAGCACCAGCACCGGGTCGGCGAGCCGGGCCATCCAGCGCGGGTAGGCGATGCGCAGGGTCGGCTGATCCGGCTGCTCGACCGAGACGGTCCGCGGCAACGGTCCCTCCGATCACGTCCCTGTGGCTACTCCTGAGTAACGGACACCCTATGAGCCTCACAAATCAGGCGCAATGCGGTGTTATGCTCCCGGGCACTCGACCACTCCGGTGAGGGGAAAGCAGACGTGGAGACCCCCAACGCGCCCTTCCGCGCCACACTGGGCCGGTCGGTCCGGCTGCTGTCGGCCTTCCGCAAGGAGCAGACCGACCCCGACTTCTTCTACGGGATGCTCGCCCGGGACACCGCCGCCCAGCTCGCCACCTACGCCGACCTGTCCGGCGCGCTGGTGGCCGACGTGGGCGGCGGCCCGGGGTACTTCACCGAGGTCCTGCGGGCGCACGGAGCGCGGACGCTGTGCGTCGACTGCGACGCCGGGGAGATGATGGCCCGCGACGGGGCCGTCCCCGAGGGGGCGATCCTCGGCAGCGCCCTGGACATCCCGTTGCGCGACGGCTCGGTGGACGTGTGCTTCTCCTCCAACGTGCTGGAGCACGTACCCGACCCCTGGCGCATGGCGGAGGAGATGGTGCGGGTGACCCGGCCGGGCGGGGTGGTGTACCTGTCGTTCACCAACTGGCTGTCCCCGTGGGGCGGGCACGAGACCTCGCCCTGGCACTACCTCGGCGGGCATCGGGCCGCGCGCCGGTACGCCCGCCGCCAGGGGCGGCGGCCGAAGAACCTGTACGGCGAGAGCCTCTACCCGGTCTCGGTGTCCGGCGCCCTGCGCTGGGCGCGGACGCGCGCCGACGCCGAGGTCCTCGCCGCCCGGCCCCGCTACCACCCGGAGTGGGCGACGGGCGTGGTGCGCCTACCCGGCGTCCGCGAGATCGTGACCTGGAACCTGCTGCTGGTCCTGCGCCGCCTCTGACGTCCCACCACCCGGCGGCGCCGCGTCCTCCCGCCCCGCTGACGTCCCCCCGCCCGCCGGCGCCTGGTCTTTTCGCCCCGCTGACGTCGCACCGCCCGGCGGCGTGGCGTCGTCCGGCCCCCGCGCCCGGTCCGGGCCGCGCGGGCGGCGGCGGGTGCGCAGGGCCACGACGATCGGCACCAGGGCCAGGACGAGGAAGGCGACCGGCATGACGTCCCTGATCACGACGGCCCAGCGGCGGAACCCGGCCGCCTCGGCCGCCTGGGCCTGCACGTCGCCCGCGTCGGTGACCAGGTCGGCCTGGAAGCTCACCACGCGGTCCACCTGGTCGGGCGTGCGGAGCGTGTCGGTGCGCCGCTCGCGCACGCGGACCGGCAGGCCGCTCTCCGGCTCGACCCACAGCGTCCTGGTGATCCGCACGTACCTGGCCACGTTGAGCGGCCGCGACGCGGGCAGCCCGAGCACCTTGCCCGGAACCTGGTCGGGCAGGTCCTCCACCTTGGCCGGACCGACGGTGTAGCCGTAGCGGCGCACCGGCAGGCCTTCGACGGTGTCCTCGCCCTCGTACCGCAGCGCGACCTCGCGCTTGAGGACGGGGTCGAAGATCGGGTAGCCGCGCGGCTCGGCCCCGTACGGCAACCGGAAGGCCAGCCCCGTCTGGCGGACCGCCGTGTCGTCGTCGATGTACTCGCCGCAGCAGGCCACGGCCATACCGGTGCGCCGGTCGAACGCGGTGCGGCGCTCGTGGTAGTCGATGCGCTGCCCGAAGGCGGTCTCCAGCGAGGAGAACTCCACCCACACGGCCGTGCGGTCGTCGCCGGCCACCGGGTCGCCGTACAGGGAGACGGTGTCGGTCACCGGCACGCCGGCGCGCAACCGGAACGTCGCGGTGTCGAGGTAGGTGGCCGCCTCCGCGCCGAGGTGGTAGACCCTGCGCTGCTCCAGGGGCAGCTTCAGGCCGTTGGGGTAGACGTAGGAGCGGAACAGCACCGCCATGGTCACCATGAAGGCCACCACGACGTAACAGGTCGTCCTGACGAGCTGGGCGCGCGTCACCCCGCCACCCCCGCCGGACGGGGCTCGCGGCGGCGCGGCACGGGCGCCGCGGGGCCGCGCAGCCGTTCGGGGGCCGGCACGGCGACCAGCAGCCGCGCGACCACCACCAGGCAGCACACCTCCGGCACCAGGCCGGTCAGCGGCTCGACGCCGAGGACGGTCCCCACGGCCGCGCTCAGCCCGGCCAGGGCCAGCGCGGCGGCGGGCAGCCAGGCGGACAGGGCCGCGCGGGCGGCGCGCCGGGCCCGGCCGCCTCCGGCGTGCTGGGCGGCGAGCACCCGCGGCAGCCACAGCCCGACGGCGGTCAGCGCGGTCACCAGCGCCGCGCCGGCCAGGCCGCCGGTCCACAGGCCGGTGAGCGGGGCCGCGGCCCAGATCCAGCGTGCGGTCACCCGGCCGGGGCCCACCGGCGGCGGGCGGCGGCGCGTCCTGCCGCGCACCCAGGCCAGCGCGAGGACGGACGCGGCCAGGACGAGGCCGCCCACCAGCGACCAGCGGTAGGCGGCGTCCGGCTCGTACCGCAGCACGACGGTTCCGGTGCCGGGGGGAAGGATCCACGCCTGCCGCCACCCGTCGAGGCGCACCGGGGTCAGCCGGGTCCCGCCGAGGTAGGCGTGCCAGCCGATGTTGTAGTTCTCGTTGACGGTCAGGTACGAGCGCCGGGCCGCGGAGACCGCCAGCCGGCGCTCCTCGGGCCCCCACGCCTCGATGCGCGCGGGCGCCGCCCGCGTGGCCCCCGCGTCGGCGTCGGCGTGCGTCTCACCCCGCGTGGCCTCGGCGTCGGCGTCCGTCTCGCCCCGCAGGACCACCGACCGGACGCGGAAGGCGTCGCGGGAGGACGCGGCGACGTAGGTCATGCCGGGGATGAGCCGCACCGGGGAGCAGCCGGCGTAGGTCAGCGGCCGGCCGTTGAGCACGTCGTTGAGTGTGCCGCCGACGATGCGGGTCGGCACGGTGGTGCCGTCGACCTCCAGGGTGGGGCCGTAGCCGCACGGCAGCCGCAGCGCGAACCCGCCGAACTGGCCGAGCGGCCTGACGCCGGGGATGGTGAGCTCGGTGACCTCGATGGCGCGGGAGGCGGGGGCGGTGAACTCGACCGAGAGCCGCCGGGTGGTGAGCGACGGGAAGGCCACCCGTCCGTCGCCGCCGACCCACGCCTGGACGGTGCGCTCCCCCGCCCTGACGGTGACCCGCACCGGCGGCTTGCCGAGGTAGGAGTCGGGGAACAGCACCTTGATCTGCGAGAACGTCCTGGGCTTGCCGAGGTCGATCGACAGGGTGGGATGCCGGTCGAACGGCTGGGCGTACCAGACGGTCCGCGGGTCGCCGTCCATCGCGGCCCGGCCGAGCACGGCGGGGTGGTCGGTGACGGTCGAGGAGGCCGTGACGTGCGGATAGACGTTCGGCAGCGTGGTGAGCAGGGCCGCCGACCCCGGGTCGGTGAGCACGGCGGTGCCGCCGACCCTGCGGGTCTGCTCCTTGCCGACGGCGAACAGCCGCTGGAAGCCGTAGCCGTCCTCGCCGAGGATCTCCAGCCGGCGTGAGCAGGTCCAGGCGGACGAGCCGCGCATGCAGGCCGGGGCGGTGTCCTGCGAGGTCAGCAGCACCGTGCCCGCGTCGCCGCCGCCCGGCAGCCCCGGCACGGCGATCGCCCTGGCCGGCGTCACCCCGGGGACGGCCACCTCGGTGATGCCGACCCGGCCGCCGAAGGGGTTGGCGGGCTGGTAGGCCAGCTTGGTGACCCGGATGCGCAGCCACGTGGTGCGCCCCGGAGGCGGGCTGAACAGCTGGGGGTCGGTGGTCTGCCGGACGGCGGCCCGCCGCGTCCCGGCGGCCGTGGACAACTCGACCTCGGCGACCGGCGGCCCGATCGGCCCCTGCTCGAAGGCGATGGTGATGTCCTTGACCGGCACCGGCTCGACGAAGCGGGCCTCCAGCCACTCGCCGAGCGCGCCGTTCCAGCCGTCCGAGCGCCACCCGGTGCGCGCGTCGCCGTCGAAGGCCGCGAACGGCAGGCGCCCGGGGTCGCGCTCGCCGGCGGCCGCGGTGATGTCGGCGTCGGAGGAGGAGGCGCGCACGTCGTCGACGCCCAGATAGCGCGCCGAGGAGGTCGCCGAGGTCCAGGCAGGGTCGAGCAGATCGGTGGTGGCGTCCTGCTTCCCGCTCTCCGGCAGGGTGGGGCCGGCGCTCCTGCGGACGTCCCCGAAGATCATTCGGCGCCGGCGCAGGCTGTCGGTGACCACGGTCCTGCGCGCGGGGACGGACGCGGCGCCGGGCTCGTCGCCGACCAGCACCGGCGCGTCGTCCTTCAGCACCCCCTGCTCGGCCATGGCCAGCACGCCCTCGGGAGCGCCGGCCATCCGCAGCGTCGCGTCCGCGGGGACCACGCCCGCGATGGGAGCCGGGTCCGGCACCGCGTACACCTCCAGCGCCGGGTAGGCCTGGTCGAACCAGTTGGAGGCCGTGGTGTTGGAGATCTGGCCCACCAGGGGGCCGAACTGGGCGACGCGCACCAGGCCGGTGGAGTCCTCCAGGGTCTGGTGGACGCGGGCCGGCCACGCCGAGCCGATGGTGTCGCGGGCCAGGTCGTTGCGGACGAGCACGTAGGTGACGCCGATGCGGCGCAGGGTGGTCGTGAGCCCCGCCGAGCCCTCGCCGTCGGAGAAGCGCTCGTCGACGGCCTGGAGCAGGCGCGCGAGCCCGGCCGAGCCCCAGGGGACGTTGGAGTGCGTGGCCCAGCGGACGGTGAGCAGCGACTGCATGGGCTCGTCCAGCGGACGGCCCCACAGGTACTCGCCGCGTTTGGAGCCGGGGACGGCCAGCACCATGCCGTGGCCGGTGGCGCGGTTCAGCCAGGCGGCGGCGTCACGCCAGTAGGAGGGCAGGTCGGCGAACGACCCGGCCGGCGTGATCCCGGCCGTGGCGACGGGCACCACGGCGAGGCCGACCAGCCCCGCCGCGGCCATCGGCACGACGGCGAGCCGTGCCAGCCCGCCGCTCGCGGCGGCCGACCGGAGCCGCACCGCGCGCGGGCGCCACGCGGGCAGGGCCGCCAGGCCGAGGGCGAGCGGCAGGCGCAGCAGCGCGTCGAACTTGTGCAGGTTGCGGAACGGCGCGAGCGGGCCGTCGAGCAGGTCCCTGACCTGCTCGGACCAGGGGAACGCCAGGGCGTCCGCGTGGCCGGCGGTGACGATCACCAGCCCGGCGAGCACGCACAGCGTCAGGAACGTCCGCTCGGGAGTGGAGCGGCGGACGAGCCCGGCCAGCCCGGCGGCGGCCACGGCGGCGGTGACCGCGATCAGCCACGGCCGCGTCGCCTGGTCGTAGGCGGCCGGCAGCCACGGCTCGCCGTCCACCGGCAGGAAGGAGATCCAGCTCGAGGTGCCGCGCAGCGTGTTGAGCAGGGACGTCACGCCGGTGGTCGCGTTCGCCGTCTCGATGAACGGCAGGAACGAGAAGATGTAGCGGCCGAGGACGACCAGGGGCACCAGCCACCACATCGACACGGCGGCCACGCAGGGCAGCCACCAGGCCAGCAGCCGCCGCCTGCGCGGGCCGCCCTCCCGCGTGAGCAGGTACAGCAGGGGCACCACCAGCACGGCCAGCTCGGCGGCGGCGTTGATGCCGCCCGCGAACAGGAACGCGACGGCCGACATCGCGGCGGCCCGGCGCGGGCCGATGCTCGCGGCCGCGCCGCGCACCAGCGGGAGCAGGATCCACGGCAGCACCGCGCTGGGCTGGAACTCCGAGGAGTTGACGCCGACCAGGGCCAGGGCGTGCGGCGCGAGCGCGTACGCCAGCCCGGCCAGCAGCCGGGTGTCCGGCGAGCCGACGCGCAGGGCGCCCGCGAGCCGTTCGACGCCGAGGAACGCCGCGCACAGCACCAGGGTGATCCACAGCCGCTGGATGTTCCACGCGGGCATGTCCAGCCAGCGGAACAGCGCGTAGAACGGCCCCATCGGGAACAGGTAGCCGTACGCCTGGTTCTGCAGGTGGCCGAAATACGCGTCGTCCCACAGGTGGCTCGCCCGCTCCAGAAACCCGACCGGGTTGACCGCCATGTCCAGCTTGGTCTCGGCGATCACCTCGCCGGGCGAGGTGTTGAACGCGATGGCCCCGAGAAGCAGGCATCCGGCCAGCAACCTGAGCCTGCGCCGCAACCGCGCCCCCGGCGTGCTCACCTCCGCCGCATCGACCCTGCCGACATCACCAACGGTCCGCGGATTGTCAGGGCGTATGGCTCTCACCTGCGGCGAGCCGGAAGGCGAGCGGCCGGACATGCCCCTTTTGCTCCAGTTCAGCGGTGATGAGTCCGGTCATCCTAGCGCCCGTCCTCCCCCACGAGAACTCCGCCGCCCAGCTCCGGCACGCCCGCTGGACCTCCGCCCGGCGCACCGGGTCCGCCAGCTCCTTCAGCGCGCGGTCCACCACGTCCGCCAGCGACTCGCCGTCCCTGACCAGCCACCCCGTGACGCCGTCCCGCACCGAGTCGCGCAGGCCCGCGACGTCGTAGGCGACGGTCGGGACGCCCAGCGCCGCCGCCTCGATCACCGTCAGGCCCCACCCCTCGAACTCCGACGCCGTGACGTTCAGGCGGGCCGCGCCGAGCACGGCGTTCTTCTCCTGCTCGGCCAGGAAGCCGTGCAGGCTCACCCGGTCCGTCACGCCCAGCGCGCGGGCGCGGCGCGCCAGCGGCTCGTACTCCGGGCCCCGGCCGACGACATGGACGCGCAGGCCGGGCCAGGTCTCCCCCAACTCGGTCACCAGCTCCACGACGCGCTCCACCCGCTTGTGGCCGACCAGACGTCCGAGATAGGCCACCACCGGGTCGCCGTCGACCTGCTCGCCGCCGACCGTCGTCGCCACCGGACGCACGGCCGGACTGCCGTTCGGGATGACCTCGATGGGCGCGAGCCAGCCCAGCCGGTCGCGCAGCTCGGCCCGCGACGACTCCGACACCGTGACGGTGGTGCGGCGCCGGTACAGCAGCCGGGCGACCGGGCCTTCGACGAAGCAGCCGACGCGGGCCGGCCAGCGCGGGAAGAAGGCGTAGAACTGGCGGTCGTGGACATGGTGCACCAGGCACACGACCGTGGTGCGCCGCGACACGACCAGGGGCGCGAAGAACGGGATGCCGTTCATGCAGTCGATGACCACGTCGAATCGGCGGCGGCGCAGCAGCATCCACAGCGGGACCAGCAGGTAGACCAGGTAGCGGTTGCCCATGCGCCGCAGCTCGATGCCCTCGCGCCGCTCGCCGCGCGCCTGCCCCGGCTCGCGACTGGTCAGGAAGTGCACCGAGGCCCCCTGGGAGACCAGATGCCGGCCGACCTGCCAGGCGTACTCCTCGGCCCCACCGGCCACCGACTGCGCGGGCTCCCGGAAGTTGCACACCGCGACCCGCACACCCGCCAACGGCTTGGGGGCGGGAAGGAGCCCGGCCGCGCTCGGGGGCGGCTCGGTGCCACCATGCGCGCCGGCTCTGGCCCTGCTGCCGGCCCTGCTCCCGGTCTCGGCCGCGGTCTCGGCCGCGCCGCGGGGGCGACGTTCAGGGTCGCGCGGGGCCCGGCCCACCTGCTGTGCGACCACGGACACTCCTTCGTGTGTGGGTCGAGCCCCCCTGGCTGTGCGCTCGCTTCCGGTTGTCGTTCATGTGCCGTCGAGGTTCATGTGTCTCGTCCGGCGTCATCGGCCACGCGTCCCCGCCGGTCCCGGACCCCGCACCGTCGCGGGTCCCACGCCGCGTTCGGACGCTCGGAGGGCCATCGCGGGCAGAGCCGCCCGGTAGGTCCGCGGGCAGAGCCACCAGCAGGTGTCCGCGGGAGATCCAGCAGGGTCTGCGGGCGCCGACCGCGGGCTCGCCTTACCGGCTTTGTCTACGGGCTTTGTCTACGGGCTTGGTCTACGGGCGACGTCTTTGGGCACGGCGAAGCCGACCCTCCGTGCCTGGTGGAGCGGTAACGGGCCGGGCTCACCGATCGCGGCGCGGGCCCCGCCCGTGACGGATCACCTGTTGCCGTAGTTGTACAGCGGCTTGTTGGGGGGCTGAGGGCTGGGGGCGACAACGTTGACGACGCCGACAGAGGCGCCGATCGCCAGAACCACCCCAACGACGAGAGCAGCGAGTACTCGCACCATTGGGCTTTCTCCCTCCAAAGTGCGGACGCGTGGGGACCTCACCGAGAGTAGAACGTGATACAGGTTACCGGCCAGGTCATTGGTCAAAACGTAATAATAAGACTTACCGTCCAGTATGCCTGTCGTCAAGGCCGCCGCGGACGTTACAAAACGCACCATTACCACCGCTGGCCGCACCGGGTGACGTCACAACCGCAACAGCTCCATCTCGAGTCCCACATAGACGGAGACGGCTCCAGGCACCCGGGATCGAAACGTGTTCTCACTCGGTCCCACAACGAGCACGTACCGTATCCCCACAGCCCTCAACGACTCCGTCAACGGCCCCGCCCCCCGCCCATCCATCCGTGGACCGGCTCCCGTCGTCCCCTGCCCGACCGCCGGCGGACCGGTCTCCGCGCGCAGCAACGCGCCGACACGCCGGGCCAGTGGGTCTTCCCCGGCGACACGCAGTACCCGTCCGTGCCCGAGCCCCACCAGGAGCGCGTCGTCCCACACCACCCGTCGCGCGAAGCTCTTGGTCGCCGGATCGAGGATGACCCGGCCCCCGTTCCACGCGAACGCCCGGTGCGCCCCCCACGGCAACGACAGCAACGCCCCCGGATGCGGGTCTCCGTTCACGATCGCCCGCACCCGCCCCCAATCCTGGGGATACTCCACCGCTTCCAGCCGCCCCAGCGCTCCCGCCGCCAACCCCGGCAACCCCAACATCGGCACCAGAACCGCCACCACCCCCACAACCCACCCGCCCTTCCACCGCCCCCCGCACGCGGCCCCCTCCACTCCCCGACGCGCAGACCCACCCACGCACGCGGCCCCCTCCACCCCCGGACCCACAGACCCGCCCGCGTACGCGGCCGCCTCCATCCCCGGACGCGCAGACCCGCCGGCATGCGCCGCCGCCTCCGGTCCCGGATCCGCCGGCTGAGTCACCCCCGCGCGGGTGGAGTCCCCCGCCTCTGTGCTGTCGGAAGATCGGCGCCGCGACGGCGCGAAGTAGGTCGGCGATGCCGGCGCCGCGATACGGCGGGCCAGGGTCGCGAACCCGACCGCCTGGAGCAGCGCCAGGGGGGCGATGTAGAGCTGGCCATCGCGCAGGGGACCGAAGCCAGACCACCACGTGATCAGCGTCTTGAGCACACCGGGCAGGTAGGCGCCGGTCAGCGCCACGGCGAGCCCGGCGCAGGCCGCGATCAGCAGGCCGATGCGGTACGGCGCCTCGCGAAGCCGGACGAAGGCGACCACGGCGAACACCGCCACGACCAGGCGCACGGAAGCGAGCCACCACGCGGACTGCCCCGGGACACCGGCGTCGGCGTTCCATATCCCGCCGAGGCTCAACAGGCTGCCGAGCGTGCCGAACGGCCCATCGGCACGGGCCGCGAACGCGTCCACCCCGGCGGGGTCGGTCACCGCCTCGCTGAGCAGCGCGGGAACGGCCCACGGCAAGCTGAGCACGGCCACCACGACGAGAACCCGCAAGGTCTCACGGATCCGCCGACCCGCCCACCGCGCTCGCTCCACGGCCTCGAAGCCGTCCTGCCACCGTCTGCCGGAACGGGTGGCAGCTACGGGCACCACCACCAGAGCGGTGACGAGCATGGCCTGGAAACCGCCCACCGCCGCCGGGAGCAGGGCCGGCACGAGCCGCCGCCATCCGCCACGCACAGCCGCCAGGAGCGCCCAGGGCAGCCCGGCGTACCCGAGGAGCAACGCCCACTGGCCGAGCAACAGCCGTTGCGCGAGGTAGGCGTTCCACACGTAGAACACCGCCGCCGCCGTCCTGGCCACGAGCAGTCCGGGATCGGCGCCCGCCCGCCCGCTCACGCACGCGACTCCGTCCTCAGAACTCGGGCGAACCAGCGCGACCACGGCGGCGGCCCCGGTACCCGCCAGGACGAAGATGCCAAGCAAGATCAGCTTTTGAAGGACCGCAGCGGGCACGACCTGCGCCAGGAGCGCGACGACGAGGTCACTCGGCACCGCTCGCGGGAAGCCGCCCCCCGGCCACGTCACCGGAGGATCCGGAACGAACACCATGTCGTAGCGCAACACGAACCCAGACCGGAGTGCAGGCCAGAGAGCGACGACGCCCAGGATCAGCGCGGCCGACGCGGGCGCCGCCCGCACGAACCAGTGATCTCGCATGGCCTCGCACTACTCCCGCTCAGCGGCACCCAGCAGACCACGCAAAACTACCCCAACCAGCCACTACACCCTCGGCGAGCACCGGCGATACCGCGTTCGGCCACCCGCCGTAAGAGGGCGCCGATTTCGCCGACCACCTTCCCACCGCTCCGGCGCCGATAAGACACAACTCGTTTGAGCCGGGGAAGGCTCAACGCGACCGAGCCGGAGGGAAGGCCCGGCCCTGACGGAGCCCGAAGAAACGACACGTTGGAGCCGCTGAGAAGACACGACGCGACCGAGGCCGGGGACAGGCACGGCACCGGCGCGCAGGAGGGGCCTGCGTGGCGGCGCCGGGGGGAGCGGCGAGGGTCGCCCCGGGAAGACAGTGCCGAAGGCACCATTTCCCAGGACGACCGAGCCCACGTTGTCTGGGTTATTTGCCGGGTTCGGGGTCTCGGGGGAGGGCGAGCATGCGTTCGGCGATGATGTTGAGCTGGACTTCGGTGGTGCCGCCGTAGATGGTCATCGCGCGGGTGGCGAGGACCGCCCGGTTCCAGTAGCCGGCGTCGCCGAGCTTCATGTCGGCGGCGACGGTGGCCGACGCGCCGAGCAGGTCGACCGCGCATTCGGACACGTGCTGGGCGTGCGAGGTGGACAGCAGCTTGCGCACCGAGGCGTCGGCGCCCGGCTCGGACCCGGCGAGCTGCTTGAGCGTGACGCGCAGGCTGAGCGCGTTGATGGAGTGCCCCTCGCAGACGACGTGCGCCAGTTCCTGCCGTTCGGCCGCGGTGAGCTCACGGCCGAGGCGGGAGACCAGGCCGAGCAGGTCGGGGACCGAGGACCCGGTGCCGCCGGATCCGGACGACAGGGACACCCGCTCGTTGGACAGGGTGTTGCGCGCGACCCGCCACCCCTCGTTGATCTCGCCGACGACCAGCTCGTCCGGGACGAAGACGTCGTCCAGGAACACCTCGTTGAACAGGTTCTCCCCGGTCATCTCGGTGAGCGGGCGAACCGTGACCCCGGGGGCCTTCATGTCGACGATGAAGTAGGTGATGCCGTCGTGCTTGGGCTTGGTGGTGTCGGTGCGGGCGATGCAGATGCCCCACTCGGCGACGTGCGCGACGGAGGTCCAGATCTTCTGGCCGTTGAGCTTCCAGCCGCCCTCGACCTTCTCGGCCTTCATCTGCAGCGACGCCAGGTCCGAGCCGGCGCCGGGCTCGGAGAACAGCTGGCACCAGATCAGCTCGCCGGCCAGGGTCGGCGGCAGGAACCGCTCCTGCTGCTCGGGGGTGCCGTAGGCGACGATGGACGGCACCACCCAGGCACCGATGATCATCTGCGGCAGCCGGACACGCGCGGTCTTGAGCTCCTGGTAGATGAGCACCTGCTCCAGCGCCGAGGCGCCCCGGCCCCACGGCTTGGGCAGGTGGGGCATGACGAAGCCCTTGGCCGCCAGGGCGCGCTTCTGCTCCTTGCCGTCCTCGACGCGGGCGATCTCGGCGATCTCCTCGCGGATGGCCGAGCGCAGCGCCTCGGTGTCCTCGGGCAGCTCGATCTCCATGTCCCGGGTGACGCCGGACAGGGCGTGGGCGGCGACCGCGTCGGCCCACTCGGCGGAGGCGCCGAGCAGCGCCCGGAGCGTCAGCGCGCGGCGGTAGTACAGGTGGGCGTCGTGCTCGAAGGTGTAGCCGATGCCGCCGAAGATCTGGATGGCGTCCTTGGCGCACTGCACGGCGGCGTCGGGGGCCATGACACCGGCGATCGCGGCGGCGTAGCGCAGCTCGTCACCGCTCGCGCGGGTGGCGTCCCAGACGGTGGCGCGGGCCTGCTCGAGGGCGACGAGCATGCGGGACGCCTTGTGCTTGACGCCCTGGAACTGGCCGATCGGCCGGCCGAACTGCACGCGCACCTTGGCGTAGTCGGCGGCGGCGCGCACGCACCAGGCGGCGACGCCCGCCGCCTCCGCGCCGAGCAGGATCGCGGCCAGGTCGCGGACGCGCGCACGGTCGAGCCCGTCGAGGACGCGCTCGGCCGGCACGGCGACCGCGTCGACCTCGACCTTGGCCACCGCGCGGGTGAGGTCGAGGCTCCTGACGGGGGTGACGGTGACGTCGGAGGCGGACAGGGCGATCCACTCCTCGCCCTGTCCGGTGCTCACCGGCAGGACGAGCACGTCGGCGAGCGCGGCGCCGAGCACGGACTCGGCGGCGCCGCCGACGGTGAGCACGCCGTCGTCGCCGCGGGTGCCGGTCAGCGTGCCGCCGAGGGCGACGGCGCCGGTCAGCGTGCCGTCGGCCAGGCCGGGGAGCAGTTCGGCGCGGGCCTTGCCGTCGGAGGCCAGGACGGCGGCGGAGGCGAGGACGGTCGGGACGTACGGGCCGGGCGCGACGCGTTCTCCGAGCGCCTCGACGGCCACGGCGGTCTCCAGCAGGCCGAAGCCGCTGCCGCCGTACTCCTCGGGCAGGTGCAGGCCCAGCAGGCCCTGGTCGGCCAGGCCGCTCCAGAACGCGGGCCGCTGCTCGTCCTGCGCGCCGACGGCCGCGCGCACGACGTCCGCGGGGACGTTGCGCTCCGCCCAGCCGCTGACGGACTCGCGGAGCGCCTCGTGCTCCTCGCTCAACCCGATCGCCATAACACCCTCCGTGCCGCTCGGCCTCCAGACGTCCCAGAATCATATTCTAGAAGATGCTTCCAAGGCCAACGGCTGAACGAGATCGGCCGCTGAGCGAGATGAACGGCTGAGCGAGATCGCGGCTCAGGACGCGCGTGCCGTCCAGAACAGCATGTTGAGATCGTGGTAGAGCGCCTTGCGGGCGTCGGTGACGCCGGCGAACAGCATGGCGGGCTTCTTCTTCGCCGGCGAGGAGACGACGAAGACGTACGCCTGCGAGGAGTGCTTCTTGCCCCCCTGCACATAACCGACCTTGTAGCCGAGCACCCACCCGAGGTTGTAACGGGCCCGCTGCGACACCGTCCAGGTGAACGTGGAACCGGCGGGCTGGTAGCGCAGCGTCCACTTGGCGGCTTTGGCCGCCAGTTTGCGGTAGCCGTCGTAGGTGACCGGCGCCTTCGGCACGGCGAACGGAACCGGCCCGGAGGCGATCAGCGCCTGCGGCCGCTTGGCCGGCCCGACCTTCTGCGCCGCCGAGAACGGGGCCTTGGCCGTCTTCGCCCACGGCGCACCGTACTGGGCGTAGCTGATGCCCGCGGTCTGGTCCACCACGTACGACAGCACCGGCGTGCCCGTTCCGGGGAAGACGGTCATGGCCCTGGCCGCGGGGACGGCCGGCACGGCGATCGTGGGCGTGGGCTTCACCGGGGCGCCGGAGGCCGCCGGTCCACCGGCCTGCGCCGGGTCCACCCGCACCGGGTCGCCGGGCCGGTCCTCCGCGAACACCATGAAGATCAGGATCACGACGACCACGGTGACGAGCAGCGCGCCGATGCCGTAGACCGCCTTGATCGGAATGTCGCCGGCGCGGAGGATCGCCGCGGAGAGCGCACCCCGGCGCTCGCGCCCCGCTCCGGACGGCGTCCCGACGGCAGCGGTGACCGACCCCTTCTGAGACGGGCGACCGGCAGGGGCGGCGACCGGTCCCTTCTGAGACGGGCGACCGGCAGGGGCGGCGACCGGCCCCTTCCGAGATGGGCGATCGGCAGGGGCGGCGACCGATCCCATGTGGAACGGCCGCCCGGCGGGGGCGGCCGGACCGCCGGTGCGGGGGAACGGTCCACCCGGCCTGCGGACATCGGCGGTGACCTCGCCGTCGGGGCGCCGCGTCCCGTCGGTGCTCTCGTCCTGTCCGGCCTCCCGGAGCGGCCTTCTCGCCTGCAGGGGGATCTCCACGGTGTCGGAGGCGGTCGCGCCGTCCGCGCCGGAGACCTCCTCGGACACCTGTTCGGACGCCTGCTCTGACGCCGTGTCGGACACCTGCTCTGACGCGGTGTCGGCCGTGGGCGGGGCCTTGGCGGCGGCCTGCGCGGCCTCCACCATCGCGAGCGCCTGCTCCGGGCTCACCCGGGGCATCGGCGTGGTCGGAGCGTCATAGGAAGGAACGTACGTCGGAGGCCGCCCGGACCCAGGGCGGCTTGGGGAGTTACCAGCGCCGTCCGCCATGTCGGCAGACTACGTCACAAATCGTGATCCGTGCGGCCCAGCAGCCTCACTTCTCCGCCAACGCCCACATTGCCACAGGTCAGCGGAGCTTCGGCGCCCATTCCGGAATCCCGTCGCCGACCACCCGGCGCCGCACGTCCGACTATTACCAAGATCACGTCATTGGTGGTATATGGCGAGTATCTTCCGTCTGGTCGGGAATGACGTGTTCCATGGCGACTACACCAGGTAACCGAACGACCGGACGTGCGCTGCGGCACGCGCTGTGCGCCGGGATGGCCGGTGGCCTGGTGGTGCTCAGCGGGTGCGGCCTCACCGGCGCACCGGCCTCGACGAGCACCGCCACCACACGCGGCGGCGGCGACAGCCCGTCGGCGAACACCGCGGTGATCACCGAGGAGCAGGCGTACGAGCGGGTCATCGCCCAGGTGCTCCCGTCGATCGTGCAGATCACCACCTCCAAGGGGCTCGGCTCGGGCATCGTGTACGACACCCAGGGCCACATCGTGACCAACGCCCATGTCGTGGGCAAGTCCAAGACCTTCGAGGTCACGCTGGCCACCGGCGGCAAGCCGCGCAAGGCCGACCTGGTCGCCTCCTATCCCCTGGGCGACCTCGCGGTCATCCGCGTCGCCGACCGCAACGGCCTGACCCCCGCGAACTTCGGCGACTCGGGCAGGCTCAAGGTCGGTCAGATCGTCCTGGCCATGGGCAACCCGCTGGGCCTGTCGGGCAGCGTGACCAACGGCATCATCTCCGCGCTGGGCCGCACGGTGACCGAACCGCAGGGCGAGGGCTCGCCGGGAGCCACGATCACCAACGCCATCCAGACATCCGCGTCGATCAACCCCGGCAACAGCGGCGGGGCGCTCACCAACCTCCACGGCGAGGTGATCGGCGTCCCGACGCTGGCCGCCATCAACCCCGACCTCGGCGGAGGCGCCGCACCCGGCATCGGGTTCGCGATCCCGAGCAGCACCGCCAAGGACGTGGCCGAGCAGATCATCCGGTACGGCAAGGTCACCAACACGCGGCGGGCCGCGCTCGGCGTCCGGGTCAACACCGTCGTGGACGCCGACGGCCGGCCGGTCGGCGTCGGCGTCGCCCACGTGGACGCGGGCAGCGGCGCGGCCCACGCCGGGATCAAGCCCGGGGACATCATCACCAGCGTCAACGGCAAGCCCACGCCGACGGCGGCGTCCCTGTCGGAGGTGCTGGCCGGGCTGCGTCCGGGCACGCAGGCGAAGGTCGGGGTCCTGCACCCGAACGGCAAGACGACGACCGTCACCGTCACACTCGGCACCCTCTCGGGCACCTGACCCGCGGCCGCCGGCCGGTAGAGCCGGGATGAGGTGAGCGGGCATCCCGTGTCACGCCAATGGATCAAGTAGGGCTAAAGTCCTAACGGTCACAGGCGAGACGACGAGGGACAGCAGCCGATGACGACCACCGAGACCGCCTCCGCCCGCCAGATGATCGAACAGGCGGCGCGCGGGCACTACCGCACCATCTACACCGCCTCCGCGCTGGACGCGGCCGTACGACTGCTGGCCGAGGTGCACGAGGCCGGCGAGCGTCACGGCCTGGCCACCGCCGACTGGACCGGCGAGCACGGCACCGACCACCGCCTGGCCGAGGCCGTGCTGCACGCCCGGTCCACCGCCTACCGGCGTGCCTCCCTGGCCGGCCTGGACGACCCGCACGGCCTGCTCACCGGGGCCGCCGAGCGCGCCGGTCTGGCGACGCTGGACCACCCGGACACCGCCCCTTGCGACCCGCGCTCCCCCGCGCTGGACCAGCACGCGTCATCCCCCGACCCGCGCACCGCTTCCCTCGACCCCCGTGCGGCATCGCTGGACCCGCGCGAGGCCGGGACGGACGCGCGGCGGGCGGCCGGCGACGGACCGGCGCCGCGTGCCCGCATCCGCCTGGCGCGGCTGCCGCAGACCCCGCCCTGGGGGTGGGACGGCTCGGCGCCCCTCGTGGTGAGCCTCGAACGCTTCGACAGCCTGACCAGCCCCGGGTGGAAGTGGGAGCTGTTCCCCGACGTCGGCGAGCCGAGCACGCAGATGGTGCAGGTCGTCGCCCCGCCCCCGTCCCCCGCCACGGCCGACGAGGTCCTCGCCGTGGCCCGTCAGGTCCTCACCGGCGCCATCCGCCTCTACCGCTGACGCGGCACGGGCAGGGTCACCGTCCGAGGAACGCCGTCAGCGCGTCGTTGAACTCCGCGGGGCGGGTGGCGTGCACCTCGTGCCCGGCCTCGATCGTCATCAGCCGGGCGCCGGGGATGCGGCGGGCCAGGTCGGCGACCTGGTCCTGCGGCAGGTGGCTGGGCGCGCCGCCCGCGATGACCAGCGTCGGCGCGGTGACCTTGGCCAGGCCGTCCAGCCACGCCGGGTCGGGATGGTTGCGCTGGTGGGCGGTCTGCTCGACCATGGCCCAGTCGAAGGGCAGCTCGCCGTCGGGCCGCCCGGGCAGGGACAGGCGGGCGGGGTGCGGCGCGGGGACGTCCTCCAGCACCATGCGCTCGACCCGGCCCGGATGGTCCTGCGCGACCAGGAAGGCGACCATGCCGCCCATGGAGTGCCCGACGATGGTCACGCGGGGCAGTTCGAGGTGGTCGAGCAGGGCGACCACGTCGTCGCGCATGAGCTCCAGCGAGTAGACCCGGGGCCAGTCGCTGGCGCCGTGCCCGCGGGCGTCGGGCGCGTAGACGCGCCAGGACCCCGCCAGGTGCTCGATGACTCCGGCCCAGGTGGTGTGGTCGCTCCCCCGCCCGTGCAGCAGCAGCACCGGCGGCGCGCCGGCGTCCCCCGCCACCTCGTAGACCAGCCGTACCCGGTTCACCACGGCGGACCGAAGATCTGTCATGCGGCAACGCTACAGAGCCGCGACCGCCGCCGGAACAGCGTTCACATCGGGCGAAACCGGCATACCCCACGCACGACAAAGGGCGGCCGGCGGGCCTGTGGGGCCCGCCGACCGCCCTCGGGCGATCAGCTCCGCAGCGCGGGGGCGCGCGCGGGAGTGTGGAGGTGGCGGGAATCGAACCCGCGTCCTTCAACACCGCGTCAGGGCTTCTCCGGGTGCAGCCTGCTGCGATTTTCTCAGCCCCGGTGATCACGCAGGCGTGTCACCGACGGGCTCAGTCACTGTTAGGTTTCCCTATCGGCCCCGTGACCGGGTCGATCGGTTGAGCCTCCTAGCGATGCCAGATCCGGGCCGGAGGCACTCCCGGGCTGACAAGGGCCTAGACCTCGCTCAGGCGGCGAGGGCCATGTGGCCCTGAGTGCGCGTGTTATTGGCACTTATTGTTTTGCGGTCACAGGATTAACGAGGTTATGTCCGCAGTCCTCGACCCGCTTCCCCTGGCACGACATGCCGAAGTCGAAACCAGTCACCCCCTGTGGAGTTGTCAACACGACCTCCGGAGAGGCCGATCGACATGAAGATACTCCACTCAACACCGGCGGTGCCAACTTGATTCCCCGCGGCGGCCCTCCGCCGGCGACCGCGGACGCCGAAACCCCCGGGGACGTGGCACGTGGCACACGCCCCCGGGGGCCGACCGGCAGGGTCGAGCCGGTCCGGACGGCAGGGCTTCCCCCGAGATGAAGCCCTGGTCTCATCACGGCGACCAGGCCCGCAACCCCCAAGCGGTGCCCGGTCACCCAGAAAGACGCCGGGAGACGCCCCGATGGTTGCTCGGCCCGGCGAGATTTTTCCGGAAGCCGTTCGACCGTCGTTCGGCGCCGGGCGGCGGCGTTCCGGCAGGCGCGCCGGCCCTCGCGCAGAGGCCCGTTCAGGCCGCGTTCAGGGCGCCGTTCAGGGTGGCGTTCACGCGGCCGTGCGGGCGCTGCGGAAGAACTGGCCGGCCACGCGGGCCGAGGCCGCCGGGTCGGCGCTCTCGGTGAGCACGGCGACGGCCAGGTCGCCCTGCCAGCCCACGAACCACGACAGGTGCCGCTCGCGCTTCTTCTCGGTGTAGGTCACGGCCGAGGCCAGCCCGTAGACCTTGTCCCCCGGCGCCGAGGCGGCGGCGGCCGTGCCCGAGACCACGCCCGCGCGCATCAGCGCGCGAAGCTCGGTCAGGGTCGCCGGGTCGAGGGTGACCGGACGCGGCGGCGTGGCGGGCGCGGGGTCGGAGGAGGTGTCGGCGGCGGCGTCCGGCGATGACGGCGAGGTGACCAGCGTGGGCGGGCGCCAGGTGCCCGAGCCCAGGGCCGCGGCGACCAGGGCCATCGACAACGGGCTGACCCGCACCGTCTGCCCGGCGATGATCTTCGCCTTGGCGGCGTCGGTCGCCGCCGCCGGCATGCTCCCGGTGAACGAGCGCAGCGGCAGCCGCCAGTCGCCGCCGATGCCGAAGCGGGCGGCCGCCCGGTTGAGGGCCCCGGCGTCGATGCGGCGCGACAGGGACGCCAGCGCGGTGACGCACCCCTGAGCGAAGTCGGCGGTGACACTCGGCGTCGTACCGGCCGGCGGCGCGGTGGAGATCGCGGTCGGCGTCGGGGTCGGGGTGGGCGTCGGCTGCTGAGGCTGGGGCCGCGCCTCGGTCTGCTGGAAGCGGGCGCCCCCGACCGTGCGGTCGGCCGGGCACGGCAGCTTCTGGTCGGGGTCCAGCCCCGCGCCGAGCAGGCCGTCCGCGGCCACGATCGAGAACGTCGTCCCGGGCGGGAAGCGCCCGGCGAGCCCGTCGGTCTGCTGGTCGAACTCTTTGGACGCCACGGCGCGGATCTGCCCGGACGGGGCGTCCACCGCGACCAGCAGCGCGGCCGGCCCGCCGCCGACGGACAGGTCGGCGGACTGCTGCACGCCCTTGTCGATGGTGGTGCGCACCGAGGTGGTGTTCGTCCTGCCGGGCCAGCGCGCCAGCTCGGCGACCTGCTCGCCGGTCTTGAGGTCGTAGGTCATGACCTCGGTGCCGGTGGAACCGGTGAGCTGGTCCTGGTAGGCCTTCTGCAGTCCGCCCTGGCCGATGGTGTCGCCGCCGGCGCGCTGCGGGCCGCCGAGCTGCTGCATGGTCTCGGCGGTGATCGCGCCGACCTTGCCGATGATGTCGACCGGCTGGGCGGGCGCGACCGGCTGCGACTGCTTCTCGATCTTCAGGTCGGGGCCGATCTCCTCCAGCCGGTCCAGCAGCTGGGCGTACTTCTTGGCGCCGAAGGTCACCAGCGGCACGAAGTCCTGCGGCGGCGCCGAGCGGATGCGGGCGAGCAGGCGATCTTGGGCGAAGCCGGTGAGCTGGAACAGCCGCTCGCACACCCCCACCGGGTCCTTCACCCGGTCGGGGTAGACGCCGGCGAGGTACAGCGTGGTGTCCTGCTGGAGCGGGTCGCCGTTGCGGTCCTCGATGGGCTGGCGGATCGGCTGGTCGCCCTCGGGGGCGACCTTGACCGCGAAGCGCTGGCCCTCGCGCAGCTGCGGGTGGATGACGCTGGGCGACCAGCGGACCTTCCACCTGCCGTCGACCACGTGCAGCGGCAGGTCGTTGTCGTACTGCCAGATCGGGTTGTTGTCGCCGAGGTCGATCTGGACGTGGAACCTGGCGTCCGCGCTGTCGCCGTTGGTGGTCAGGCTTCTCAGCGCGAAGCGGATGGAGGCGGCGTCGAGCTGCACCCCGGCGTCCTCCAGCGCCTTGCGCACGGCCTTCGGGTCGCCGTCGACGCGCTCGGCCGCGGCGGCGTAGTCGCCGGACTGCCAGCCCACCAGGAACTGGCTGACCGCCTCGTGCGGCGACGGCTCGGAGAAGCAGGCCGACAGCATGGGCACGGCGACGGCCAGCGACAGCCCAGCCGACAGGGCTCTTCTCAGACGTACGGCTAGCACCACTGCTGCTCGGACCTCATCGGTTGCGGTGACGGAGGGCGCGGGCCATCTCCCTGTTCGCCTGCTTCTCGGCGAGGTCGTGCCGCTTGTCCCAGGTCTTCTTACCGCGGGCGACGCCGATCTCGACCTTGGCCCTGCCGTCACTGAAGTACAGCGAGAGCGGGACCAGCGTCAGGCCCGTCTCCTTGGTCTTGCTGATGATCTTCCCGATCTCCTTGCGGTGGAGCAGGAGCTTGCGGGGGCGCCGCGCGGCGTGGTTGGTCCAGGTGCCCATGTGGTACTCGGGGATGTGGATGTTCATCAGCCACACCTCGTCGTCCTTGACCTGGGCGTACCCGTCCGAGAGGCTCGCCCGGCCGGCACGGAGGGATTTCACCTCCGTGCCCATCAGGACGAGCCCGGCCTCGTAGGTGTCCTCGATCTGGTAATCGTGCCGGGCACGCTTGTTCTGGGCGATCAGCTTGCGCCCGGTCTCACGTGGCATACAGCGAGCCTACCGGGGAGCGTCACACCCGCAGGTACCGGCGGAGCGTCACGAACGAGGCGAGGATACAGATGAGCACGCCGACCACGGTCGTGAGCGTGATCACCTGTGCGACGTCGCTCCAGGTGAGCTGTGTCGCCAGCGCGAAGAACTTCTGCATGCTGTCGAAGATCACGATCTTGGCGAACATCAGCAGCACCGCCGAGATCACCCCGCCGACCAGGCCGGCGATGGTTCCCTCCATGACGAAGGGCAGCTGGATGTACAGGTTGGAGGCCCCGACCAGGCGCATGATGCCGGTCTCGCGCCTGCGGTTGTACGCCGACAGCCGCACGGTGTTGCCGATCAGCAGGATGGCGGCGAACACCTGGATCAGCGCCACGACGAGCGCCGCGCTGCGCAGCCGGTTCATCAGGCCGAAGAACCGGTCGAGGAGTTGCTGGTCGTTGACCACGTTCGCCACGCCGGGCGCGCCGCTGAGCGCGTCGAAGACGGACTTGTAGTCGTCGGGGTTCTTCAGCTTGACCCGGAACGACTCGGGCATGTCCTCGACCTTGACCGCGTTCAGGAAGACGCTGTTGCTGCTGTAGGAGGCCTTGAAGTTCTCGTAGGCCTTCTCCTGGGTCTCGAAGGTGACCCGGTCGACCTGCGGCAGGCTCTCGATCTGCTTCTGCAGCGCGACCTTCTCCTGCGCGCTGACCGTGCCGCGGCCCTTGCAGGCGTCGAACGGGCTGTTCTTCATGCACAGGAAGGCCGAGAGCTGGACCTTGTCGGACCAGTAGCTGCTCATGCTGCCGACCTGCGCGTTGATCATGAGCCCAATGCCGAGCAGGGCCATGCCGATGGCCACGGTCACGATGACCGCGATGGTCATCGTGAGGTTGCGGCGAAGGCCGATCCAGACCTCAGAGAAGATGAAGTTTGCCCGCATGCTTTGGGTGTCCCCTGTCGCTATCTCGCTTGGTGATCAGTACGCCTGGCCGTAGACGCCGCGCGACTGATCTCGGACGATCTTGCCGTCCTCCAGCTCGACCACGCGTTTGCGCATGGAGTCGACGATGGCGGCGTCATGGGTGGCCATGACGACGGTGGTGCCGGTCCGGTTGATCCGGTCGAGCACCTTCATGATCCCGATGCTGGTCGCGGGGTCGATGTTGCCCGTGGGCTCGTCCGCGAGCAGGATCATCGGCCGGTTGACGAACGCGCGGGCCATCGCGACCCGCTGCTGCTCGCCGCCGGACAGCTCGTCGGGCATGCGGTGGGCCTTGCCCTCCAGGCCGACGAGCTCGACGACCTCGGGCACGACCTTGCGGATGAACCGCCGGGGCTTGCCGATGACCTCCAGCGCGAACGCCACGTTCTCGTAGACGTTCTTGTTGGGCAGCAGCCGGAAGTCCTGGAACACGCAGCCGATGCGGCGGCGCAGGTGCGGCACCTTGAAGTTCGACAGGCGCGCCAGATCCTTTCCGGCGACGTGGATGGCGCCCGAGTTCGGGCGCTCTTCCTTCAGGACCAGCCGGAGAAAGGTCGACTTCCCCGACCCCGAAGGACCGACCAGGAACACGAACTCCCCCTTGTCGACGTCCACGCTGACGTGGTCGAGGGCGGGGCGGTTCTGGTTAACGTAGACCTTGGTGACATTATCGAAATGGATCACAGGCGCATCACGGCATGCCAGTCTAGGGGTTAGGACGGTCGCGGAGGTGGCCGCGTCGGCCACATCGCATTGCTCGCCGGCCGGGGGGCGCCGCTCTTTACCGACGATCGACGTTCCGGTTGGCCGAGGCTCAGTCTAGGGGTAACACTGGCATGGAACGTCCATAACGGAAACAAAACGATTCCACACTCGCTAACAGGGTGGTAAAGCGATCACCGTGGAGAGGGAGATATCCCGTGAGCTGCGAACATCTCATCTGCGCCAACTGCGCCGGCCCGGTGGTCGAGGGGCGGTGCCCGGCCTGCCGGGCCAGCAGGGCAAGGGTTCACCACCATGGGCTGGGCGGTCTTTCGCCCATGCTCATCGCGATCGTGCTGCTCATCGTGCTGGCGTGCACGCTCGCGCTGAACCACCTCTACGGCGCCTGAGCGACGCCGCAGGGGTGGTGCGGGAAGGTCTGGGGCGGCCCAGGGGCCGGCGCGGCGGTCAGCCGCTCGCGGCGCCCGACTCCTGGCGGCGCATCCAGCGGATCTCGCCCTCGATGAACTCGTCGAGGTCACCGTCGAGCACCGCGGTGGGGTTGCCCGCCTCGACCGACGTGCGCAGGTCCTTCACGATCTGGTACGGGTGCAGCACGTAGTTGCGGATCTGCGTGCCCCACGAGGTGGTGGACTCGCCGCGCAGCTCCGACATCTTCGCGGCCTCCTCCTGCCGCTTGCGCTCGAGCAGCTTGGCCTGCAGCACCGTCATCGCCGAGGCGCGGTTCTGCAGCTGTGAGCGCTCGTTCTGGCAGGAGACCACGATGCCGGTGGGCAGGTGGGTGATGCGCACCGCCGAGTCGGTGGTGTTGACGCCCTGGCCGCCCGGGCCGGAGGACCGGTAGACGTCGATGCGCAGGTCGTCCTCGTTGATGTCGATGTGGTCGGTCTGCTCGACGACCGGCACGATGTCAACGCCCGCGAAGGAGGTCTGGCGGCGCCCCTGGTTGTCGAAGGGGCTGATGCGGACCAGCCGGTGGGTGCCGTGCTCGCCCCTCAGCGTGCCGTAGGCGTAGGGGGCCTTGACGACGAAGGTCGCCGACTTGATGCCGGCCTCTTCGGCGTAGGAGGTGTCGTAGATCTCGGTGGAGTAGCCCTTGCGCTCGGCCCACCGGATGTACATGCGCAGGAGCATCTGGGCCCAGTCGGCCGCGTCCACGCCGCCGGCCTGGGAGTTGATCGTGACGAGCGCCTCGCGGGCGTCGTAGGGACCCGCCAGGAGCGTGCGCACCTCGAGGGCGTTGACGTCGGTGCGCAGGGAGCCCAGCTCGCGGTCGGCCTCCTCGCGGGTGTCGGCGTCGTCCTCGGCCTCGGCCAGCTCGTACAGGACGGAGATGTCGTCCAGCCGCCGGATCAGGGTCTCGACGCGGTTGAGCTCGCCCTGCATGTGGGAGAGCTTGCTGGTGACCTTCTGCGCCTGCTCAGGGTCGTTCCACAGGTCGGGCGCGGCAGCCTGCTCCTCCAACTCGGCGATCTGCTTGCGCATGACGTCGAGATCCAGCACATCCTGAATGCCCTTCAGTGTGCCGGTAAGCTCGCTGATCTCTTCTGCGGGATCGATGGCTGCCACATCTGCCAAGGGTACGCGAAGCCGGAGCCACCTCGCGCGTGGCTAGCATGGGCGTTCTGCGGGGACTCATCGGGAGGCGAGCGTGACCAGGACCATGCGTGCCGCCCTCGCGCCGTCCCTGCTGGCCGCGGCGATGGTCACGTTGGTCGCCTGCTCCACGCCTCCCGCCCCGACCAGCCGCGGCGCGGTGCCCGCTTCCGCCTCTCCGAGCGCCCCGGCCGGGTCGGCCTCCCCCACGTCCACCGCCGCGGAGGCTCCGGCGGTCACGCTGCAGGAGGCCGGCAGGGTGACGCGCGAGATCCTCGCCGCCGACGACGCCGCCCGCGCCGCCGGCGCCGAGTTCTACGCCGTCGACCAGAGCCGGGACGCCCAGGCGCCGATCACGGTGGCGGCGTTCGAGTCCACCGGGCTGCGCTCCGCCCGCTACACCTGGGGCGGGCCGGCGCTGCTGGTGCCGCGCCTGCGGCCGGGCCGTTATCCCTACTGGTTCGCGGCGATCGTCGAGCGCAGAGACGCCAAGGGGCAGGGCCGCACGGCTGTGCTGGCCTTCATGAAGCAGTACGAGGCCGCCGACTGGCGGCTCAGCTTCGCCTCGCTGCTCTACCCGGGCGCCGAGCCTCCCGCCGTCGCGCTGGACGAGGACGGCTACGCGACCCCGCTGGCCACCCGCGACGACTCGATCGCGATCAGCCCGCACCTGATGGCGCCGCTGCACGCGACCATCGCCGAGGAGGGGCCCAAGGGGTACGCGGCGAGCCTGATCGGGCCCGGGCCGCAGACCACCGGCTACTTCGACGAGGTCGAGAAGACCCAGCCCGAGTACAAGCTGCGCGGGTTCCTGTACGACTCGCTGTTCGCCGCGACCGCCTATCCGATCTACGCGCTGCGCACGACCGACGGCGGGGCGGCCATCCTGTACTCGCTGACCCGCACCACGCTCCGGCAGGCCAAGACGGCCTCCGCCGCGGGCCTGGTTCCGGTGCCCAAGGACGTCCGCTGGTCGGTGGGCAGCGTCGTCGTGCCGTCCATGGTGCGCATGGTGGAGACCCAGCAGTACGTCAGCCAGGTGGCCCGCAGGGGCTCCCCCGAGCGGGCGCGGATCATCGGCTTCGACGGGGCCGCCACGAGCGTCACCAGCCGCTGACGCCGCAGGCCCGGACGGCTCGACGGACGGCTCGACAGGGGTTCGGAGGGCCGAAGGGCGCCCGGCAGGGGTCCGCAAGGTTGAAGGGCGCCCGGCGGCGGTCGCGCCGCCGGGCGGCGGGCTCAGCGCTCGGCGTGCGGCAGGTTGCTGGTGGCCACCAGGGTGCGCACGGCTCTCAGCGCCACCGAGAGGGTGGCCAGGTCGAAGTGGTCGCTCTCCCAGATCTCCGACAGCGTCTGGCGCGCCCGCGCGACGGCGGCCGAGTTGACCTCCGACCAGCGTGCCAGGCGCTCCTCCGGGGACGGCCCCGGCTCGCTGTGCACCAGCACGTCCCTGGTCAGCGTCGCGTGCGCGGCGTACAGGTCGTCGCGCAGCGCGGCCCTGGCCATGGAGTTCCACCGGTTGTCGCGGGGCAGGGCGATGACCCGCTCGCGCAGCCGGGCGAGCTGGAGCCGGTCGGCCAGGTCGAAGTAGACCTCCGCGACGTCGTTCACCGGGCGTCCGGTGCGCGAGGAGATCTCCACCAGGTCGAACGTCGAGTACGCCGGCACCATCACCGCCGCGCGCTCGGCCAGGTCGGCCGGGACGCCCCGCGACAGGTACCCGTCGCGGCGCTCCTCGAAGGCCGCGAGGTCGGGGCCGGTGAGCAGCTTGGGCAGGTGGGGCAGCAGCCCCTCGGCGCCCTCCACGAAGAACCTCACCGCTCCCGCCAGGTCGAGCGGCGGCCTGCGGTTGCCGAGCAGCCACCGCGCGCCGCGCTCGGCGAGCTTGCGGCCCTCCAGCAGCATGGCGAGCTGGGTGGCGGTGTCGACCTTGTTGTCCAGCGCCTCAACGGCCCGCCAGAAGCCCGGCAGCTCGAACACCTCGCGCGACACCAGGTAGGCCCGGGCGATGTCGGGGGTGGAGGCGCCGGTCTCCTCACCGAAGCGGAACATGAACGTCGTGCCGCTGGCGTTCACCAGGTCGTTGACCACGCAGGTGGTGATGATCTCGCGGCGCAGCGGGTGGGTGTCCATGGCGGCGCGGAACCGCTCGCGCAGCGCCGAGGGGAAGTACGACACCAGCCACGACGTCAGGTACGGGTCGTCGGGCAGGTCGGAGGCGAGCAGCTCGTGGTCGGCCACGAGCTTGGTGTAGGCGAGCAGCACCGAGAACTCCGGCGCGGTGAGCCCGAGGTGGGCCTGGCGCCGCTCGGCGAGCGTCTTGTCGGACGGCAGCGCCTCCAGCTCACGGTTGATCAGGCCGTCGCGTTCCAGCCTGCGCAGGTAGCGGGCGTGGATGTGCAGCATCTCCTGCGCCTGCGCGCGCGCGGCGGCCAGGACGATGTTCTGCGCCTTGTTGTCGCGCAGGACCAGCCCGGAGACCTCGTCGGTCATGTCCAGGAAGAGCTGGTCGCGGTCGTTCTCGCTCAGCTCGCCGTCCCGCACCAGCCGGTCCAGGAGGATCTTGATGTTCACCTCGTGGTCGGAGGTGTCCACACCGGCCGAGTTGTCGATGAAGTCGGTGTTGACGTACCCGCCGTTGAGCGCGAACTCGATGCGGGCGAGCTGGGTGAGCCCGAGGTTGCCGCCCTCGCCGATCACCTTGCAGCGCAGGTCGGCGGCGTTGACGCGCAGGGCGTCGTTGGCCTTGTCGCCGGCGTCGGCGTGGCTCTCGGCGGAGGACTTGACGTAGGTGCCGATGCCGCCGTTCCACAGCAGGTCGACCGGGGCCCGCAGGATGGCGCTGATCAGGTCGCTCGGCGTCATCGCCGACACGCCCTCGCGGATGCCGAGGGCGGCGCGCATCTGCGGCGACACCGGCACCGACTTGGCCGTGCGCGGCCACACGCCGCCGCCGGCCGAGATGGCGCCGGAGTCGTAGTCGGCCCAGGAGCTGCGCGGCAGCGCGAACAGGCGGGACCGCTCCTCGAAGCCCCCGGCCGAGTCGGGCGAGGGGTCGACGAAGATGTGCCGGTGGTCGAAGGCCGCGACCAGTTTGATGTGCCGGGACAGCAGCATGCCGTTGCCGAACACGTCGCCGGACATGTCGCCGACGCCCACCACCGTGAAGTCGGTGCTCTGGACGTCGACGCCCATGGAGCGGAAGTGGTAGGCGACCGACTCCCAGGCGCCGCGCGCGGTGATGCCCATGGCCTTGTGGTCGTACCCGACCGAGCCGCCGGAGGCGAAGGCGTCGCCGAGCCAGAAGCCGTACTCCTTGGCGACGCTGTTGGCGATGTCGGAGAAGGTGGCGGTGCCCTTGTCGGCCGCGACGACCAGGTAGGTGTCGTCGCCGTCGTGCCGGACGACGCCGTGCGGGGGGACCACCTGGTTGTCGACGAGGTTGTCGGTGATGTCCAGCAGTCCGGAGATGAACTGCCGGTAGCAGGCCACGCCCTCGGCCATCACCTCGTCCCGCCCGCCGCCGACCGGCGGCCGCTTGACGACGAAGCCGCCCTTGGAGCCGGTGGGCACGATGACGGTGTTCTTCACCATCTGGGCCTTGACCAGGCCGAGCACCTCGGTGCGGAAGTCCTCCATGCGGTCGGACCAGCGCAGGCCGCCGCGGGCGACCTTGCCGAAGCGCAGGTGGACGCCCTCGACGCGCGGCGAGTACACGAAGATCTCGTACTTCGGGCGGGGCAGCGGCAGCACGCTGATCGCCGAGGAGTCGAACTTGAGTGAGATGTACGGCTTGCGCCTGCCCTCCGCCCGCTGGAAGGCGTTGGTGCGCAGCGTCGCGGAGATCATCTCCAGGTAGGCCCGCAGGATGCGGTCCTCGTCCAGCGAGGCCACCTCGTCCAGGGCCGCCAGGATCTCCTCGCGGAGCGCGTCGGCCATGTCGTCGCGCAGGTCGTCCGCCCGGCGCGGGTCGAGCCGGGCCTCGAACAGCCGTACCAGCAGCTTGGCCAGCCGGATGTTGCCGAGCAGCACCTTCTCGATGTAGCGCTGGCTGAAGGCGGTGCCGGCCTGGCGCAGGTACTTGGCGTACACGCGCAGGTACAGCGCCTGCTCCCAGGTGAGGCCGGCGGCGATGACCAGGCCGTTGAAGCCGTCGCTCTCGATCTCGGCGCGCCACAGCGCCCCGGCGACGTCCTCGAACAGCCGCTTGAACCGCTCGTCCCCGGCCTCCGCCGAGGAGGGGCAGCGCAGGCCGAAGTCGTAGATCCATGCGGCCGGCCCGCCGGGCCTGCCGATCTGGTACGGCCGCTCGTCCACGACCTCGACGCCCATGCGCGACAGCAGCGGCAGCACGTCCGACAGCGAGACCGGGGCGCCGATGCGGAAGAGCTTGAACCGCCACTCGCACTGGGCGCGGTCCTGCGGCCGGTAGAGGTCCATGGCGACCTCGCCGGGGGTGGCGGCGAGCCGCTCCAGGCGGCACAGGTCCTCGACGGCCGCGTGGGGGGAGAAGTCGGCCTTGTAGCCCTCGGGGAACGCCTCGGCGTACCTGCCGGACAGCGCCGCGCTCGTCGGCCCGCCGGGCAGCTTGGCGACCCGGTCCTCGGGAAGCCCCGCGATCGCGTCGGCGAGGTCGTCCTCCCAGGTGCGGGTGGTGGCGGCGATGCGGGCCTCCAGCGCGGGCAGGTCGAACTCGCGCGGCCCGAGGGCCTTGCCGCGCTCGCCGCGCACGACGATGTGCAGGCGGGCCAGCGGCGACTCGCCGAGCATCGTGCTGTAGTCGAGGGTCGCGCCGTCGAGCGCCTCCAGCAGGATGTCCTGCATGCGGACGCGCACATCGGTGTTGTACCGGTCGCGGGGCAGGTAGATCAGGCAGGAGATGTAGCGGTTGTAGTCGTCGCGGCGCAGGAACAGCTTGACCCGCTTGCGCTCGCGCAGCCGCAGCACCTCCAGCGCCATCGGCGCCAGCTCGTCGGCGGGCACCTGGAACAGCTCGGCGCGCGGGTAGCTTTCGAGGATCTCGATGAGGTCCTTGCCGTCGTGGCTGTCGGGGCTGAGGCCGGCCTTGTCCAGCACCTCGGAAACGCGGCGGCGCAGCACCGGGATGTGCGAGATCGACTCGCTGTAGGCGACGTGCGAGAACAGGCCGAGGAAGCGGCGCTCGCCGACGACGTCGCCCTCGGGGGAGAAGACCTTGACGCCGATGTAGTCCAGGTAGGCGGGACGGTGCACGGTGGCCCGGCTGTTGGCCTTGGTCACCACGAACTGCTGTCTCTCGCGCGCCTTCGCCCGCAGCTCGGGGGACATGGCGGCGAAGCTCGCCGACCCGGCCTTGTCGGCCCGCAGGATGCCGAGGCCGGTGCCGGGGAGAGCGCGCAGCCCGTCTCCGTCCGGCGCCTCCTCCAGACGGTACTCGCGGTAGCCGAGGAAGGTGAAGTGGCCGTCGGCGAGCCAGCGGAGCAGCTCGACGCTGTCGGCGACGTCGCCCGACGGGAGGCCCGGCGGCACGGCCTCCAGCTCGGCGGCGATGCCCTCGGCCAGGGCCCGCATCTTGGGCGAGTCCTCGACGGCGGCGCGGACGTCCTGCAGCACCCGCTGCAGGTCGCCCTCGATCTCCGCGAGCGCCTCGGGGGCGGGCAGGCGGTCGGTCTCGATGTGCATCCACGACTCGACGAGGAACTGCCCGGTGAGGTCGGTCTGGTCGTCGCCGAGCATGCGCCCGGTCATGTCGCGGCGCACCTTGATCTGCGGGTGCACGACGAGCTGGACGCCGATGCCGTGGCGCTCCAGCTCCATGGTGACCGAGTCGACCAGGTAGGGCATGTCGTCGGTGACGACCTCGACGACCGCCCCGTGGCCGTGGCCGTCCTCCGGCGGCGGGGGCGCGTAGGCCCGTACCAGCGCCCGCCCCTGGGGGCGGTTGGCGGCGAAGCGCCGCTGGGCCAGGGCGGCGGCGCCGATCTGGGCGGGGTCGCGGTCGATCACGTCCTCGGGCGCGACATGCCGGTAGTAGAGCCGGAGGAAGGCCAGGACGCCGTCACCGTCGAGGTGGTCGGCCTCCGTGGTGTCGGCACACAGTTCAGCAGCGGACCGGAGCAACCGGTCCTTTGCCTCGTCGAGCGGCATGTCGCTTCTCACTCCTTTGTGAGCGTTCGCCTTGTACGCAGTGATCTTGCCGGGTCGGGGTCATGACAGGGGCATGCCACGCTCCCGGTCGCGCGACACCTCCGCGGCGGGACGGGGTGCTCGATCGCCGTTGACCAAGTCCCCTCCGCCGTACCCGATATCAGCCCATCACACCTGAAACGTCAACTTGTCCGATATCGTGCGCAATTCCCCTGGCAGTGCGAGTCTTCCACGGCCGCCACGTGCACCGTGACCGATCCGTGATAAACCATGGACCTTCTGGGGACGTCTCTTAGGACGGGCGATACCTTTCGTCGTCGATGACCGTTCCCAGAGATGAGTGATCATGCAACCCGCGCTCGACCGGCGGACCTTCCTGCGGGCCTCCGCCGTCACCGCGGCGGCCGCGGCCACCGCCTGCGCCCCGACCGGCACCCTTGCGAGGGCCACGGCGGCCACGGCGGGCACGGCGGGCGCCGCGAGCGCCTCGGGCGCGGCTTCCGCGGCTTCCGCGGCGGGCTCGGCGGGCTCGGCGCCGTCCGCCGCGTCCGCCGGGGGCACCCTGGCGCGCACCGGCGCGCGCGGCGGGCCCTCCCCCTCCGACTGGTCCTCCCTGGGCAGGGGCCTGGCGGGCCGGATGATCCGTCCCGGCGACGCCTCCTACGACGCGGCGCGCCGCCTCTACAACCCCTCCTTCGACGGCATCCGGCCGGGCGGCGTCGCCTACTGCGCCAACCCCTCCGACGTGGCCGAGTGCCTGGCCTTCGCCCGGCGGTTCGGGGTGCCGGTGACCTCGCGTTCGGGCGGCCACAGCTACGCGGGCTGGTCCACCGGCACCGGCCTGGTGATCGACGTCTCGCGCATGAGCTCCGTACGGGCCTCCGGAGGGCGCGCGGTCGTGGGCGCGGGCGCTCAGCTCGTCGACATCTACGACCGGCTGGCGGCGCACGGCGTCGGGATCCCGGGGGGCTCGTGCCCCACTGTGGGCATCGCCGGCCTGACGCTCGGCGGCGGCATCGGCGTCCTGTCGAGAAAGTACGGCCTCACCTGCGACGCTCTGGAGTCGCTGCAGATCGTCACGGCCGACGGGCGGGTGCGCACCTGCGACTCCCGCCACGACCCCGAGCTCTACTGGGCGTCACGCGGCGGCGGTGGGGGCAACTTCGGCGTCGCGGTGTCGTTCACCTTCCGCACCCACCGTACGCAGGACCTCACGCTGTTCTTCCTGCACTGGCCCTGGTCGCGGGCGCGCAAGGCGGTCGCGGCCTGGCAGGCGTGGGCGCCGTCGGTCCCCGACGCGCTGTGGAGCAACCTCCACCTGTCCCAGGACCCCGGCCTGGACGTGCAGATCGGCGGGGTCTACGTGGGTCCGCGCGACCAGTGCGAGCGGCTGCTCGACCCGCTGATCGCCAAGGTCGGGTCCCAGCCGTCCAGCCGCTTCATCACCCGCACGTCCTACCAGCACGCCATGATGATCGAGGCCGGCTGCTCCTCGCGCACCGTGTCCCAGTGCCATCGGCAGGGCGACCTGCCCGGGCGGACGGCCGACGGCCGCTTCCCGCGCGACGCCTTCAGCGCCAAGTCCCACATGGCCTACCGCCCGCTGTCGGCCTCCGGCATCGCCACCCTGGTCGACCGGATCTCCCGCCCCGGCCGGCACGCCGTGCTCCTGGACGCCCTCGGCGGAGCCGTCGGGCGCGTCGGCCCCGGCGCCACGGCCTTCCCGCACCGGGCGGCGCTGTTCAGCGTCCAGTACTACGCGCACATGGCGGGCGCGGCGACCTGGCTGCGCGGCGCGCATGACGCGATGGCCCCCCACTTCGGCGACCACGCCTACGTCAACTACATCGACCCGGCGCTGAGCGGCTGGCGTCAGGCCTACTACGGCCCCAACGCCGCCCGCCTCGCCAAGACCAAGGCCACCTACGACCCCGCCCGCCTGTTCCGCTTCCCCCAAGCCATCTAACCGACTTCCCCCAGCCGTCCGACCTCCGTATACCCCAGGCCGTCTGACCTCCGAGTACCCCCGGGCCGTCCGACCTGCGCGGCCTTAGGCGACACGCCACGAGGTCATGGCACGGCTTTGGAGTGATGGATGACCACACCCTTTACCCGACGCGGCCCCTCCACACCCCGGCACGCCTAACCCGACACAACTCCACACCAGCACGCGCCGGCCCGACACGGCCTCCCACCCGGGACGCGCTGCCCCGCACGATCTCCCACACCAGGCACGTGCTGAACCCGGCGCCGCTCTCTATCCCCGGTCTGTGCTGGATGTGATCGGCGCCGGGGCGGCGGGTCGTGGGACGGTGATGCCGGCGCCGCTTACGGCGTCCGAGCCGGTGAACCTGTGTGGAGGGTGCACTAGGTGTGCTCGGCGTATCGCCGGCGCGCGGCGGTCAGTTCGGCCTCGTGGGTGACCGCCCAGCGCCCGAGGGCGTTCAGTTGCTCCCGCAGCGAACGGCCGAGGTCGGTCAGGGCGTACTCGCTGCGCGGCGGCACGCCCGCGTGCACGGTCCGGCTCACCAGGCCGTCGCGTTCCAGCGACCGCAGGGTGCGTATCAGCATGCGGCGGCTGAGCCCTTCGACCGACCGGTCGAGTTCGTTGAACCCGTAGCCGCCCCGCGCCAGGAGCGACAGCAGCACCGGGCTCCACTTGTCGCCGACGCGGCGCAGTACCGCCGTCGCCGGACAGCCGTGATGGTCGTCGACCGTGACCGGCGCTGTGAGGCCGTCCATCAGTCCCTCCGACGACACCTCCGTAACCGACGCATCCGTGACCTGCGCCTCCGCGGCCGGCGCCTCCGCGACAGGCACCTCCGCGGCCGACGACTCCGGTGCTGCTGGACCGGGTGGGGGTGACATCAATGTGCCTTCTTTCGAGGGCGACGTGTGATCCACGAGCATCAGGCTACGCAAACGGAAAGGAACCAGCATGATCGTGGTAAGCGGGGCGTCGGGGAACCTGGGCCGCAGGACTGTCCAGCATCTCCTTACGCGCACTGACGCCTCTCGCGTCCTGGCCCTGTCGCGGACCCCGGACACGGTCGCCGATCTCGGCGTCCAGACCCGTCACGCCGACTTCGACGAGCCGGACGCGCTGACCCGAGCGCTGGACGGCGCGGAACGGCTGTTGATCATCAGCATCGCCACCGCCGACCGGCTGCCGAAGCACGCCCGCGCCATCGACGCCGCCGCGAAGGCGGGAGTCGGCCACGTCATCTTCACCTCCCTCACCCGTGCGGGTGACCCCGGCCACCCGAACCCCCTGATTCCCGACTACGCGGCCACCGAGCGGATGCTGGCCGGGTCCGGGGTGCCGTTCACCGTGCTGCGCTTCAACATCTGGACCGAGATGCTGACCCTGGTCGGAATCGCCTCCAGGGCCGTGGCCACCGGGGTGCTTCCCAGCAACGCCGGAAGCGGGCGGACCGGCCACCTGACCCGTGACGACAGCGCGGCGGTGGCCGCCGCCGTCCTCGCCGAGGGCGGCTGCCAGGGAGAATTCCTCGAGGTCACCGGGCCCGAGGCGGTGACCGACGCCGACATCGCCGCCGCACTGACGCAGGCCACCGGCCGCCCCGTGCGCCATCAGGAGGTCGGCGACGACGAACAGCCCCGGCGGCTCGTCGAGCAGGGCGTCCCCGAGCACTTCGCCCACGCCTGGAGCGCGTCGGGCGTCACCAAGCGCGACGGCTGGTACGACGTCACCACCCACGCCGTCGAACGACTCACGGGCCGGCCCGCCACCTCGATCGCCGACCACTTCACGGCGCACCGCGCGGAGCTGATCACGGCCCCCTAGCTCCCCCGCGCGTGCCGGGTGCGGGATCTGACGGAAGATGGTCCTGCCCGATCCGCCGGGGCCGTCCGGCGGAGCACGCCGGACTTCAGGAGAGACCCGCATGGCTTCGCCCGTTCCTTCCATCCCCCGCTTCCACCTGGCCGTCCCCGTCGACGACCTCGCGGCCGCCCGGGCCTTCTACGGCGAGGTGCTCGGGTGCGAGCAGGGCCGCAGCTCCGACCGCTGGATCGACTGGAACCTGCACGGGCACCAGTTCGTCACGCACCTGGCCGCGCGTCCGCCGGCGGCGGCGCACAACCCGGTGGACGGTCACGACGTGCCCGTGCCGCACTTCGGGCTGATCCTGGACATCCCGGGGTTCCACCGGCTGGCCGAGCGCATGCGCGAGGCGGGCACCCGCTTCGTGATCGAGCCGTACCTGCGCTTCGCGGGGCAGCCGGGAGAGCAGTGGACGATGTTCCTGCTCGATCCCGCCGGCAACGCCCTGGAGTTCAAGGCCTTCGCCGACGACGCCCAGGTGTTCGCCATCTGAACCGGACGTGTTAGCGCGTTGACCGAAATGTTTAAAAGTCTATTACCGCCCAGTAGCGCCGCTACGCTCATACGCCGTGATCAATCAGCAGATCCCGGTAGAACATACCTCTAACGGGACAAATACCAGCGTCGCCGTCCCGGCCGCCGAGGCGGACGACGAGAAGCCAAGCGCCCTGGCGCTGCTCGAACGGATCGCCTCGGTGGTCCTGCCGATCGGCGTCGGGCTCTACGCGGTGCTCTACCTCGGTGTCGAGGCGATGTACAACTTCTTCGGCATCACGCCGCAGCAGGCGGGCATCGACCAGGCCGTCCTGTTCGGCCGGCTCTCCGGCACCCTGATCCTGATACTGCTCATCGCCCTGCCCGTGCTGGGGCTCCTGGTCGCGTTGTACTGGCTGCTCGACAAGGTGACCTTCGGTGGCCTGTCGCGGCTGGTGCGGTTCTTCCGTCAGCACCCCTGGCTGGCCGCGACTCTCGCGGCGCTGTGGAGCGGCGCCACCTACTGGGGCGTCTTCAGCGTCCTGGGCGAGGTCACGGCCGCGACCATGGTCCCCATCGCGGTGGGCCTCGGCGTGCTGACGTTCCTGGTGCCGTTCCGTCTGATGCGTCGCAAGCCGGTAGGCCGCTCCGGGATGCGACTGATCGTCGGCGGCCTCACCGGCATCGGCCTGGGCTGGCTGCTCATCTGGCAGATGGTCCTCGGAGCCGCGGACGTGTACCAGTACGGCAAGACCCATCCGCTGCCGGGCCTCGCGGGCACGACTCTGCTGGACCTTGTGGGCTTCCAGGACCAGTGGGCCGTGCTCAAGGACGGGGACGACAAGCCGCTCTACGACGGTCGCTCGATGCTGCTCCTCGGCGAGTCGGACGGCGTCTACGCCTTCTACGACTGCGAGAAGCAGATCACGCTCCGGCGGGCCGCCGAGGGCACCAACCTGGGCGACATCGTGATGGCCCCCGAGATGCCCAAGGGGTACACCTGCGGCTCGAAGGCGGATGACCAGAACGGCGAGACGGCGCAGTAAGCCGCTTCGCTCCTTCGGGGCCGCCGTCCGCCGGGCGGCCCCGCGATCTCACCTCTCCGGCCGCCGTCCCCCCGGCGGCCTCGTTCCACTTCCCGATCCCCGGCGCGGCGGCCATGTACGTTCGCCGGGCGCGGCTGCACACCCTGACCATGAACCGGAGGGCGATCGGCGCCAGGTCGGCGGGGCGTGGGGCGGCAATGCCGGCGCCGGCCGCGGGCCCGAGCCGGTCAACGCCGCGGGCCCGCCTCCACCTCCGCGGCCGCCCCTATGGGACGAAGTGCTTCAGGACCTCCGGGTTGGCCATGGCGCCGGTGTTGGCGGCCTTGTCCACCGGCGTGCCCAGCAGGATCTTGCGCACCGGGACCTCCAGCTTCTTGCCGCTCAGCGTGCGCGGAATGCCGGGCACCTCGATGACCTCGTTCGGCACGTGGCGCGGCGACAGCTCGGTCCTCAGCGCGTCCTTCAGCTCCGAGACCAGCGCCGGCGACAGCTCCTCGCCCTCGGCCATCGTCACGTACAGCAGCAGCCGGCCCTCCTGGCCGAGCTGACCGGTGTCGATGACCAGGCTGTCCTCGATGGCGGGGAACCGCTCGACGACGCGGTAGAACTCGCTGGTGCCCATGCGCACCCCGCCGCGGTTCAGCGTCGAGTCGGACCGGCCGTAGATCACGCACCCGCCGTCCGGCAGGATCTTGATCCAGTCGCCGTGCCGCCAGACCCCCGGGTAGTCGGCGAAGTAGCTCTCCTCGTACCGGGCGCCGTCCGGGTCGTTCCAGAACATGACCGGCATGGAGGGCATGGGCCTGGTGACCACCAGCTCGCCGACCTCCCCGATCAGCGGCTTGCCGTCGGGATCGTAGGACTCCACCAGGGCCCCCAGGCACCGGCAGGAGATCACCCCGGCCCGGACGGGCAGCAGCGGCACCGCGCCCACGAAGCCGGTGCACACGTCCGTGCCACCGGAGAAGGACCCGAGCTGCACCCGCGGCAGCACGTCCGACAGCCACGCGAAGCCCTCGGGCGGCAGCGGCGAGCCGGTCGAGCCGACCCCGCGCAGCCGCTCCAGGCCGTCAGGGCGCAGCTCCGCCCGCATGGAGGCGATGATGTACGGCGCGCCCGTGCCGAAGTAGGTCACCCCCTCCTCCGCCGAGAGCCGCCAGAGCGCGTCGGCGCCGGGGTGGGTGGCGCTGCCGTCGTACAGCACGACGGTCGCGCCGACCAGCAGGCCGCCGACCAGGAAGTTCCACATCATCCAGCCGGTGGTGGTGTACCAGAAGAACACGTCCTGCTCGCCGAGGTCCTGATGGAAGCTCAGCGCCTTCAGGTGCTCCAGCACGATGCCGCCGTGCCCGTGGACGATCGGCTTGGGCAGGCCGGTGGTGCCGGAGGAGTAGACGACCCACAGCGGGTGGGCGAAGGGCACCGGCTCGAACTCCAGCGGGCCCGCCTCCGACCGCAGTTCCTCCCACGACTCCGCGCCGACGACCACGGTGGCGGCCAGGCCGGGCAGCCGGGCGGTGATGTCGGCGACGACGTCCGAACGGTCGAACGCGCGGCCGTTGTACCGGTAGCCGTCCACCGCGATCAGCACCTTCGGGGTGATCTGAGTGAAGCGGTCGACGACGCTGGAGGCGCCGAAGTCGGGCGAGCAGGACGACCAGATGGCGCCGAGGCTGGCGGTGGCGAGGAAGGCGATCAGCGCCTCGGGGGTGTTGGGCAGGTAGGCCGCCACCCGGTCGCCGCGGGTGACGCCGTGGCGCACCAGCCCGGCCCTGACCCGGGCGACCTCCTCGGCCAGCTCACCGTAGGTCAGGGTGCGCCGGCCGCCGGCCTCGTCGCGGGCGATGACCGCCACCCGCCCGGGGTCGCCGCGCAGCGCGTTCGCCGCGTAGTTCACGGTTGCTCCCGCGAACCATTCGGCGCCCGGCATCGTTCCACTTACGACGGGCCCGTCACCACGCTCCCCCACGACCGCGAAATAGTCCCAGACCGCAGGCCAGAACTCCTCCGGGAAGTCGACCGACCATCGCCACAGAGCGTCGTAAGAATGCTCGGAACGTCCCAGCCATGCGGCGAACCGGGTGATCTTCGCATCGCGGACCACCTCGGGGGACGGCTCCCAGAGCAGCGCACCTTCCTCAACCATGGCCCCATCCTGCCCCGGCCCCGTCCCCCGCGCCATCCAGGCCGCCCACACACCCACGGCCCCCGGCCTGGTCCGCTCTACCGCCCGCCGACTCGTCGCGCCGTCCCAGAGCACGGGCGCGATCATCACGCCGTCTCTGAGCCGGCGATCGACACGCCGCCCTGGAGCCCGCCCGCGATCGACACGCCGCCCTGGAGCCCGCCCGCGATCGACACGCCGCCCTGGTGCGGTGACCACCTACGTTCACCGGGTGCGGCTCTCCGTCCTCCACGCGCTGTAGTGATCGGCGCCGGGTCGGCGGGTCGTGGTACGGCGATGCCGGCGCCTGCTACGGCGCCCGAGCCGGCGCACGTCCGCGGACAGCGCACTAGAGTCTGCGGGCGATCGTCACGCCGTCCCGCACCGAAAGCATCACCGACTCCACCCGGTCGTCGGCCACGATGGCGTCGTTCAGGGCCCGCACCGCCACGTGGTGCTCCTCCTCGTACGCCGGATCGACGACCCGCCCGCCGAGGAACACGTTGTCCAGGACCACCAGCCCGCCGGGGCGCAGCCGCCGCACGATCTCCTCGTAGTACACCGGGTAGCTCACCTTGTCGGCGTCGATGAACGCGAAGTCGATGGACCGCTCTTCGGGCAGCGCGCGGAGCGTCTCGGCCGCCGGGGCGATCTTCAGGTCGATGCGGTCGGCGACGCCGGCGCGCTCCCAGTACGAGCGGGCGACCGAGGTCCACTCCTCGCTGACGTCGCAGGCCAGCAGCCGCCCGCCCTCGGCCAGGCCCCGGGCGATGCAGATGGAGGAGTACCCGGTGAACACGCCGACCTCGACCGCCTGCCGCGCGCCGACCATGCGGGCGAGCATCGTGAGGAACGCGCCCTCGTCGTGCGAGACCTGCATGGTCCACGAGCCGCCGGTCGTCTCACGCGTCTTCGCGGTCAGCTCCTGCAGCACCTCGTCGGCCGGGGTGCACTGGGTGGTGACGTAGTCGCCGATGAGCGGGTCGACGATGACCATCTCCTCGGCCCCCACGGGCGCCGACCACTTGACGGCCAGCTCCTCCTGGGTGGCGAAGCGCAGCAGGTGGCGGGTCACCACCTCCTGCACCTGCTCCAGCGACTCGGCGTCCCCGGCGGTGGCGATCATCTCGATCGCGACCCCGGTCGGCGTCAGCACGCAACGGCCGCGTTTCAACGTGATCACGCCACGACCGTCACCGGAGATCTCCGTGGTCGTCTTGTGCCCCATATGGGACACCAACTGCTTGATGTACCGCCCGGGCCGCTCGGTCGCGACGGAGGCCGTCGAGTAAGGCATGCAAATCCTTCGTGGTGTGGACGGGACACGACCCGCGCAGGACGGGCCGTGGCACCGGCGTCCGGTCACCCCGGCCGCCGATGCGGACTCATAGCCAACAAGGTAGGCGGTATCCGACATCGTCACCTCCTACACCGTGCTGACCCCCACCCCGTCGTTTCTCCAAGGCCACCCGGAACTCGACTCCTCACGCCAGACGCTCGCCACCCGCGGCCTCACCATGAGTCCAAGCGATCAGGCCCCGGCTGACCGCCAATAGCTCGACCGTTCACTCACCGAGAAAGTCGAACTCACCACTGCGGACTCCGGATACGAAGGCGTTCCACTCGGCACGCGTGTAGACGATCACAGAGCCATCGGGATCATGGCTGTGCCGGACGGCGACGCGCCCACTGCCGTCAAGAACAGGGCCCGCCTCGACACAATCCCCTCCCCCACCATCGGCGCTGAAAGTACTGATGTGCCATGCGACAGGAAGCTTCTCTTGAGCGGACATTGGCGCCTCCATCCAGGACGTCAGCCGAGTTCCTCGGCGACCGCCACAATGAGATCCAACGACTCTTCGCTGCCAAGCGAATCTCGACAGATCGCATCGAACTTGAGCATAAGCCTTTCCGCCTCTTCCGCCTCGACGTAGATCACACCCGCAGGACTGGAGACGTAGGCGATCGCCGGATACGGCTCGGGCAGTTCGTAGATCTTGAATGCCCCGTCTGGACTGGCATGGGCTCCGCTGGCCTGCGGGAGCACCCTGATCTCTACGTGCGACTGCTTGGCGGTTTCGGTCAGCCGGCCGAGCTGGGCACGCATCACCTCGCGGCCACCCACCGTCCGGCGCAGCACGGCTTCATCCAGTACGACCACGAGCCCCGGCACACTTGCGGCCAAAACCTGCTGCCGGATAAGGCGGAACTCGATCCAGCGTGCGATCTGCTCCTCGGAGGACCGCCAGTCCGCCGCACGCATGACAGCGTCCATGTAGTCCCGCGTCTGCAGCAGACCAGGGATGACCAACGCATCGAATGATCGAATCTGCTTGGCGCGAGACTCCAACCAGGCGTTGTCCACGATGCCGTGGCCGACGTCGCCCGCGTACGCGTCCCACCATCCGTTCTGCCAGGCCTCCCGGCTCAGCCGTACCAGCCCATCACGCTGCCGCTCGTGCGATATGCCGTACAAACCGAGAAGAGCCTCCACGTCACCAGGGCGTGCCGGGTATATCCCTGCTTCGAGACGGCTGATCGTCGACGCGTCTCGCTGCAGAAAATCCCCCGCCTCTTTCAGAGTGAGACCAGCCGCTTCGCGTAGTTCGCGTAGCTGCTTGCCCAGCCACTGGGACCGAAGGGTCACACCACGCTTGGCACTCATCGTCACCACTCCCTCACCATTCGCATCGGGCAGACGCTACAGCCCCAAGGGCGGGCCATGAAGAGAATCTGAATTTCTCCTGCAAGCTTGCTTCGACCATGCCATCCTGCACGTATTCGATCGGTAACTCTCCGAAGTCACGTGGCCTTAGGAGGACGAACCACATGCGTGCCTGCAAGTTCGGTTACAGCGAAGCCCGTAAAGGCGGCACTGGATGAACGGGATCTCCTGGCGCCGGGAGTTCGCTGGAAGACCCGCCGAGATCCGCGAGGTCCGCCGGTTCATCAGCGGCGTCCTGCTCGACAATCCGGTACATGACGACGCCCTCTCGTGCGCCGTGGAACTCGCGTCGAACGCCGTGCGCCACACTCGATCCGGGCAGGGTGGGGTCTTCGCCGTTGAGCTGCTCCTCCGTCACGAGATCATTCGAATCGCCGTGACCGACGCCGGTGGCCCCACCATCCCCTCGGAACGAAGCGCAACAGGGGAAGATCTCCTGGAGGGGGGACGGGGTCTCACCATGGTCGCGGCCTTGGGCGCACGGCTATGGGTCGAGGGCGACGAAACAGGACGCACCGTGTGGGTCGAACTCGCCTGGACGGCACCAATCGGACAGGTGTCCATTGAGTCCGGCACCTGGCTCACCGAGTTCCTCGGGTGGAAAGTCTGGTACGGGCAGGCGACAGGCAACTGGTGGGCCGTACCATCGCAGCGCCTACCTCTTCTGCTGGAAGCCTCTTCGCCGGTCGACCTGGCCCGCGGCATCAGTGTCATGGAAGGCTCGTCTCATCCAGTTAGCTGGCATGCCGACGATCGACACTGACCAACCGGTATGAGCTGAGGTGGTGGACCCACCCGTTGCCCATGCCGCCGGTTGCCATTGCCGCGCCCACCCGAAAACCCCCCGGCACTGATCGAGGTGCCTACGCAGGCCGGTTACGGCGGCGGTTACAGGCGGTTCACGTGCCCACCCCGCCACCCTGCGCCAGGCGATCGCCGACCACGGCCTCGCCTTCGCCGGCAAGAGCTGACCGCCCCCGCGCGGGCCGTGCCCGCGCCCGGCACTCAGCCCGCTTTGCGGTCCATGGGGGTGGTGAGGTGGGCCACGGCGGCGACCAGGGCGGGGGCGTCGGTCAGGTCGGGGAGCACGATGTCGGCGCCGGCCTCGTGCAGTTCGGTCGCCGTCGAACGGCCGGAGGCGACGGCGATCATGGACGCCCCGGCGATGCGCGCCGCCTGGACATCCCTGGCCGAGTCGCCGATCAGCACGGTGTTCGCGCCGTCGCACCGGAAGCCGTACAACGCCTTGACCCTGCCCTGGGCCACCTGCAGCAGGGTGGCCTTGGGGTAGACCTCCTCGCCGTAGCCGCCGACCTCGACGTCGACGTACTTGTCCAGGCCGAAGGCGTTCAGCTTGAGCGCGGCGTTGCTCTTGATGGTGCCGGTGAGCACCGACTGGACGACGCCGTCGAGGCGGGCCACCGCCTTGAGCGCCTCCTTGGCGCCGGGCATGACCTGCCCGTCCTTGTTCAGCCGCTTGCGCCGCGCGGCGAACGACCGGGCCAGGGCGTCGATGAACCGGGGCAGGTGATCGTCGCCGGTCACGATGCCGTTGATGGCGAGCGTCTCGAAGATGATCTCAGAGTCGGGACGGCCCATCGCGGGCGCGAGCTTGACCAGCGGGCGCCCGGTGACCTGCCGGAAGGCGTCGGCGTACGCGTCGCGGGTGACGATCGTCACGTCGACCAGGGTGAGGTCGATGTTCCAGAGCACGAGACGGTTAATGGGGGGCCTCCGAACGCACGCGAACCAGGTGCGCTCAGGGTACGACGACCGCGCACCCACCACGGCGAGAGATGCCCAACTCGTCACCCTCACCCGGCATATGTCCGCTTCTCCGTCCACCGGCGGCGGCGACGGAACGGCGGATCAGCGGGCGTGGGCGAAGGCCGCCGACAGGGAGTCGACCACCGGGAAGCCGGAAGCGGCCAGGTCGGCCCGGCTGGTCATGCCGCCTGCGTAGAGCACGGCCGAGGCGCCCACGTGCTCGGCCGCGTGCGCGTCGTCCAGGCTGTCGCCGATCACCAGGATGCGCGACGGCTTGACCTCCAGCGACTCGATGTGGGCCACCATGTGCTCGGCCTTGCCGCCGCCCGGCGCGCCGGCGCCCAGGCCGTCGATGCGGGAGAAGTAGCGGTCGATGCCGAGCTCGGCGGCCTTGCGCACCAGCCGGTCGTGCGCCCACATCGACAACAGCGACTGGGTGCGCCCGGACTCCGACCAGGTGTTCAGGCAGTCGATCGCGTCGGCGGCCAGCTCGGAGGCGTGCATCAGCTCGTGGTAGTTGTCGTGGAACGCCTGGTCGAGCCGCTCCCACTCGCCCTCGTGCAGCGGCCGGCCGAGCATGCGCTCGTAGGCCACCCAGATGGGCCGGGTGTAGGCCGCGCGGAACGCCTCGGCGTCCATGGGCGCCAGCCCGTAGGGCGCGAACACCTTGTTCGTGGCGCCGACCACCGCGTCGATGTCGTGGAACAGCGTGCCGTTCCAGTCCCAGATGATGTGCTCCATGGTGACCACAGCCTAATAGGCGCCCCCGACAGCCTCCATCGGGTTTCCAGGGCCGCCGGCCTCAAACGGGCTCACCGGGCCCGCCTACCTCCGAACGGGTTCACCGGAGCCCGGAGGCCTCCGAACGGTTCACCGGGGCCGGGAGCCGGCCTTCATCGGGTTCACCCGGCCGGCCACGGGCCCGGGGAGACGGTCAGGTCAGCAGGTCGGGGATCTCCTGGGTCGCGAACCACATCAGCTCGTGGTCCTCCACGCCGTCCACCACGAACCGCGCGTCGTCGTCTCCCGCGTCGGCGGCGAACACGGCGGCGATGGCCGCCTCGACGTCGGGCACGGCCCCCAGGTCGTCGACGTGGACCGCGGCGATCTGGTTCATCCGCACCACGACCGGGACGCGCACCCGGGATCGCTCCTCGAGGTCGGGACCGGCGGCGACGACGTCGTCGGGCACCTCGGCCGCGACGACCACCCGCCGCGCGGCGACCTCCACGCCGTCCGCTCGGTCGGCCGCGAGCATCCGCAGGGACGCCCTGGCCGCGTCCGTCAGGGCGACGTACTCCAGTTCCTCGGTGTCACCCGAGACGTACCACTCGACCAGCGCGGGCGTCACCGCGTAGCCGGTCAGCGGGGCGGGCCCGACCTCGCCGGCGCCGGCCACCCGCGCCAGGGAAGGGAGGGTGCACGGCAGGTACACGCGCATGCGTTCGTTCCTCGAATCACGATGGTGCCGGACACCGGCGCCACAGCGGCGCCGGTCACCCGAACGAGTGTGCCACCCCCCGCGGCACGGACCGTACACCACCGCACCGCGCCCCGGCCGGATGCCTCGTCGTTCACTCGCGCAGAGGCAGGGGATCGAGCGGGGGACCGCCGCGCCGCCACCGGTACTTCGAGTCCCCCGCCGACGCCACGTCGTATCCGGGCAGGTCTTTGACGCCCACGGTGCGGAAGAGCCGGCCGCCGGCGTCGATCACCGCAGTGCCCTTTTTGTCCTGGCTGCTCCAGTCGAGCAGGATCCGCCAGCGGCAGTCGCAGGTGCGGGTGGCGCCGTAGACGTGGAAGACCTCGGGGTCGCCGTCCGAGACGCGAAAGGGGAACCGGACGGCGGACTGTTCGTCGCCGTTGTCGTCCACACCCGCGAACGGGCGCGAGTGAGGCTCCCGCTCATCGAGGTCCACGACGAAGTTGCGGGGGGTGATGGCGCCGCACTGACGATTCTTGGGCACCGCCACCCCGGCGGGCGCGCCGCGCTGGACCACCTCCACCCGCAGGGCGTGGAGCACGACGGCGACACCGCTCTTGCCCTGGACGGTGACGACGGCGTCGGTGTAGCCGCCGTCCAGGGCGTCGCGCTCCTGCGACTCCGAGATGCCCCCCTCCTCAGCCGGGCGTCGGGGCAGGATGGGAAGCACGTACCGGCTGGTCGCGTTTTCGCACGGGTCACGATTCACCGTCGTGGTCCAGGTCAGGGGCGGTGCGGCGTCGGCTCCGGTGACCGTGGAGAGCGTCTTGTCGAATGCCGTGGTCAGGTAGCCGGTCACCGCCGCGGTGGCGGCGGCGGCCACGACGCCGGCCACCCATAGACGCGAACGCCTCAGCCTGCCCTGCCACCACGGCTGCGCGGGCTTGTGCGAGCGGACGGGCCCGTGGCGCCTGTTCATGGTCACCGGCCGTCGACCACCGCGGACGGCGTGCCCGGGCGGGCCGGAACGCGGTACCTGCCGGGCCGTCCCCGGCGGTGTTCGGAGGATGACACCAACGCACCAGCGGACACCGATGAACTCCTCGCCGAATTCGCACGGTCACCGTAAGCCTAGGGCCGCTCGGCGCGGCGCCGGGGGACATGGCGCCCATTGACCGCGTCCACCGAGAAACGGTGAAGAGCCCTGAAAACGCGCCGGACAAGTGTGCTCGTGGGAGGGCTCGGTGGCGCTCGGTGCCTCCGAGGAGGTCACAGGTCAGACGGGTGCGCTCGTGGTGGGAGGCGGGGACGGGCGGAGGGTCAGCTCGCAGAGGGTCTCCAGTGCGGCGATCGTGGCGTCGGTGTCGCGGTGGTGCAGGCCGACGAGGCCGAGGGCGCGGGCGGCGTCGATGTTGGCCTCGATGTCGTCGATGAACACGCACTCCTGCGGGCGCAGCCCCACCAGGCCGAGGGCATGGTGGAAGATGCGCGGCTCGGGCTTGCGCATGCCGACCTCGCCGGAGATGACGACCTGGTCGAAGTAGTGCTCCCAGCCGTCCCGCGTGTAGTGGTTGCCCCAGGAGTTGGAGACCAGGCAGGTGGCCATGCCCGCCTCGCGTGCGGCGCGCAGCATGTCGTACATCGGCTGCACCGGCCGGAACCCGGCGAACATGCGGGTGAGCAGCCCGTCGGCCACCGGCGGCACGCCGTGCAGCGTCACCAGGCGAGCCGCCAGGTCGCGCTCGAAGGTCGCGACGTCGACCTCCCCCCGCTCCAGCGCGTGGATCGGATTCTCGCCGAGGACGGCGCCCTGCTCGTAGGCGTGCCGGATGAGCTCTTCCATGAGTTCCCGGTAGTGCTCGGCGTCGATGCCGTCGGCGTCGAGCCACTCGGCGATCGCCTCGTGGAGGCCGGTGGTCAGCACACCACCCCAGTCGATGAGTACGCCTTTCACCATGTTCACTCCCTCATGTCCCTGCCGGGCCTTTCAGGGTAAGCCGAGCAACGCCCGAACCCACTGCCGGGGCCCTCCATCCCAGCCCCGCCCGTACCCGCCGCGTCTGAGAGGGCTACGGGACTCGTAGGGCGACGGGGAGGGTGCCCTTGGGGGTGAGGGCGCCGGTGAGCGCCTTGGCGGCGGCTCTGAGCGAGGCGTCGCCGTCGGAATAGACGGCGAGGGCCGCGTCGTACCCGCGCAGCCGTGCCAGCTCGTACGGGGCGCCCATGGACACCACGACGACCTTCTTGCCGGTGCCGCCCATCGCCGAGACCAGGTTCGCCTGCGCCGGCCCGGCGTCGCGCGTGGTGACCACGACCGTGTCGGCCCGCGCGGCGGCCGACCGGGCGCTCGCGATCTGCGACGACGTCGGGGTGTCGCCGGTGGGCGCGGCCGACGCGCCGTCGAGCATGCCCGCCAGGCGGCGCCCGGCGGGACCGGTGACCAGGACGTGACCCTTGACCGGGAGGCTTTTGGCGCCCTTGACCGGCGTCACGGAACGATCGGCGATGCGCTGGGCTGTGGTGCGGTGCGCCTTGGACCGCACGGCCTGGTCGTCGCCGCCGGGGTCGGTCTGCGAGCCGTCGAGGATGCCCCGGGCGGCCTTGAGCGTCAGCAGCCGGGTGACCGACCGGTCGAGCCGCTCGCGGGAGATGCGGCCCGACTTCACGGCCCCGAGCACCGCGTCGTAGGCCTTGCGGAAGTTCGGCGGCATGAGCAGCAGGTCGACGCCGGCCAGGACGGCGCGGACGGCCACCTCGGCGTCGCCGTACTTCTCGCGCACGCCCTGCATGTCGAGGGCGTCGGTGCTCACCACGCCGTCGAACCCGAGCTCGTCGCGGAGCAGGCCGGTCAGGATCGGTTTGGACAGGGTGGCGGGGTCGCCGGAGGGGTCGAGCTTGGGCATCACGACATGGGCGGACATCACGATGTCGACGCCGCGGCGGACGGCCTCCTTGAACGGGGGCGCGTCCAGCCGCTGCCACTGGGAACGGGTGTGCTGGATGACCGGCAGGCCGCTGTGGCTGTCGACCCGCGTGTCGCCGTGCCCGGGGAAGTGCTTGGCGGCGCTGCCCACGCCGGCGTCGTGGAACCCCTCGACGGCGGCGCCGACCATGGCGGAGACCCGCTTGGGGTCGGAGCCGAACGAGCGGGCGCCGATGACCGGGTTGGCCGGGTTGACGTTGACGTCGGCGACCGGCGCGAAGTCGAGGTTGATGCCGAGGGCGCGCAGCTCCTCACCGGTCACCCGGGCGGCCGACCGGGCGGCGTCCGGGTCGCGCGTGGCGCCGATGGCCATGCTGCCCGGCACGTCGGTCACGATCGAGCCCAGCCGCGAGACGACGCCGTTCTCCTGGTCGACGCCGATGAGCAGCGGTACCTTGGCGGCCTTCTGCAGGCCGCGGGTGAGCGCGGCGAGCTGGCGGGCGTCGCCGACGTTGCCCGCCCAGGGGAACAGGATGACGCCGCCCGGGTGGTATTTCCTGACGGCCGCGGCGGGGCTGCCGACGCCGAACCTCGCCTGGTTCTCGCCGTGCGCGCCCTCGGCCCGCGGGCCGTAGAGGACGGGCATGAACAGCTGGCCGACCTTCTCCTCAAGGCTCATCTTCGCCAGCCGCGCCGCCACCTCGGCGCCGGGGGACGCGCCGCTCGGGGACGCCGCCGGCGAGGCGCCGGCGGAGGCCGGGGCGCTGGTGGTGGCGGCGCCGGACGGGGCGGCGTTGGTGCGTGAAGGCGCCTCGCCGCTCGTGGCGGAGGTGGCGGCGCAACCGGCCGTCATCGTCGCGACCAGCACGAGCACCGCTGCGGGGGAAGGTACAGCCATGTCCCCCACCGTATCCGCGCCGCCGCCCGCCCGGACTCAGCCTGTGGACAACCCGCCGCCCACCCGCGACACCACATTGTGGGCTGCCTGCGAACGTTGACCGGGCCGGGCGCCATAGCGGGCGCCGGCATCGCCGTACCACGACCCGCCGACGCGGCGCCGATCACTCCAGCCCATGGCCGAAGTGGAGGAGCCGCGCCCGGTGAACGGATGTGGTCACCGCACCGGAGCGACCCACCGTCGCCGCCCCGGACTCGGTGTGGACGACTCGCCGCAGGCCCGGTCCTGGCGACGAGGCGCCGCCAAGGGGCGGTGCGCACGGCGGCACGGCTGGCGGGGTGCTCAGAGGCCGAGGTTGGGGAGGGCGGGCAGACGGGCGCGGGCGGCCACCCTGGCGGCGTCCGGGGTACTCCAGGCGCGCACGGCGGCAGGGCTGGCGGGTGCTCAGAGGCCGAGGTCGGGGAGAGCGGACAAGGTGGGCGCGGGAGACCACCCCTGGCGGCGTCCGGGGTACTCCAGGCGCGCAAGGCGGCAGGGCTGGCGGGTGCTCAGAGGCCGAGGTCGGGGAGGGCGGGCAGGTGGGCGCGGGCGGCGGCTCTGGCGGCGTCCGGGGTGGTCTCGGCGCGCGCGGCGACGGCGGCGGCGCGGCACTGGTCGAAGGTGTGACGCGACAGCGCGGCGCGCACCCAGGGAAGGGCGGGCGCGGCCATGGACAGCGAGCCGACGCCGAGGCCGACCAGCACGCACGCGAGCGCGGGATCGGCGCCCGCCTCGCCGCAGACCCCGCAGGGCACGCCCGCCGAGGCGGTCATCGCCACCAGGTCGAGCAGGACCGGCTGCCAGGGGTCCTGGAAGCCGGCCAGGGCGCTCACCTCGCGGTCGGCCCCGAAGGCGTACTGCGCGAGGTCGTTGGTGCCGATGGAGAAGAAGTCGACGCCGGGAGCGAGGTCGGCCGCGCGGAGCGCGGCGGCCGGGACCTCGACCATGACCCCGGACGAGCGCAGCCCCGCCGCGCGGCACGCCGCCACGAACCAGGCGGCCTCCTCGGGCGTCGCCACCATCGGGGCCATGACCTGGACGTGGGCGGACTCCCCCTCGGCGGCGCGGGCGAGGGCCCGCAGCTGCCCGGCCAGGATGTCAGGGAATATGCGCATGATGCGGATGCCGCGCGCGCCCAGAGCGGGATTGGGCTCCTTCTCGGTGGGCGGCAGGAACCCCAGTGGCTTGTCCGCCCCCGCGTCCAGCACGCGCACCACCACCGGCTTGCCGGGGAAGGCGGAGATGACCTCGCGGTAGGCCGCCTCCTGCTCCTCCTCCGAGGGCGCGGTGTCGCGGTCCAGGAACAGGAACTCGGTGCGGTACAGCCCGACGCCCTCGGCGCCGTGCTCCAGGGCCGTCTCGATGTCGCGCGGCCCGCCGATGTTTGCCAGCAGGGCCACCGGGTGGCCGTCCGCGGTCGCGCCCGGACCGGTGACCGCCGCCACCGCCGAGTCGCGGGTGCGCGCGGCCTCGACCGCCGCGGCCACCTCCTCCTCGGAGGGCACCAGGCCGACCGTGCCGGTCGCGCCGTCGACCAGGACGAGCGTCTGGTTGACGATGGCGGTCGCCCCGGCGCAGGCCACGACGGCGGGCACGCCCATGGCGCGCGCGAGGATCGCCGTGTGGCTGGTGGGGCCGCCCTGCTCGGTGACGAAGGCGGCGACGACGTCCTTGGTCAGCAGCGCGGTGTCGGCGGGCGCGAGGTCGCGGGCGACCAGCACGTACGGTGTGTCGCCCTTCTCTGGCAGGCCGCCCGTCCGCAGGCCGGCCAGTTCGGCGATCACCCGGTCGCGGATGTCGGCCAGATCGGCCGCCCGCTCGCCGAGGTAGCCGCCGATCTCGGCGAGCATGTCGTGGTAGCGCATGAACGCCTCGTACACGGCCCGCTCGGCGGCCGTGCCGGCGTTGATGAGGTCGGCGACCTCGCTGGACAGCACGGGGTCTCGCGCGATCATGGCCTGCGCGGCGAGCACGTCCCGCGCCTCGCCGCCCGCGGCCTCGCCGCGCGCCGACAGGTCGGCGGCCACGCGCTCCACGGCGGCCTCCGCCCGCGCCACCTCGGCCACCACGTCGCCGCCGTGCCGTGACCCGGCCGGCGGCTCGGGGACGGCGGCGCCCATGAGATAGGCCGGGCCGTGGCCCACCCCGGGGCTGACCCCGGTTCCCGTCAACCTCTCCATCGTCAGGCTCCGCGGCCGGCCGTCAAGGCACCGACACGATCGCGACGAGCTCGTCGAGCACCTTCTCGGCGCCGTCCCCGTCGGCCTGGATGACGATGACCTCGCCGTTCCTGACGTCCAGCGCCAGGATCGAAAGGATGCTCTTGGCGCTGACGGGCGTACGGCCCGGCTTCCCCACGGTGATGTCGATGGGGGCCTTGGCCGCGGTCTGCACGAACGTCGCCGCCGGGCGGGCGTGCAGACCCACCGCTGACTCCACGATGACCTTGCGCTCGGCCACGGTTCCTCCTCTTTCCGTCCGGGGCGGTCCAGACCACCCGGTGACAAGCAGTACGGCTAGCACGTTATTCCGAGATAGGGGCTATCTCCGGGAACGGCCAGCTAACACCGGGCGGATCTGGTGTGAGCGGTTCGGCAACGGACGTCGACGGCGTCGCCGTCTCACCAGTCTCCTACCCGCCCCCCGGCCGGTGGCAGGCGGCATGAGCGTACCTGGTCACCTGAGGTGAGGGGACTAGCGCCATCGGAACAGCTCCTCACCCGCGAGCACCGCGCCGTCGGTCCGGAGCGGGACGACCACGCCGGGAGGGGCGTCCAGCGCCACGACCGGGCAGACCGGGGACATTCCCCCGGCCGCGACCGCCGCCGGGTCCCAGGCGACGACCGGCCGGCCGGCGCGCACCCGCTCGCCCTCCCCGGCGAGCAGCCGGAACCCCTCACCCTTGAGCAGCACCGTGTCGATGCCCAGGTGGACGAGCACCGCCCGGCCGTCCTCGCCGGCTATCACGTAGGCGTGCGGATGGAGCTTGAGGATGAGCCCTCCGATGGGGGCGAGCGCCTCCCCCGCCCGCCTGGCCGGGTCGATCGCCGTCCCCGGCCCCACGAGCCCTTCGGAGAACACCGGGTCGGGCACGGCGGCCAGTCCCACGACATGCCCCGCCACCGGGGCGAGAACGGTCGTCATGGCACTCCCGCCGGCCGCACGGCTCACTCGATGAGATCGTCGATGTCGGAGGCGATCGTGTCGGCGTCGGGGCCCACCACGACCTGGACGACGTTGCCCGCCGCCATGACCCCGTGGACGCCGGCCGCCCGCAGGGCCGCGTGGTCGACCTTGGAGGCGTCGCGCACCTCGGTGCGAAGACGGGTGATGCACGGCTCTATCTCGATGATGTTGCCGACGCCGCCGAGCCCGGCGATGATCGCGTTGGCGTCTGCCGCCATGTCCGTCCTCCTCGTTCAACCTCAGGCAACGCTAGCGGCGCTATTCCGTCTGCGTCACCTTGTTGAGGCCGCGAGGAGAGTCGGGGTCGATGCCCCGGCGGCGGGCGAGGGCCTCGGTCAGGATCTGCCCGGGGACGATGAGCCCCATCGGGGCCACCCACTCGGGCAGCGCGGGGCCGTTGAGGGCCGCCGTGGACGCCTTGGCCAGCTCGGCTCCGCCGCCCACGCCGTACGCGGACGCGCCTGCGCCGGTGACCCGGCGGGCCAGGGCGACGGTGCCGGGCAGCGTGGGGCCCTCGTCGGCGGCGACCAGCAGCGCTGGGGTCTTCTCGTCCACCACCGCGATCGGGCCGTGCAGCAGGTCGGCGTAGGACAGGCCCATGGCGTGCAGGTAGCAGGCCTCTTTGAGCTTCAGCGCGGTCTCAAGGGCGGTCGAGAACGCCATGCCGCGGCCCGACACCACGACGCCGGACACCTCGGCCAGCCCCTCGACCACGGTGTCGACGTCGCCGGGGTCGGCGATCAGCCGCTCGACGGCGTCGGGGACGCGCTGGAGGTCGTCGGCGTCCACCTCGGCCCCGAGGCCGAGGGCGAGCACGGCCAGCGCCGCGAGCTGGGTGGTGTAGGTCTTGGTGGCCGGGACGGCCTTCTCCTCGCCGGCCTGGGTGCACAGCGCCAGGTGGGCGGTCTGGGCGAGCGGCGAGTGCTCGCCGCCGTTGGTGATCGCGACGGTGCCGGCGCCGCAGTCCTTGGCCCAGGCGAGGGTCTCGACGATCTCCTCGGTCTTGCCCGACTGGGACAGCGCGACGGCGAGCACGCCGGTGAGGTCGAGTTTGCGCTTGTAGGTCGTGGCGATGGACGGGGCGGCGAGGGAGGACATCCGACCGGCGCGCGCCTCGATGAGGTAGCGGCCGTAGACGGCGGCGTTGTCGGATGTGCCCCTGGCGATGAAGACGAGCTGGCGGGTCTGTCCGGCCAGGGCCTTCACCTCGCCGATCCTCGGCAGCAGGGCGTCGAGCGTGGCCCGCAGCGCGGCCGGCTGCTCGGCTATCTCGCGGCGCATCATCGTGGTCATCGGTGCCCGTCCTTCGGCTCTGGAGGGCGAGATCGGGCCGTTATCGATCCGTCGCCGGTCCGTACGTTGACACTCTTTTCTGGCATGTGGTCTAGTCCGGACTAGACCAGCACAAACCTTAACTCAAACCCATGCGGAGATCGAGAGGAGGGAAAAGCGGTGGCCCAGATCGACCCCGACAGCCCTGTGCCGAAGTACTTCCAGCTTCGCGAGATCCTCCTCGACCTCATCGAGGGCAACGAGCTCACCATCGGCGCGGCGATCCCCTCCGAAAGGGAGCTCTGCCAGCGTTTCGGCCTGTCACGCATGACTGTACGCCAGGCGGTCGACCACCTGGTGTCCGAGGGGCGGCTGCACCGCGTCGCGGGAAAGGGCACCTTCGTGGCCCGTCCCAAGATCGAGATGGCGCTGCGGCTCACGTCGTTCAGCGACGACATGCGGGCGCGCGGCATGGAACCCGGCTCGCGCGACCTGGACCGGCGGGTGGTCCGGGCCAGCGCCCACCTGGCACGCGAACTCGGCATCCAGCCGGGTGAGGCCGTGCACTTCATCGAGCGGCTGCGCACGGCGGACGGGGAACCGCTGTGCATCGAACGGGCGCACATCCCGGTGTCCTTCGCGCCCGACCTGGAGTCGTTCGACCTGTCGGGCCGCTCGCTCTACGCGCTGCTGGAGACGCGCCACGGGGTGGTGCTGGACGCGGGCGAGCTGACCATCGACGGCGGCATCGCCGACCCCGGCGACGCCGACCTGCTCAAGCTGCCACGAGGCGGGGCCGTGCTGCTGCTCCAGCGACGCTCCTTCTCCGGTGGCGTCTGTGTCGAGTTCGGGGTCTCGACCTACCGTGCCGACCGGTACCAGCTCCGCACGGTGCTGGAGATACCGACGCGGCGAGGCTGAGCCTCCCTTCTCGAGTCCTGGAGGAGAGCCGATGGGCCCCACTTCGGCCGACGCCACCCCGCCCGTCCCGGACACCTCCCGCGCGCCCGTCCCGGACACCTCCCGCGCGCCGGCCCCCGACGCCTCCCGCGCGCCCTCACGGCGGTCGGCCGTCATGGCGGTCCTGTCGCGCATCGGCCGCTCCCTCATGCTGCCCATCGCCGCGCTGCCCGCCGCGGGCCTGCTGCTGCGGCTCGGCCAGGACGACCTGCTCGGACGCACCGACAACGCCGTCCTGGACAAGATCGCCGAGGTGGTGGGCGGCGCGGGCGACGTGCTGTTCGACAACCTCCCCCTGCTGTTCGCCATCGGTGTGGCCGTCGGGTTCGCCCGCCGCTCCGACGGTTCCACGGCGCTGGCCGCGCTCGTCGGCTACCTGGTCTTCGACCGGGTCTCCCGTCTGCTGTTCTTCGACGCCTCCGGCTTCGCCGTGCACGACCGGGTCACCCAGACCGTCGTCCAGGCCGACGGGCGGGCCGTGGAGACGATCGACCTGGCGGCGGGCAACCCGACCGGCGTGCTCGGCGGCATCGTCATCGGGATCACCGCGGCGCTGCTCTACCAGCGCTACCACCGCATCAAACTGCCCACCTGGCTGGCGTTCTTCGGCGGCCGGCGGTTCGTGCCGATCGTCACCGCCTTCGCCGCGCTGCTGCTCGGCGTGGTGTTCGGGCTGGTCTGGCAGCCGGTCGGCCAGGGCATGACCGCCTTCGGCCAGTGGCTCGTGGACCACTCGACGGCGGGCGCGGGCATCTACGGGGTGGCCAACCGGCTGCTCATCCCGCTCGGGCTGCACCACTTCCTGAACTCGATCGTGTGGTTCCAGGTGCCCGACTGCACGGTGGCGGGCAAGCAGTTCGCCGGCGACCTCACCTGCTACCTGCAGGGCAACCCGGGCTCGGGCGAGTTCATGGCCGGGTTCTTCCCGGTCATCATGTTCGGCCTTCCCGCCGCCGCGATCGCCATCTGGCGGGCCGCCCCGCCGCACCGCCGCCGCTCCGTCGGAGGCATCATGATCTCGGCGGCGCTGGTCGCGTTCGTCACCGGGATCACCGAGCCGATCGAGTTCGCCTTCATCTTCGTCGCCCCGCTGCTGTTCGTGATCCACGCCCTGCTCACGGGGCTGTCGATGGCGCTGGTCGCCGCGATGGACGGGCATCTCGGCTTCACCTTCTCGGCCGGCGCCATCGACGCCGCGCTCAACGCCACCAAGTCCAACACCGACGGGTTCTGGAAGATCATGCTGCTCGGCGTGGTCTACGCGGTGGTGTACTACACCGTCTTCGCCTTCCTGATCAGACGGCTGAACATCATGACCCCGGGGCGGGAACCCGAGCCGGACCTCGACGCCGGGGAGGTCACGGGACCGCCGGGCGGGCGCGCCCCCGATTCCGTCGCTCCGGACCCCGTCGTTCCCCCCTCCTCCGGCCGCGTCTCCTCCGCTGCTCCGGCCTCGTCCGGCCCCGTCTCCAGCCGTGTTCTGGACGGCCCCGTCTCAGGCCGTGTTCTGGACGGCGGCGTTTCGGACGATGGACGGGCGAGCGGCGGGACGGCCGAATAGCGCGTCGGCGCGCCCGGGAACCGTGCCGCCATACCGTCATCGCGGGGCAAGCGGCGCGAACCCCAGCGCCGAAGCGGCAAGTTGGCAGCCCAACCGGCGGCCCCGGTATCAGCGCGACCGGCCGAAAACTCCTTAGAGCGTCACTTCCCGACCTCACCGGAGTCCCGATGCCCCGCTCCCCCGAGCCCTCCCGCCCCGTCGCGCCCTCGCGCGGCGGCACGCGGCCCGCCGGCCCCTCCCGCGCGGTCCCGCTGCCCCGGTTGCGACCCGTGCCGCCGGCCGACCCGCCCTACGACGACGAACGCGAGACCGGCCACGTGCCGCCGCCTCCCACACAGGGAGCCCTCGCCCTCGCCTACGACCAGCCCTGGGAGGCTCCGGCCCGCGCCGAGCCGTCCCCCCGTCCCGCCGACACTCCCGCCCAGCCCGCCCAGCCGGTCCAGCCGGCCGACACGCTCACCCGCTCCGCCGACACGCCCGTCCAGCCCGCCGACACGCTCGCCCGCTCCGCCGACTCGCCCGCCGGGCCCGCCGGCACGCCCGCCCGCCCCGGCGGCCGGCTGCCGCGCCTGCCGGTCGCTCCGCCCCCCGACCTCCGGGAGCTGCGCGGCATCGGGCAGGCGATGGCCGAGATCCTGGCCGGACGGCGCCCGCCCGCGACCGTCGCCGACCGCCTGACCGGCAGGGCCTACGCCGACCTGGTGCGCGCGGGGACGATGATCCGCACCAGACGGCCGCCGCTGGTCGCGTTGCCGCACGTCAAGCGGCCGCAGGACGGGGCCGTCGAGGCGTGCCTGCTGGTGCACTGCGGGGAACGCAGCCACGTGCTCGCGCTGCGTCTGGAGCGGTGCGGCGGAAAGTGGCTGGTCACCGACTTCGAGACCGCCTGAGACGCCACCGAGTCTGAGACGCCGCCGGATCACCTGAAACGCCGTTCCCAACCGCCTGAGACGCCGTTCGAGAACGCCTGAGGACGCCGACGGCCCCGCGACCGGGCAGGTCGCGGGGCCGTCGAGCGCTGTCGCGTGCGCGGGCGAGCCTCAGGCGGTGGCGTTCTTCGGGTCGCCGTGGCAGCGCTTGTACTTCTTGCCCGAGCCGCAGGGGCAGGGCGCGTTGCGCTCGACGTTGCCGTAGGCGGCGCGCTCCTCGGCGGTGGTGCGCACGCGGGTCTGCTCCACGTCGCCGCTCTCGCCCGGCGCGCTGTAGATCATCTCGGTGGGACGCTGCGGGCGGCGCAGCGCCTTGGAGATGATCGCCTGCGCCTCGGAGACGTTGGCGTCCTGCGGGGCGGCCTCCTCGACGATCGGGTTGTCCTGCACCTCGATCTCGAGGTTGAACAGGAAGCCGACCGACTCCTCCTTGATGCCGTCCAGCATGGCCGCGAACATGTCGAAGCCCTCGCGCTGGTATTCGATCACCGGGTCGCGCTGGGCGTAGGCGCGCAGCGCGATGCCGTCGCGCAGGTAGTCCATCTCGTAGAGGTGCTCGCGCCACTTGCGGTCGAGGACCGACAGGATGACCCGCCGCTCGACCTCGCGCATGGTCTCGGCGCCGAGCTCCTCCTCGCGCCGGTCGTACGCCGCGAGGGCGTCGGCCTTGATCCGCTCGCGGATGAGGTCGGCCGTCAGGCCCTCGCGCTCGCCGCCGGCCTCCTCGATGAGCTCCTCGACCGTGACCGAGATCGGGTAGAGCTGCTGGAACGCCTTCCAGAGCTTGTCCAGGTCCCACTCTTCGGCGAAGCCCTCGGCGGTGGCCGCCTGGACGTACCCGTCGACGACCTCGGTGATGAACTCGCGGACCTGCTCGTGCAGGTCGGCGCCCTCCAGCACCCGGTGGCGCTCGGCGTAGATCACCTTGCGCTGGCGGTTCATGACCTCGTCGTACTTCAGAACGTCCTTGCGGATCTCGAAGTTCTGCTGCTCGACCTGGTGCTGGGCGGAGGCGATGGCCTTGGAGACGATGCCCGACTCGATCGGGACGTCCTCGGGGATGTTCAGCCGCGTCATGATCATCTCGACGCGGGCGGAGTTGAACAGCCGCATGAGGTCGTCCTCGAGGGACAGGTAGAACCGCGACTCGCCGGGGTCGCCCTGACGGCCGGAGCGGCCGCGCAGCTGGTTGTCGATGCGGCGCGACTCGTGGCGCTCGGTGCCGAGGACGTACAGGCCACCGAGCTCGGTGACCTCCTCGTGCTCGGTCTTGACGGCCTCCTTGGCCTTCTCGAGCGCCTCGGGCCAGACCTTCTCGTACTCCTCCGGGGTCTCGGAGGGGGACAGGCCGCGCTGCTGCAGCTCGATGTCGGCGCGGAACTCGGGGTTGCCGCCCAGCATGATGTCGGTGCCGCGGCCGGCCATGTTGGTGGCGACGGTCACGGCGTGCTTGCGGCCCGCCTCGGCGATGATCGTGGCCTCACGGGCGTGGTTCTTGGCGTTGAGCACCTCGTGGGCGACGCCGGCCCGCTTGAGCGCCTTGGAGAGCTTCTCGGACTTCTCGACCGAGGTGGTGCCGACCAGGACCGGCTGGCCCTTCTCGTAGCGCTCCTTGATGTCCTGCACACAGGCGTTGAACTTGGCGTCCTCGGTCTTGTAGACCACGTCGGCCTGGTCTCTGCGGACCATGGGCCGGTTGGTCGGGATCGGGATGACGCCCAGCTTGTAGGTCTGGTGGAACTCGTTGGCCTCGGTCGCCGCCGTGCCGGTCATGCCGGCGAGCTTGCCGTACAGGCGGAAGTAGTTCTGCAGGGTGACGGTGGCGAGGGTCTGGTTCTCGTCCTTGACCTTCACGGCCTCCTTGGCCTCGATGGCCTGGTGCATGCCCTCGTTGTAGCGGCGGCCGTGCAGGACGCGACCGGTGAACTCGTCCACGATCAGGACCTCGCCGTCGACGACGATGTAGTCCTTGTCCTTCTTGTAGAGCTCTTTGGCCTTGATGGCGTTGTTGAGGAAGCCGACGAGGTGGGTGTGCTCGGGCTTGTAGAGGTTGTCGATGCCGAGCCAGTCTTCGACCCTTTCGACACCGGCCTCGAGGACGCCGACCGTGCGCTTCTTCTCGTCGACGATGTAGTCGCCGGTGCTCTCTTCGCCCTCTTTGCCCTCGACGCCGCGGCGGAGGCGGGGGACGATCTTGGCGAACTCGGCGTACCACTTGCCGGACTGCTCGCCGGGACCGGAGATGATCAGCGGCGTGCGGGCCTCGTCGATGAGGATGGAGTCGACCTCGTCGACGATGGCGTAGTTGTGGCCGCGCTGGACGCACTCTTCGAGCGACCAGGCCATGTTGTCGCGCAGGTAGTCGAAGCCGAACTCGTTGTTGGTGCCGTAGGTGATGTCGGCGTTGTACTGCCGGCGGCGCTCGTCGGGCGCCATGTTGGCGAGGATGACGCCGACCTCCAGGCCGAGGAAGCGGTGGACGCGCCCCATGTTGTCGGCGTCGCGCTTGGCCAGGTAGTCGTTGACGGTGACGACGTGCACGCCCTTGCCGCTGATGGCGTTGAGGTAGGACGGCAGCGTACAGGTGAGGGTCTTGCCCTCACCGGTGCGCATCTCGGCGATGTTGCCGAGGTGCAGCGCGGCGCCGCCCATGATCTGCACGTCGAAGTGGCGCTGGCCGAGGACCCTGCGGGCCGCCTCGCGCACGGCGGCGAACGCCTCGGGAAGCAGATCGTCGAGGGACTCGCCGTCGGCGTGGCGCTGCTTGAACTCGTCGGTCAGCGCGCGCAGCTCGGCGTCGCTCAGGCCGGTGAAGTCGGACTCGATGGAGTTGACCTGCTCGGAGATCCGCTTCAGCTTACGCAGGACCTTGCCCTCGCCGGCGCGAAGGATCTTGTCGAGAAAGGCTGGCACTTTGAGTAAAGCTCCTCGCAGGTCTGTACCGCGGCCCGACGGCTGCGGACATGAGGACGAGACATGGTTCCCCACAGCCATGGTAGGCGGTTTCACCACCGGACACAGCCATCGTCAATGACGCTGTCGGGGAACAGGGAGTTCAAGACCGTCTCATACCGGCGGCTGACGGGGTACGGCCTGCGGCACGGCCGATGAGGTTGGATATCGTTCGATGGTACGGGCAGGGAATCTTTGCCACGGGGCGGCCCCCCGGCGGCAACGCACATCGACGAGAACAACAAGGAGTCGGGATGGCCGAGAGCGCACCGGCGAAACCACACAGCGGCCAGTCGCACGCCGGGCGTGCGTCGTCATGGCTCGCGGTGACCGTGATCCTGCTGGGCTTCACCATCGGCGGCATCGCCCTCGTGATGGGCCCCAACTGGCTGCTGTTCTGGGTCGGCGGCGGAGCGGTCATCGTGATCGGCGGCATCCTCGCCCTCATCTTCGACATCTTCTCCGACGTCATCGAGGACGCCCCGCGCGAGATCGCGGTGCAGGAGCACCACTCCCCGTTCGAGCACCACGGCGAGCGCGCCTGACCCCTCGTCGTCCCGCGACGACACCGGCATAGCCGTTTCGTCGGTGGCTCGCCCTACCATCGACACATGCCGAACGGTATCCCCGCCCCCGTGCTCGACCTGTCCGCCGACGAGGCCCGCCGCGCCATCCTGCGCGCCCAGGGGTTCCTCGGGGCCGACTCCCGCCGGGGCGGGGTCACGGCCATGTTGCGCCGCCTCGCCGCCGTGCAGCTCGACACCATCTCGGTCCTGGCCCGCTCCCACGAGCTGGTGGCGTACGCGCGGCTGGGCGCCGTCGGCCGGGCCGCGGTCGAGCGGGCCTACTGGCACGAGCCCGCCACCGCCTTTGAATACTGGTGCCACGCCGCGTGCGTCGTGCCCATCGACGACTGGCCGCTGTACGCCTTCCGCCGCCGCGCCTACCGCGAGCGGCGCTATCGCTGGCACGAGGTGCCGCCGACCATCGACAAGGTGCTCGAGCAGGTCAGGAACGAGGGGCCGGTGACCACCACCGACCTCGGCGGCGCCAAGAACGGCGGCCCCTGGTGGGACTGGTCCGACGTCAAGATCGCCGTGGAGTTCCTGCTCGACATCGGCGAGGTCGTGTGCACCCGCCGGGTCGGCTGGCGCCGCGTCTACGACGTCGCCGAGCGCGTCGTCCCTCCGGCGCTCCTCGGCCGCGAGCTCAGCGACGCCGAGTGCGTCCAGGGGCTGGCCGGTCACGCCGGGCGCGCCCTCGGGGTGGCCACCCGCGCCGACCTCGCCGACTTCATCCGCGTCCGCGGGGCACAGGGGGCCCTGCTGGACGAGGCGCTCCTCGGCGGCGGCGCCGGCCTGGTCCCGGTGTACGTCGACGGCTGGGGAACTCCCCGCGGCGCCGTCCGCGGGGCGGCCGGGGCCGCGCGTCCGGCGGCCAACGCCTGGGCCGACCCGGCCGCGCTCGCCACCGCGCCGCGCGGCCGCCACCGCACCACGCCGCTCTCGCCGTTCGACTCCCTGGTCTGGGACCGCGCCCGCACCGAGCGGGTCTTCGGCTTCACCCACCGGCTGGAGGCCTACGTCCCCAAGGACAAGCGGGTGCACGGCTACTTCACGATGCCGGTGCTGGCCGGCGGCCGGCTCATCGGCCGGGTGGACCCCGCGCGCGACGGCTCGACCTTCGTGGCACGTCAGGTCGGGTTCGAGGCCGGGCCGGCCCGCGGCGGCGCGGCCCGCGCCGCCGCCGCCGAGGCGATGAGCCAGGCCCTGTGGGAGGCCGCCGCCTGGGTCGGCTGCGACGACGTCCGCGTCGAGCGCGTCGGCGGCCCCGACCTCGCCGCTCCCCTGGAGGCCGCCCTGCGCCGCCCGCCTGTGGGCGACGGCTCCTGACGTCCGCCCATGGGCGGCCGTGCGTGACGCCCGCTTGTGGGCGACGGTGCGTGACGCCCGCGCCGCCCGCGTGGGTCAGGTGATCTCGAGGAGGCGTTCCCTGACGGCGTAGACGACGGCTTCCATGCGGGAGTGGAGCTGGAGTTTCTCCAGGATGTTGCGGACGTGGTTCTTGACGGTGTTCTCGGAGATGAACAGCTGCTTGGCGATCTCGCGGTTGTTCATGCCCTTGGCGACCAGCCGCAGCACTTCCATCTCACGGTCGGTCAGCCGGGGCACCGGCAGCTGCGGAGGGCGCTCGGCCTCCTTGCGGCTCATGTTGGCGAACTCGCTGATCAGCTTGGCCGCCATCGCCGGGTTGATGAGCGACTGGCCCTCGTGGACGCCGCGCACGGCGTCGGGCACCTCGTCGATCTGCACGTCCTTGAGCAGGTAGCCGGTGGCCCCCGCCTTGATCGCCTCGAAGAGGTCCTCCTCTTCGTCGCTGACGGTGAGCATCACGATGCGGGCGCTCGGCACCGACGCCTTGATCGCCCGTGTCGCCTCGATGCCGCTCTGCCGGGGCATCCGGACGTCCATGAGAACGACGTCCGGCAGGAGGCGGTCGGCGATCTCGACCGCCTCCTGACCGTCGCCGGCCTCGCCGACCACCTCGATGTCCGGCTCCGCGGCCAATGCCAGCTCAAGGCTCCGCCGGATCAGCGCGTGATCGTCAACGATCAGCACGCGGATCGGCTCCTGACGCCCGGAACGGTCGGCCGTTTCGTCGGTCTGCGTCACGCCTCCTCCTCGTGGGGAGCCGGTCGCGCCGGTAGGTCGACCCCTACCGCGCGACGCTCCCGCGCCCTCGGGACCGCCATCATTACACGGCTTCCCGGCGCGCGGGGGTGGTCGAGAGGATCATCGAACGCGTTGGTTACTGTTCGACGAGCCGCAACACGCCGTAGTCGTATCCGACACGCCGGTACACGACGCTCGGAAGTCCGCACTCCTTGTCTCTGAACAGGTAGAAGTCGTGGCCGACCAGCTCCATCTCCAGCAGTGCCTGGTCGATGGTCATGGCGTCGGCCTGGTGGAACTTCTCGCGGACGACGAGGGGCCCGTCGCCTTCCATCTCGATCGGAACGATGGGCTCGCGATACCCGTCCTCGTCACGGGCCGGCTCGGCGGCGTACGGCTCGGCGTGCTCGACGGGCTCGGGTGGAAGCGGTTGCGGCAGGGACTCGTAGGCGTCGGCCAGGACGGAGGTCAGTTCGGCCACCGATGGGGGGCAGTGGTTGCCGTGGTGGACCTTGCGGCGGTCGGCGATGCGCCGGAGCCGTCCCTCGAGCTTGCCGAGGGCGATGTCGAGGGCCGCGAACCGGTCGTCGGCGGAGGCTTCCGCCCTGATCGCCGGTCCCTTGGAATGGATGGTCAGCTCCACCCGCTCGCGGTGCTCGGTCGCCCGCACGTTCGCTTCCTTGGACACCTCCACATCGACGCGTATGAGCTTGTTGTCCAGTCGTTCGATCCTGGCCAGTTTCGTCGTCACATGATCGCGGAACCGGTCACTCACACTGGTGTGCCGTCCCTTGACGATGATGTCCACTCAAAGGCCCCCCTTCGTCTCGACTGCAAGGAGTGGCACCCGCCCGGCCGACCTGGTCTTCGTCCCCACATCCGCCTGCTGAGGGGTTCGCGGCCTGTGCCACTACTGCCCTTCTCTTCTGGCGGAGGACATCTGGACCTCCGGGAAGGCAGGACTTACCTCTAAGCCGCACCGTGATCGGTCGACGAAGAGTCGCCTTACGTGGGCCGTTTCGCCTGCGGCTGGCATCGGCTAGCCAGTCCGGTCCCCCGAAGGGGGTCGGTCCGGCGCAACCACGGACCCGAACGGGTGCCATGCTCGAACGCTAGTCCCTGCCGGGCCGAATGTCAGCCGCGGGCTCGGCCAAAGGATCACTATGAGTGATCCGCTGGGCGGCCGCGGACCTTGGGCCGACCCGGCGTTGACCATGCTCGGACCCGTTCCGTGAGGGCTTCTCGCGTCGATTGAGCAGGGAGGGACGGGGGCCGGGACAGCAACATGTGACCGCCGCGCCATGCCGATGATTTACCTCTGCCATTACCGCGCGTATTCTTCTGAGTTCTCTCGAATCCGGGCGTGTCGCGTTCGACGCGGCGTGGCGGCCACCGTGACGGCGAGCGCCACCTCCACCCCGGCCGCCCGCAGCGCCCGCGCCGCCTCGGCCAGCGTGGCCCCGGTGGTGACGACGTCGTCCAGCAGGACCACCACCCCGCCCGGTGGGCCCTGAGAGCGGCGCTGAGCGACGTTCCGTCCGGGCAGGACACGAAGAGCCCCGCCGAGGTTGGCGGCCCTTTCGGGCGCGCTCAGGCCCGCCTGGTCGCGCACCCGCCGCGCCTGCGCGAGGGCGAGCACCGCCGCGGCCGACCGCCCCCGCGCCCGCAGCGTCCGCGCCGCCAGCGCGGCCAGCCGCCTCACCGGGTCGTGCCCGCGCCGCCGCACGGACCGGCGCGCGCTCGGGACCGGGACCAGGACGAGCGGCGCGCGCGGCGGGAGGCCGCGGGCCGCGAGCGCGGCGAGCAGGGTGGAGACCAGGCAGCTCGCCAGGAGCGGCGCCGTCGCCGTGCGCCCGCGTTCTTTGTAGGCGAGCAGGACACGGCGGACCGGGCCCTCGTAGCAGGCGGCCGACCAGCAGTCGGGCAGGCCGGGCGGCGGCGGGCCGGGCGGCCGCGGCACGGGGTCGCCGCGCAGATCGGCCGCGCACGGGCCGCAGACGGCGGCGCCGGGCCGGTCGCACCCGGCGCAGCGGTGGAGCGAGATCAGATCGAGGAGGGCGGTCAGCATGCCCCCACCGTGCGCCCCGTCACCGACGGTCCGGGCCCGTGCCTCCCGTCCGTCCACAGGCGAGCGGGACGAACCGGGGCGACCCGCCCGTCGTCCACAGGGCTCCCCCTGAGGCCGGTGCGTGCGGGTCACAGGCGACCGGGGTGTGACACGGCCATCGTCCACCGGCGCGCTCGCCGTGGACGACGCCACGCGGGTCACAGACGACCGGGGTGACACCGCCGTCCTCCAGGTGGACGGTGCACGGGTCAGCCCAGGGGGTAGGCGGGGGGATCGGCTCCGTCCTTGACCACCGTGGTCCACTGGGTCTTCTGCGGGTTCCACACCTGGATCTCGCCGCCGGCCGTCCCGGCGATGATGAGGGCCGGGTCGGGGGCCGCCGCGATGCTCTCGATGCCGGCGGCCGACTTCGGCGACTCCAGCCGCACCCCCTGAGTCACCGACCATGTGCTGAGCACGCGGTCGGCCTTGGCGGCCGTCAGGACCAGAAGCGTGTCGGCGTCGCGCCAGGCGATGTCGATGATCTGCTGGCCCTCGCTCGCGGGCACCAGGGGGCGCAGGTTCTGGATCTTCCACTCGCTCCGGTTGACGGAGCCCACCAGGACCTGCTCGCCGTGCCCGTCGTCGGCGATGACCGCCACTCTGGCGCCGTCGCGCGCCACGCGGAAGGCGGTCACGTCGCTGGTCTCGAGGCCCGGCGCGCTCACCGGGACCTGCCGCGTGGCGTCGTGCGCCCTGAGCACCTGCGCCTTGCGCGGGGCCTGCTGGACGACCGACCACAGATCGCCGTACCGGTCCCACGACGGCGGGGTCAGGTGAGCGCCCTCGATCCATCGCTCCCACTGGCTGCCGGGGTTGATGCCGCTGACGTAGGCCCCGCCGGCGCGTTCGAGCGCGGCCACCTTGACCGCCTGGTCGTTGGACACCGCCAGATGGGTGAACTGCCGCGTGCCGACCTGCCCCACGCCGACCACAGTGGGGTTGTCGTCGTCCTTGTCCAGCCGGTGGAGCCTGCCCTGCTGCAGGTAGTACGGCTGCGGCTGGGCGATCACGTCGGGGTCGAAGCGGTCGTAGTCGCGCGGGTCGATGATGAACGGCCCGTTGGGGAACTGCTCGCCGTTGACCCGCACCTCGATGCGCCGCGACTCGGTGAGCGGTTTGAGCGTCCACGCCAGCTGCGCCGACAGCGCCTCACGGTTGATCTCCGAGAGCGTGGAGTCGACGATGCCGTAGGTGAAGTCGACCACGACGGTGTCGTTCTCGACGAAGACGTCGTTGACGTCGACGTTCTTCCTGAACGCGGAGTCCACGGCGCCGCTGAGCGGCGCCGTGGGGCCGATGAGCAGCTTGCGCACCAGGGACTTGGCCAGCCCCTCGCTGGGGTTGATCGGCACGCGCACCTGGTCGGCCACCAGGCCCGCCGACTGGTAGGCCGGGAAGTACAGGTCGAAGGAGCGGAAGGCCCGTTTGAAGTCGTCCTGGGTGAGCCACAGCCCCGGAGGCGCCGAGGAGATGCGCCATTCACCCTGCACCTTGACCAGGGTGAACTCGCGGGCGGTCTCACCGCTCGCCGCGGCGTCGCTCGGGACGTAGTGCCCGTCGCCGTCGAGGCTGCCGAGGACGGTGCCCTTCAGCGTCACCCGGGCCTGCTGGATGTCCACTCTGGGGTCGTCCATGGCCAGGGACCCCTCGTAGACGGTGATCGGGTGGAAGGGGACCCAGCCGCGCAGGGCCTCCCCGGTGAGGTACTGCCGGGCCACCGAGCGCAGTGGGTCGTCGAAGCTCGCCGCCGCGGCCAGGAAGCCGCCGACGATCTCCAGAGGGGACCCCTTGAGCTTCGGGGGCGCGGCGAGGACGCGGACGTAGGGCTGGCTGAGCGCGTCGCCCCCGCGCCCGCCGCGGACCGCGAAGGGATTGCCCCCGGTCGGCACCGTGGAGCAGGCGGCCGACAGCACGGCGACGACGGCCAGGGCGAGGCCCCGCAGCAAGGCTCTAGTCGGCATCGAAGGCCCCCTCGATGGCCGGGGAGAGCACCGGCGTGGCCTGGCCCCGCCAGGTGCGTCGCATCTCGACCTCGGGCGGCACCAGGGGCAGGGGCGACCCTCGCAGCTCGGACCCGGCCTGCCGGGGCAGCGACAGCCGGAACTGCGACCCCTCGCCCGGGATGCCCCACGCCTGCAGCCAGCCGCCGTGCAGGATGGCGTCCTCGCGGGAGATCGCCAGGCCGAGGCCGGTGCCGCCGATGGTGCGCGCCCGGGAGGGGTCGGCGCGCCAGAACCGGTCGAAGACCATGTTCTCCTCACCGGGCTTCAGCCCCACGCCGTGGTCGCGCACGGCCACGGCCACGGCGTCGCGGTCGGCGCCGAGGGTGACCACGATGTCGCGGCCCTCGCCGTGCTCGATGGCGTTGAACAGCAGGTTGCGCAGGATGCGCTCGACCCTGCGGCTGTCGCACTCGGCCATGCACGGCTCGTTCGGCAGCCGCAGGTCCAGCCGGGTCGCCTTGCGCTCGGCGAGCGGCTGGGAGTCGCCGACCGCCCTCAGCACGACGTCGCGCATGTCCACCGAGTCGACGTCGAGCGTGGCCGCGCCCGCGTCGTACCGGCTGATCTCCAGCAGGTCGGCCAGCATCGACTCGAACCGTTCGAGCTGGTTCTGCATGAGCTCGGCCGAGCGCGCGGCGGCCGGGTCGAAGTCCTCGCGGCTCTCGTACAGCAGGTCGGCCGCCATGCGGACGGTGGTCAGCGGCGTGCGCAGCTCGTGCGAGACGTCGGAGACGAACTGCCGCTGCACCTGCGACAGCTCCTCGAGCTGGTGGATCTTCAACGCGAGCGTGGAGGCCATCTCGTTGAAGGAGGCGGCCAGGCGGGCCAGGTCGTCCTCGCCGCGCACCTTCAGCCGCTCCTCCAGCCGGCCCGCGGCCAGGCGCTCGGCGGCCTGGCGGGTGAGCCGGACGGGGGTGACGACCTGCCGGGTGACCAGCGAGGCGACCGCGGCCAGCAGCAGCACCAGCGCCACGCTCGCCAGGATCACCCACCGCTGGACCTGGGACAGCGTGCTGACGTCGTCGCTCAGCGGGAAGAAGTGGTAGACCTCGTACTCCCCGTAGACGTTCGGCACCATCGCCCCGATCGCCAGCGCCGGGGTGGGCGTCGGGTCGCCCTGGTAGTACATCGAGGTGTACTGCCCCTGGGGCTCGCCGCGGGCCTTGCGCACGGCGTCGCGCAGCGTGCGGGGGACGCTTCTCAGGGCGATGTTGTTGGTGCCGCGGTCCTCCCCCACGTGGTAGCCGCTGAGGATGACGACGCTGTAGCGGGCGCCGGCCCGGCGGGCGAGCGCCTCGGCCGCCTGGTCGACCGGGGTCTTGAACGGTCCGTCGATGTCGTCGCTCTGGGCCGCGGCCGACTGCTTGGCCGTGGTGTCGGAGGGCTGGCCCAGGTAGCCGGCCACGGTGGTCACGTTGGCCTGGGCCTCGGCGATCGCCGTCTGCTTGCGGCCGTCGAGCACGGCCGTCTGGATCATCTGCAGCAGGAAGAAGGCGACCACCACGACGACGGTCATGGAGATGAGCAGCGTGCTGGTGACGACCCTGAGCTGCAGCGAGCGGCGCCACATCCGGCGCGTCCGTCCCGCGGCGCGCCGGGCCCTCCGGCGGACGCCGCGCACTATCTGGCGCGGCGTTCGCCGGATCTTCTTCTTCGGCCTGGGCCGGCCCTGCGCGGGGCGGGCGGCGCCGGAGGATGCGGTGGGGAGGGCCATGCGGATGTCCCAGGGGTCACGGCGCGGGGCGGCGGCGGGCGCCGCCTACGCCGGGCCGGCCTTGTAGCCGACGCCGCGGACGGTGACGACGATCTCGGGGTGCTCCGGGTCCTTCTCGATCTTGGCTCGGAGCCGCTGCACGTGCACGTTGACCAGGCGGGTGTCGGCCGCGTGGCGGTAGCCCCAGACCTGCTCGAGCAGCACCTCGCGGGTGAAGACCTGGCGCGGCTTGCGCGCCAGGGCGACCAGCAGGTCGAACTCGAGCGGGGTGAGGTTGACGGTCTCGTCTTCGCGCTTGACCGAGTGCCCGGCGACGTCGATCGTTATGTCGCCGATCTGCAGCACCTCGGGCGTCGGCTCGTCGGTGCGGCGCAGCCGGGCCCGCACCCGGGCCACGAGCTCCTTGGGCTTGAACGGCTTGACGATGTAGTCGTCGGCGCCGGACTCCAGCCCGAGGACGACGTCGATGGTGTCGCTCTTGGCGGTGAGCATGACGATCGGCACGCCGGACTCGGCGCGGATGCGGCGGCACACGTCGATGCCGTCGGCGCCGGGCAGCATCAGGTCGAGCAGCACCAGGTCAGGCCTGGTGTCGCGGAACGCGTCCAGCGCTTTGTCGCCGTCGGAGACGAACGACGGCTCGAAGCCCTCCCCCCGAAGGACAATGCCGAGCATCTCGGCGAGAGCGGCGTCGTCATCGACGACCAGCACGCGTCCTTTCATGGCCCCTCATTCGTTCTGCGCAGTATGGAGGTGGAGGCGAAAGCCGTACGACCGACCGAAGGCTACCTGTGACGCACCGCCGGGTGATAAACGACCGAACAATAGCTCCACCGAAAGCCGAATTTTAGGCTCACGTTACTGAACCCGCCAATGATCTGGCTCGATGGGCTCGTGGCGTGGCGTGGCGCGCACCGGACATGCCTTGGCACAAGTTTGCGCCAAGCCGGTCGTATTCCACCATCCGGGCGCATGATCGATCGCCCGGGCACCCCGAGCGGGCGTGCGACATGCCAGGATTGGGATATGTCAGACGGTCACGGCTCCGCGCCAGGCACGCCCCCGGGTTGGGCGCAGAACCAGCCTCCGCCGTACGTCCCTCCCGGGCAGGCGCCGTGGACCTCTCCTGGCGCGGCGAACCCGCCGTCCGACGAGCCCGCGGCAGCCACCGCGCAGCCGGGCGCGCCCGCTGGAGGCACCCCGCAGTCGCCGCCGGAGCAGACGGCTCCTGGGCGGGCCGGCGGGGGAACGCCGCAGGACGCGCCGCCGCAGGGCCCCGGATATGGGCAGCAGTCCCCTCCGCAGCCTCCGCCCCAGGGCCAGTCATACCCGCCACCCCAGGGCCAGTCATACCCGCCGCCTCCGGGGCAGCCATACGCGCCGCCCTCCCCAGGGCAGCCCTACCCGCCCGGCCCGTACGGCGGATATGGCGGATACGGCGGATACGGCCCCCACGGGCAGGGCCCCGGCTACGGCGGCCAGTACGGCTTCCGCCCGCCGCCGCAGGCGCCGCGCCCGGGCATCATCCCGCTGCGCCCGCTCGCGCTCGGCGACATCCTGGACGGCACGATCAAGCTGATCCGGTCCAACCCGAAGGCCACGCTCGGCCTGTCGGCGATCGCCGCGGCCATCGGCGTACTGCCGCTGTCGATCGGCCAGGCCGTCTACTACGGCTCCGTCGGCGAGATCATCGCCGATCCCGACACGCTCGCGGCCGGGCGAGAGCTGCCCATGGGGGGCGTCATCGCCCAGTTCGGCGGCGCGCTGATGACCCTGGTCATCCAGTTCTTCCTGGTCACCGTGCTGACGGGCATGCTCACCCGGGTGCTCGGGCGCGCGGTGTTCGGCGGGCGCATCACCATCGGGGAGGCGTGGCGGCTCACCCGCGGACGCCTGCCCGCCCTGTTCGGGCTGGCCCTGCTCACCGGCCTCATCGCGCTGGCGCCGCTGGTCGTCGTCGGCGGGCTGATCTTCCTGCTCATCGCCGCTGACGCCTCCGGGGCCCTCATCACGCTCCTGGCGATCCTTTCCGTCATGGGCTACGTCGCCTACCTCGTGACGGTCAGCACGCGCTTCTCGCTCGCGGCGGCGGCCGTCGTGCTCGAACGACGCGGGGTCGTCGAGGCGATGCGGCGGTCGTGGCGGCTGGTCGGCACCGGTTTCTGGCGCGTACTCGGCATCCTGATACTGACGCAACTCCTGGTCGCCATGCTCGGCTACATCCTGTCGCTGCCGGTCACCATCGTCAGCCTGGTGGTGTCCTTCGGCGGGCAGGGCACCGTCGCCGCGACGGTGGTCACCACGGTCCTGCTCACGGTCGGCGGCATCCTCAGCTCGATGATCACCTACCCCGTGCAGGCGGGCGTGAACGGGCTGCTCTACACCGACCTGCGCATGCGCGCCGAGGCGTTCGACCTGGTCCTGCAGACGGCCGCGCTCGACCAGCAGCGCCTGGGCTGGGTGCCCGCGACCGCCGACGAGCTGTGGCACCCCTCCCACGCCGCGGGCGGCGCCGGCCCGCACGTCCCCGGCTCCCCCGCGGCGCCGTGACCGCGACCGCCCTCGCCCTCGCTCTCGTCCGCGGCCTGGCCCTGGACGACATCGGGCGCGACGAGGCCCGTCGCCGGGCCGTCGAAGAGCTCGTCAAGCCCGAATACCAGCAGGAGTCGCTGATCGAGCGGGCGTTCCGGCTGTTCCAGGAGTTCATCGACGGCCTGTTCGACAGCGCGCCCGGAGGGGTGCCCGGCGGCGTGCTCGCGCTGCTCGCCGTGCTGCTCGTCGTCGTCGCGCTCGCCGCGCTGCTCCTCTGGCAGGCGCGCAAGGCGACCGGGGCCCGCCGCGCCGCCGCCGAGAGCCTGTTCGGGCCGAAGGCGCGCACCGCCGAGGAGCACCGCGCCGAGGCCGAACGCCTCGCCGGCGAGTCCCGCTGGGCCGAGGCCGTCCAAGAACGGCTGCGGGCGATCGCGCGCGACCTGGAAGACCGGGCCATCGTGGCGCCGCAGGCCGGGCGCACGGCCGACGAGCTGGCCGCGGAGGCCGGGCGGGAGCTCCCCGCGCTCGCGCCCGCGCTGACGGCCGCGGCGCGGCTGTTCGACGACGTCACCTACGGCCAGGCGCCGGGCACGCCCGAGGGCTACCGGTCGGTCGCCGAGCTCGACGCCGGCGTCGCGGCCGCCCGCCCCGCCGCCCTGGCCGCGACGGCGAGGCCCTCATGACCCTCACCGCGCCCGGCCGCGCATCCGACCACACGGCCGGCCCCGGCACGGCCACCTCGGCCTCCACCTCGCCCACCGCGCGCGGCCTGTGGCGCGGCGCCCGTGGCATGGTCGCCGTCGGCGTCCTGGTGGTGCTGGTCGCCGTCATCGCCGCGCTGTTCACCGGCACCTCCACCGAGGGGCGCCCGCTCGACCCCGCCGACGCCTCGCTGACCGGCGGCAAGGCGCTCGCGCAGCTTCTGCGGGCGCGCGGCGTCCGCGTCGAGCGGGTCTCCACCGTGGACGACGTCGTGCGCCTGGACGGGCCCGCGAGCCGGGTCCTGGTGACCGACACCTCCTTCCTGAGCGCCGACGAGGTGTCCCGGCTGTCGCGCACGCGGGCGCAACGGCTGATCGCCGGGCCGGTGTCCGACCTCGACCGGCTGGCCCCCGGCATCGGCCCCACGGGCGAGACCGGCTCGCGTTCCCGCGAACCGCAGTGCGCGCTGCCCGCCGCCGTCCGCGCGGGCAGCGCCTTCATGGGCGGCGCGCTGTTCACCGTGCCCCGCGGCTCGACCGGCTGCTATCCCGGCTCCGACGGCGCGAGCCTGGTGCACACGCCCGGCGACCCGTCGGTGACCGTGGTCGGCGACGGCGCCTTCATGACCGACCGGCGGCTCGCCGAGGACGGCAACGCCGCGCTGGCGATGAACCTCGCGGGCGACCGGCCGGTGCTGATCTGGCTGGTCGCGCCGGACGAGCCCCAGGCCGTCCCCGGCTCGGGGGAGGCGAGCGCCGCCGACCTCATCCCGCCCGGAGTCCCGTGGGCGGTGGTGCAGCTCGGCGTCGCCCTCGTGGTGGTGGCGTTCTGGCGGGGCCGCCGCCTCGGGCCCGTCGTGGTCGAGCGGCTGCCGGTGGTCGTCCGCGCCGCCGAGACCGTCGAAGGCCGCGGCCGCCTCTACCGCGCCCGCCGGGCCCGCGACCGCGCCTCGGCCACGCTGCGCGCCGCGTGCGTCTCGCGCCTGGTGCCGCGGCTGGGGCTGTCCGGGGAGGCGGCGCCGGACGAGATCGTCGCCGCGACTGCGCTGCGCACCGGGCATGATGCGATCTGGGTGCGTTCGGTGATGTACGGTCCGACACCGGCCGACGATGCCGGGCTCATCGCCCTGGCGGGCCACCTGGACACCCTGGAAAGGCAGGTACGAGAGCCGTGAGCACACCTCCGCCCGGAGCGCCCATGAGCGGACCCCCCGGTCATCCCTGGCCCGCGACGCCGCCCGCCACCGCGCCCGCCGCCCCGGCCTCCGCTCCGGCCGGGCCGGCTCCGGCCGGATCGCCCGCGCTCGGGCCGCCCGCGCCCGTCCCGGCGGGCGGCGGTGACGGCGAGCCCACCCGGCCCGGCGAGCTCACCCGGCCCGGCGGCGCGCACGCGCGCGCCGCCGGCGACCAGGCCAGGGACGCGCTCGGCGCGCTGCGCTCCGAGGTCGCCAAGGCGGTCGTGGGGCAGGACGCCGTGGTCACCGGGCTGGTCATCGCCCTGCTCTGCAAGGGCCACGTGCTGCTGGAAGGCGTCCCCGGCGTCGCCAAGACGCTCCTGGTGCGCACGCTGTCGGCCACCCTGGCGCTGGACTTCAAGCGGGTGCAGTTCACCCCCGACCTGATGCCGGGCGACGTCACCGGCTCGCTGGTCTACGACGCCAAGACGGCGGAGTTCGCCTTCCGCGAGGGGCCGATCTTCACCAACCTGCTGCTCGCCGACGAGATCAACCGCACGCCGCCCAAGACCCAGGCCGCGCTGCTGGAGGCGATGGAGGAGCGGCAGGTCAGCGTCGACGGCTCGCCCATGCGGCTGCCCGACCCGTTCGTGGTGGTCGCCACGCAGAACCCCGTCGAGTACGAGGGCACCTACCAACTGCCCGAGGCGCAGCTCGACCGGTTCCTGCTCAAGCTCACCGTGCCGCTGCCGCCCCGCGACCAGGAGATCGCGGTGCTCGAACGGCACGCGCTCGGCTTCGACCCCAAGGACCTCACGCACGTCAAGCAGGTCGCCTCGGCGGCCGACCTGGCCGCCGGACGGGCAGAGGTCGCCAAGGTGCACGTCGCGCCCGAGGTGCTCGGCTACGTCGTGGACCTGGCCCGGGCGACACGGATGTCCCCGTCGCTCCAGCTCGGCGTGTCGCCGCGCGGCGCCACGGCCCTGCTGGCCGCCTCCCGCGCGTGGGCCTGGCTGTCCGGGCGTTCGTACGTCACCCCGGACGACGTCAAGGCGCTGGCCAAACCGGCGCTGCGCCACCGCGTGCAACTCCGCCCGGAGGCCGAGCTGGAGGGGGCGACGCCCGACGGCCTGCTCGACGGCGTCCTGGCCTCGGTCCCGGTCCCCCGCTGATGGCGCTCACCGGCCGCGCGGGGCTGATCGCCGCGCTCGGCGCGGTCGTGGTGCTGTTCGCGCCCCGCCCGGGGTACGCCGTGCTCGGCCTGCTGCTGGTGCTCGGCGCCGTGGTCGCCGTGGACCTGCTGCTGGCCGGGAGCGTCCGCCCGCTGAGCTTCCACCGCGGCGGCGAGCGGCTGGTGCGGCTCGGCGAGTCGGTGACCGTCGAACTGGTCGTGGCCAACCCCGGCCGCCGCCGCGTGCGGGGCGCCCTGCGGGACGCCTGGCCGCCGTCGGCGGGGGCCGCGCCCCGTCACCTGCGCCTGGACGTCCCGGCCGGTGAGCGGCGCCGCCTGGTCACGACGCTGACGCCCGCGCGGCGCGGCGACCGCGAGGCCGTGACGGTCACCGTGCGCTCGCTCGGCCCGCTCGGCGTCGCCGCGCGGCAGGGGTCGCACCAGGTGCCGTGGTCGGTGCGCGTGCTGCCCCCCTTCCTCAGCCGCAAGCACCTGCCGGCGAAGCTGTCGAAGCTGCGCGCGCTGGAAGGGCAGCATCCCGCGCTGGTGCGCGGCCAGGGCACCGAGTTCGACTCGCTGCGCGAGTACGTCGTGGGCGACGACGTGCGCTCGATCGACTGGCGGGCCACGGCGCGCCGCTCGGACGTCGTCGTGCGCACCTGGCGTCCCGAACGGGACCGGCGGGTGCTGATCGTCCTGGACACCGGCCGCACCTCCGCCGGCCGCGTCGGCACCTCTCCCTTCCCCCAGCCGCCTCCCGGCGGCGCCCCGGCGTCACCGCCGAACAGGAACGGCGCCTCTCCGTTCCTGCGGCCGGACCGTGAGGGCTCCTCCGCGTACCCGCAGAACGGGAGCGGCGCCCTGGTGTCGCGGGGCGAGGCGGGATGGCCGCGCCTGGACTGGTCGATGGACGCGGCGCTGCTGCTGGCCGCGCTCGCCACCCGCGCCGGGGACCGCGTCGACTTCCTCGCCCACGACCGCGCCGTGCGGGCGTGGATGTCCGGCGCGTCGCGCACCGACTCGCTGGCGGCCCTGGTCAACGTGATGGCCCCCATCGAGCCTGAGCTGGTGGAGGCCGACTCGGCGAGCATGGTGGCGGCCGTGCTGTCGCGCGCCAAGCGGCGCTGCCTGGTGGTCCTGCTCACCGACCTCAACCCTGCGGCCATGGACGAGGGCCTGCTGCCGGTGCTTCCGCAGCTCGCCTCGCGCCACCTGGTGCTGGTCGCGGCGGTCTCCGACCCGCGCGTCGCCGAGATGGCGTCCGGGCGCGGCACGGCCGAGCTGGTCTACGACGCGGCGGCGGCCGAGCATTTGCGCGGGCAGCGGGCCCGGCTCACCGCGCTGCTGCGCCGCCAGGGCTGCGAGGTGGTCGACGCCGTCCCCGACGACCTCGCCCCTGCCCTTGCCGACGCCTACCTCTCCCTCAAGGCCGCCGGCCGCCTCTGACAGCGGTCGCTGCGGGGGCGAGCCGCGCGGCGGTGCCGGCCGGGGGACCAGAGGCTCCGGGACCACCGGGTGGCGAACCGCGCCCGGGGATCGCGCCGGGGTATCTCATCGCCCGGGCGTGGGCTCAGCCGCACACGTCGGTATAGGCGACCTCGCCGACCTGTCGCCGCCATTCCTGCGGCGCGGGCCTGCCCCCGGCCCGGGCGCAGACCTGCGACGCGATCCGGTCGCCGTCCAGGGGGTACCTCCTGACCACCCCGTCGGGCGTGGCGCTGACGAGCGTGCGGCCGTCCTCGCCGAAGGCCATCGACGCCTGCCCCTGGAAGCCTTCTCTGGTCAGACCGTCGAAGACCAGTCCCAGCGGCAGGCGGCTGGACACCTCCCACAACCTCACCCTGTCACCGGACCCGTACGTGGCGATCGTGCGGCCGTCGGGTGACCACACGGCGGTCGCGATCCCGCCTTCGCCCGCCTCCGGGAATGCCTGACCGGTGGGTGCGCGGAAGTCCGCGTCCCAGATCGACAGCCGGGTCGTCTCCGCGCCGATGGCGACGCGACGGCCGTCCGGGCTGAACGCGTACGGCCCGGCCGCCAGGCTTCCCGTCCCGCCGGGCCGCGGGAGCCGGGTCCGCCTGGCCGGATCGACCAGCGAGAGCTCGGTGTCGACCCCGGCCACCAGCAGCCTTCCGTCCGGGCGGTAGGCCATGCGCGCGGATCCCGCCACCTGCGGCACGACGACGGCCCGCCTACGGCCGAGGTCCCACAGTTCGAGCGGCCCGGCGGGGCCGAGGTGGTCCGGCGCGACCGCGAGCGTGGCGCCGTCCGGGCTGAACGCCAGACCGGTGACGCCCTGGGCCTCGCGGTCCGCCACCGGGTAGGAGGTGGTCACCGACCCGTCGGAGGTGTCCACGATCACCACCCCGGCCCGCGCCGCCACGGGGAGCGCGCCGCCCGGCCGGCGCTCTTCTCGGCCCCCCGTGCCGACGGGACCACGGGGAGCGACAGAACCTGTGGGAGGTGTGGGCGCGCTGGAGACCTCGGCCGTCTCGGGTGCGCCGGGCACGCCGAGGCGGACGAGTCCTCCGATGGCCAGCCTGCCGCCGTCCCGGCTGAAGGCGAGGGCGGGAAGCGTGTACGACGGGTTCTCCAGCGCAACGGGCCGGCCGATCGTCCGGCCGGCCCGGACGTCCCACAGCCGTACGGCCTCGCCGTCGTACAGGGCCAGCACCCGGCCTCCCGGCCCGAGCAGAGCCTTGCCACCCTCTGAGGACCCCGGCAGGACCGGCCGGTCGAGCAGCGGCGCCAGGTCCAGCGTGGTCACCGCGCCATAGGACGACAGCACCCGCAGAGCGTGGTCGGTCTCGTCGAACCACAGGTCCGCGATCTCCACGCCCGGCTCCCGCTGCGCGACGATCTGGCCGTCCGCGAGCCGCAGGACGACCAGCTCGCGAGGCCCCCACAACGCCACGAAGCGGTCGCCGTACCCGAAGGCGATGGCGTCGCCCACCGGCCCGGCGCCGTCGGCCTTCAGCGGGGCGCCCGTGCGCGCCCGGCGCAGCAGGAGCTTCACGCCCCGCACCTCGGGGAGCGACTCGGTGACGGCCAGCGTCCGGCCGTCCTGGCCGAACTCGACGTCACGGACGTTCTTCTTCTCGGGCAGCCAGCCCGCCGGAACGCGGCGCCCTGTCGTCAGGTCCCACAGCTCGGCCCGCCCCCGCCCGGTCGAATGGACGACCCCGAGGGTGCCGTCGGCGTTCACGGCGTCCACTCCCGCGCCGGAACCGGCGCGGATCTTCTCGTGCCGGGCGAGGTCCCACCACACCGCCGCCCCCGAACCGCCGCGGCCCTCCGGTACGGCGAGCAGTCGCCCGGTGGGATCGAAGCGCAGTTCGCCGAGGTCCCCCCGGGCGGCCCCACCGGCGAAACGGTTCCCGATCGCCGTGCCTGCGGCCAAGTCCCACAGGCGCACGCCGCCGTCGTCCTGGAGCGCCAGCACCTTCCCGTCGGGGCGCAGCGCCGCCTTCACCACCGACGTTCCGACGCCGGAGAACCGGCGGGCCGCCCGGCGGGCACGCACGTCCCAGACCGTCACCTGACCGGCGCGGACGGCCACCAGCGTGCGCCCGCCGGGACCGCACGCGTACACCGTCCCGGCGGTGACGTCGGGGTCGGTGAAGGCGTCGGTCACGGGTTGGGACCGCGAGTCGTGCAGCGCGCCGAGCGACTGGGGAAGCGCCGGAGCGAGCCTGTAGGCCGCCACGCTCATGAGCATCGCCAGCCGCGGATCGCGTTGCCGCAGGTCGGCGGCGCGCACCGCGAGCGATCGGGCACTCGCCTCGTCCCGCTCGCGGTTGGCGACGCGGCGCAGGTACTCCGCGAGGCCGCCGCCCGCGAGCGCGAGGACGAGCAGGACGGCGAGCGCCGCCGCGAGCATGCCGCGGCGCCGGGAGGTCCGCCTGGCCAGGGTGGCGGCGGCCTCCAGGTACTCGCGTTCCAGCGGGATCAGCGTGACGTGCCGGCGTCCGGCCGCCGCCCAGCGGAGCGCCCGGTCCAGCCCCGACCCGTGCAGCAGGTCGCCGGGTTTGCGGCCGAGGCGGTCCCACGCCCGGGCGGCCTCGGTGAGCCGCCGGTGGACGGGCAGGCCGTCGCGGTCCTCGGCCACCCACTCACGCAGCCTCGGCCACGCCTGGATCAGCGCCGGGTGGGCCAGCGTGAACGCGGCGCCGGTCTCGACGACGAGCCCGGCGGCGCCGTACACGCCGAGCAGCGTCGCGGCGGGGCCGTCGCCGGAGACGCCGGGCAGTTCCTCGCGCGGTACGTGCCTGATCGTCTCCTCGCCGTCCTCCGAGGCGCCCACCATCCGCAGGAACACCTCCGGCGCGACGGCGCGCTCTCTCTCGGAGAGCTCCTGGTAGAGCTCTTCGGCGAGCGTTCCGAGGTCCGGCTCGCCGGCGCGTGCGGCGTCCGGCGGCCGCACCTCGGCCGCGACCACCCCACCGTCCGCGAGCAGCGGGTCCCCGTCCGAGCCGTCCACCGCCCCGCCCATGCCGGCCATGCCGCCCAGCAGGGTCAGCAGGAGAGCACGCGCCGAGGGCCGCGCCTCCGCCTCGCGCGCCAGCGCGCCGGCCACCACGCTCCTGAGCGGGTCCGCCAGGACGCCGACGTCGGGCCGCAGGTCCAGCACCTTGGTGACGACGGCGAACGGATCGCGCTCGGGGACGACGTCGTGGCCGGTCGCGGCGAACAGGACGGTCAGCCCGAAGGCCCAGATGTCGGCGGCGGCCGAGGCCTCGCGTCCGGCGAAGAGCTCGGGGGCCATGTAGTTCGGCGTGCCCATGATCGGACCGGTGGTCGTCCCCGGGGCTCCGAGCTGCCGGGCCACCCCGAAGTCGATCACTCGGGGGCCGTCGGGGCCGAGGATGATGTTGTCCGGTTTGAGGTCGCGGTGGACGATCCCGACCTGGTGGATGGCCGTGAGGGCGGTGGCGACGCCGATGGCCAGCCGCAGCAGCAGATCCCCCTCGTACGGCCCGGTGCGGCCGATCACCTGGCGCAGGTTCGGCCCGGCGACGTACTCGCTGACGATGAAGGGCTCCGGGACGTCGGTCCTGGCCTCGAGCACCCTGGCCGTGCAGAACGACGCCACCCGCTGTGCCGCCACCGCCTCCTTGGCCAGGCGGGCGCGCGAGGCGGGGTCGTCCAGCCGGGGCACCTTGACCGCGACGCGCTCCCCCTGCTCGCCGTAGGCCTCGTAGACGACCCCCTGGCCGCCCGCGCCGAGCCGTCCCGCCAGCCAGTAGCCGCCCAGCCGCTGCGGATCGGAGGGGGTGAGCGGCGACAGGGCCATCGGGTCCTCCCGTGGTATATGAAGGCTTGCGGTTACCGGACGTCTGACGCGCCTCACCGGAGATTGTCATGGAATTTCGGATCATGGGGTCGTTACAGGTACAGGACGGCGCGCGGGACCGTACCCCGACGGCCCCCAAGCACCGAGACCTCCTGGCGGTCTTCGTCCTGAACGCGCGGCGCCCCATGACGCTCGCCCGGCTGCGGGGCCTGCTGTGGCCGCGGGAGGACGGCGACCGGTCCGACTCCCTGCTCCGGGGCTACATCGGCCGCCTCCGGCAGTTGCTCGGCAAGGACGTCATCACGACCACGTCCGGCACGTACACGCTGGCGATCGAGGAGGACCGGCTCGACGTCCACCGTTTCCGGCGGCTCGTGGAGCGAGGGCTGCGCGCCGCGCGGGAGGGCCAGGACGTCCAGGCCCGATCACACCTGCGCGAGGCGCTCGACCTGTGGCGCGGTCCCGTCCTGGAGGACGTCGACCCCGACGGGCACCGATGGGTGGAGACCACCGCCCTCCGCGAGGAGCTGGAAGAGCTGCGCCTGCTCGCCGTCGAGCGGAGCGTCGACCTCGACCTCAAGGCCGGGCACCACCGCGAGCTCGTCCCCGACCTGCGGCAGCTCACCAGGTGGCATCCGATGTGGCAGCGCTTCCACGGGCAGTACATGCTCGCGCTCTACCGCAGCGGCCGCCGCGTGGAGGCGCTGGAGGCCTACACCCGGCTGCGTGAGGCGCTCGACGAGGGCCACGCCCTCGAACCCGACCCCGCGCTGCAGCTCCTGTACCACCGGATGCTCCACGACGACGTCTCGCTGCACGTCTCCGCCGGGCCGCCCGTGCTGCTGCCCTACGACGTCGCCCACTTCACCGGCAGGCAGGACCTGCTGGAACGGCTCGACCGGCTGACCGCCGACCCGGCCGCGCCGGCCACGGTCGTCGTCCACGGCCAGGCGGGCGCGGGCAAGTCGGCGCTCGCCGTGCACGCCGCCTGGCGCGGGCGCGACCGCTTCCCCGACGGCGTCTTCTACGCCGACCTTCGCGGCGACCACGGCCGGCCGGTCGACCCCGGCGCGGTCCTTTCGGACTTCCTGCGCTGGCTCGGCTGCCCGGCGCAGGCCGTGCCCGCCACGCTGGAGCACCGCGCGCGGCTGTTCCGCGCCTACACCGCCGACCGGCGGCTCCTGCTGCTGCTCGACAACGCCGCCGACGAGGGCCAGGTACGGCCGCTGCTGACCTCCTGCCCGGCGTTCGTCACCAGCCGGTCCGCGCTCGGTGGCCTCACCGACGCCGTGCGGCTCCCGGTGGACGTCCTCGGCGACGACGACGCGCTGGAGGTGCTGGAGGTGCTGATCGGCCCCGAGCGCGCGTCCGCCGAACGCCCCGCCATGGTGAGGCTCGGCCGCATCTGCGGCGGCCTGCCGATCGCCCTGCGCATCGCCGGAGCGCGGCTCGCCGCGCGCCCGGCGTGGACGGTGGAGCACCTCGTCGGGCTCCTCGACGACGAGCACCTACGGCTCGACCTGCTGCACTCGGGCGACCAGACCGTGCGGAGCGTGTACTCGATCGGCTACGAAGGGCTGCCCGACAAGGCCCGGCGCATGCTGCGGATGCTCGGGGCGATCTCCGCGCCCGACTTCGCCGGCTGGGTCGCCGCGCACTTCGGTGACGAGGCCGAGACCCTGGTCGACGCGGGCCTGCTGGAGACCCACACCATCGACGTGGCCGGCCAGGTCCGCTACCGGATGCACGACCTGACCCGGCTGTACGCGCGCGAGCAGCTGGTCGCCCAGAGCGGCGAGAACGCCGTCCGCGACACGCTCATCGGACTGCTGAGCGTCGTCATGACCAGAGTCCAGGCGTCCCGGTTCCCCCTCCTGTCCACCGGCCCGGCCGACCACCCCCTCTCGGTCACTGCCCTCCATCCCCTCCCGGCCCGCCCGGGTTCGCGCTCGCAGACCTTCGTCACCACCGACATCCGCACGTCGGTGACCTGGCTGATCGCCGAGCGCGACTTCCTCACCGGCCTCGTGGAGGACCTGCACAAGGCCGGGCTGTGGGACGGCGCCCGGCGGCTCGCCCACCTGCTCGTGCCGTTCCTCGAACGCCACCGGTTCCTCGACGCCTGGCGCCACATCGGCGAGCTCGCCCTGGACGCGGCACGCCAGGCCGGCGACCCCCGCGCCGAGGCGCTGGCGCTGCGCGACCTCGGCGACCTGCACCGGGCCGAGCACCGATGGGACCTCGCCCACGAGCGGCTCCGGCTCGCGCTCAGCATGTTCCTGCGCGCGGACGCCGCCAAGGACATCGCGCACACCAGGCGCCGGCTGGGTCAGGCCCTGCTGGAGCTGGGCAGGCCCGCGGACGCGGAGCGCAACCTCACCGCCTGCCTCGCCACCTTCGACGGCCACCCCTCCGACGGCGAGAACGGCAGAGGGGCCGCGGAGGCGCACCGCGCGCTGGGCATCGTGCTGCACCGCACCGGCCGGCTGGACGAGGCGGCGGCACACCTGTCCACGGCGGTGTCCCTGCTGTCCGGCCTGCGCGACCGGCACGGCCAGGCCGACGCACTGCTCGACCTGGCCTCGGTGCGGATGTCGCAGGAGCTGGTCCCCGAGGCCAGGTCTCTGGGCGAACAGGCACGGGGCATCGCCGTCCGGCTCGGCGACCGGCTCCTCGACGCCGCCGCGCTGACCACCCTCGCCGAGGTCAACCTGGCCGAGGGAGCCGTGGAGCGGGCCGGAGAACTGGCCGGCGAAGCGCTGGAGATCTTCCAAAGCGTCGCGGACGACCGCGGCCGATCCAGAGCCCTGGACATCCTGCGCCGAACGGGGGACCCTCACCCCTGACCCATCCACGCCCTCATCCAACGACGGCGCCCACCGGACCTTCACCGAGTGCCGGGCACGTAGGCGGGCGGCGGCCATGGTGGCGTCAGCGGGCCCGGCGGCCATGGTGGGGTGAGCGGAAGCTCAACATTTCCTCAACACGGGCCGACCTACCTTCCTCTCACACCGGCACGAGAGAGGAACCCGACATGATCACCATCCCCACCCGTCTGCGCACCGGCATCGCCGCCCTCGCCATTCTGGGCGCCGGCTCGGCGATGACGCTGGCCGTCACCCCGGCCGCCGACGCGGCCACCAGCCCCGGGACCACCACGATCACGCTCGCCGCCGCGCCCGCGCTCACCGGCATGGCCGACAGCACCAGCACGGCCGTGGCGTCGGAGGCCGTCCCGGCCTCGGCGACGAGCAGGGCCACCGCGGCCGCGCCCGCGAGCCTTCTGAAGAGCGTCCGGCGCAACTGCGGCTGGGTCACCTGCTCCTGGTACATGTCCAAGAAGGTCACCAGGAACCTCAAGGACATGATGGGAGCCGGCACCACGTTCACGACCGGAGCCGCCTACATGATCTGCAGCAAGATCTCCCATCCCATGGGCATCGCGGTCTGCGCGGCGGCCATCCTCACCAAGGGCGCCTCGGCCGCCTACCACATCACGGCCGCCGCCAACCGGGGCGGATGCGTCGTCACCCGTGTCAACGCGGCGTACCTGGTCTCCGGCATCCCCCCGCTCACCTTCGCCAAGGGCGTCACCTTCGACGACGTCCCGCTGAGCAACAAGTACTGCGACGCCCGCTGACGACGGCCGCCGGCGGGGGCCGGCAGCGGGTGCTCAAAAGGTAGGGCGGGTGGCCACGGCCACCCGCCCTACCGCCGTTCTGACACCGACCGTCAACAGCCGTGCACGTTCAGAAGCCGCAGCCGACGCCGTCCCTGACGACCTCACCCCCGCCTACCCCTCCCGCAAAGCCGCCGGCCGCCGCTGACGCCTACCTCAGAGGAAGGACCCGGTCAGAAGGCGAAGCCGCCGGGGCGGTCGTTGCGGTCGGCGAGCAGGCCGGCCAGCGTGGAGATCGCGATCTCCGGCGGCGTCTTCGAGCCGATGTTGAGGCCGATGGGCCGGTGCACGCGGGCGATCTCCCCGGGCGGCACGCCGAGCGCGGCCAGCGCCGACACGTGCGGCGCGGTGTGGCGCGGGCTGCCCATCACGCCGATCCATCGGCAGGGGAAGGCGATCAGTTCGTACAGCACCGCGCCCAGCTCGGGACGGTCGTGGTCGGTGAGCACCACGTCGGCGGTCCCGTCGAGCCAGGCGGGCACCTTGGTCACCACCTCGGCGCCGGGAATGCCGTCGGCCGCGACGCGCTCGGCGCGCTCGGGGTCGGGCTCCAGCAGGACGCCCCTGAACCCGATGTCGGCCCCGTACCGGAGCAGGTGCTCGGCGACCGGCGAGGCGAACACGGCGACCAGGACTCGCTCGCCCGCCCGCGACGCCTCCCATGGCGCGGGAGCGGACCCATGCGCCATGGCGCACGCCGCGTCCTCACCGTGACCGTGGCCATGGACGTGTTCATGGACGTGTTCATGGACGTGGTCACCATGGTCGGGATGCCGACCGTGAGCCGTATGGTCGTGACCGTTGCCGGTTTGGTCGTCGTCGTGATCGTGGGAGTCGGCCATGACCGCAGTCTCGCACGGTGACTTCGGAACCGGTCGTCCAGGAGAGGACGGCCGGGCCCTCATCGATGAAGCGCCGTCCGGACATGACCCCGGCAGGCCGGCCACCCATGGCCGTTGGAATGACCCGCCCCTTTCCGAACCTGTCCAGTCGCGACCGGCACGGCGAGGTCAGAACCGGCATGCGGCGTCACACCTGCGGGGTGCGCAGGTGCGACACGGCTGGGAACGCCTCAGTGCGCCTCAGTGGAGCGGTCTTCCTGGACCGTCCGAGCGTTCTGGTCCGGCACCTGAGCATCACGCTCGTGAAGGTGGGCCGCCGGAGTGCGGTCGATCCGCAGGCTGAGCAGTTCCGGGCGGCTGTAGTGACCGCGCGCGTCCATCAGACGCTTACGCTGATCGATCAGTGCGAAGTCCAGGTCGGCGATGACCTCCCCCTCGCCTGATGTGAGGGGCTCTCCGATGATGCGTCCCTCGGGATCGACGATCGCGGTGAAGAAGCCCCCGGAAAGCGCGGGACCGCCGGTGTCCTCGGCGATTCGTCCCACCTGGTCCTTGTCGAGCCAGGCGGTTGCACATACCACGAAACAGCCCGCTTCCAGGGCATGCTGGCGGATGTTCACCTCGATCTGCTCCGCGAACAGCGGGCCACCGAAGGAACCGGGATACCCGCGGCGACGAACAGATTCGTTCCCTGCTCATCCGGTCTTTACGTGGCCCCCTTGACGGCGAGGACAGGCTGAGATGGGTCCCATGTCCGGGCCTGACGGCGACCATGACCCGAACGGTTTGATTTCGAGACCGCGGTGCGACCCGACTCACGGACGGTTTGGAGAGCAAACCGTGGCTTGATACTCTTAAGCATGGTTGAGTCCCCGGTGATCCCTGGAAGACCGTGTTCGATAGCGGCCACGCTTCACGTGGCCGGCGACCGTTGGTCGTTGCTGGCCATGCGTGAGATCCTTTTCGGCAATCGGCGGTTCAGTCAGATCGCCCGCAACACCGGGGCACCACGCGATCGACTGGCCGTCCGGCTCAAGTCCTTGGTCGCCGAGGGCATCCTTGAGAAGCGCGAATATCAGGCCACCCGGTTCGAGTATCACTTCACCGATGCGGGCAAAGACCTTCTCACTGTACTCATCAGCCTCATGACCTGGGGCGACCGCTGGATGGCCGATGATCCGCCCATGATCCTGGAGCACCACGGACACCGGATTCAGCCGGCCATGGTGTGCCGCACCTGCGGGCAGGGGGTCGGCGGAAACGACCTGCACCTGGTGTCCCACGCACCCGGCTGGACGATGAGCGGGCCCGACACTCACCCCGACACTCACAAGGACACCCTCCAGCCCTCCTGACACGCCCCTTCGGCGGGTGTGCGAGTCGGCAGAGAAGGAGCGGTGTGAAGAGGCTGGTCGTGCGGGCCTGGCGGGCGCTTCGGCCTGTCCAGTGGCGGGTGATGTGGTTCACCCACGCGAAGTTCATGGTCGGCGTCACCGGGGTCGTGCGCGACGCCGAGGGCAGGGTGCTCCTGGTGCGGCACCGGTTCTGGCCGGAGGGCCGCCAGTGGGGCCTGCCGGGCGGCTATGCCAGGAAGTCCGAGACCTTCGAGGACACCCTGGTCCGCGAGGTCCGCGAGGAGACCGGACTGGACATCCGGGTGCGGCGCCTCATGCTGCTCAAGAGCGGCTACCGGCTGCGGGCGGAGGTCGCCTTCGAGGCCGACCTCACGGGCGGCTCGATCAGCCTCGACTCCTTCGAGATCATCGAAGCCGGCTGGTTCACCCCGGACATGCTGCCCCCCGGCCTCCAGGAACCGCACCGCCTCCTCATCAACGGCCCTCCACCCCCGAACGTCTGACCTCTCCGACCGTCGTCAGCGCCTCATCCAAGACGTGTCCCTGGACACCGACATCGCCGCACCACCACCAGCACGCCCCCCGATCCGCAACACCGGCAAGGCGGAGCACGCGCCGCCCTCTCCCCCGTTGCCCACGCCACCGCCGCCGAACGACAACGGTGTGCTCCTTCGGCGCCGGGTCGGCGGGATGGTGGTCGGCGAACACGGCGCCGTCGTACGGCGCGCAGGCGGCGAGCGTTCCGTATACAGCGCTAGAGGGCCTTGAGGAACTTGGCGGCGATGGGGGCGGCCGTGGCGCCGCCGCTGCCGCCGTTCTGGACGAACACCGCGAAGGCCAGCGAATCGCGATAGCCGATGAACCACGCATGTGAGGACGCGCCCTGGACCTCGGCGGTGCCGGTCTTGCCGAAGGTCCCGGCGGGCAGCCCGGCCCGCGCGGCGGTGCCCTGGGTGACGACGGCGCTCATCATGGTGCGGAGCCCAGCGGCGATGCCCGGGTCCAGCGGCACCGGGGCCGGTGACCCGGCGGGCGGGGAGTCGGTCATGACGGCGGGCTTCCACGTTCCGCTCGCGACGGCGGCGGCGACCTCGGCCATGCAGAGCGGGCTGCCCTGCACCGAGTTCTGCCCGATGGCGTCGGCGCCCAGGTCGTCCAACGCCGTGTACGGCCGGATGCGGCAGGTGCTCAGCCCCGGCTTCTCGCGGAAGCCGAACCGGTCGGCGGCCTCGGCCCGCAGGCGGTCGTCGCGCAGCCGCTCGTACGCCTGCCGGACGAACGTCGTGTTGCACGAGAACGCGAAGGCCATGGTCAGCGTCACGGTGCCGCGGTCGGCGCCGCCGTCGTTGTGGAAACTGCGGGCGTTCGGGATGGTGTAAGTGCCCGGGCACGCCACCTGCGCGTCCGGCGCGAGCCCCGAACGGAGCAGGGCAGCGGCGGTCACCACCTTGAACGACGACCCGGGCGGGTACAGGCCGTTGAACGCCCGTTTCCCACCGAGTGTGTCGGCCACGGCCCGCACCTGTCCGCTCCGCGCGTCCAGCGCGACGATCGCCGCCGGCCGTCCGACGCCGTCCAGGGCCCGTGCCGCGGCCTTCTGCACCGGCTCGGAGATGGTCGTCCGCGTCGCCTGCGACGCCGCGTCCGGGGTGGCCAGCAGCACCTTCCCGGACGGGACCTCCTCGATGGCCAGGCGGACCGTGGTGGCACCCAGTCCGGGGAAGTAGTCCCCTGCCCTGCTGTCCGCGGGGAACGGCCTGCCCTCACGGGTGAGCGCGGCCGGCCGGGCCACCTTGGTCTCCTTCAGCCGCAGCGCGCCGCCGTCCTTGAGTGCGGGGTGCAGGGTCTCGGGACCCCAGGCCACCCTCCACGCCCCGTCGCGCCGCGCCAGGCGAAGCACCGAGGCGAAGTCCCACCGGCCGAGGCCGGTCACCTGGCGGGTCCCCTGGAACGGCACCTCCGCGGCGTCGGTGCCCTGGAGGCGCGGCGTTCCCGGGGTCAGGGCGAGCGAGGCGATGTGGAGGTCGGCGCTGAACCGCCGGTGCCGGTCGGCGAAGTCCGCCGGAGGATCGGCCACCAGCCCGGCCATGGCGGCGAAGTCACCGGCCTGCCAGGCGGCGAAGTACCGGGCTGCCACCGCGTCCGGGCCCTCCTGCGAGACGGGTGGCGCCGGGGCGGACGAAGCAGGGACGACCGGCGGGTCGGACGGCGCGGCCGTCACCAGAGGGTCGGGTACCTCAGGGACAGACGTGGCGGAATTCTCAGGCGCGGGCTCGGATGTGGAGGGCGTCAGCCCGGCGCTGTGCGTGGGCAGCGGGGACCGCCGCCCGCTGTTCCGCGACGCCTCCAGCGAGTCGGGGGCGGTGAGCATCATCGCCACCACGCCGAAGACGACGATCAGCACCACCGCCCCGACCATGACCAGCGGCCACCGAGTACGCATGCGCCCCCACCACCGGCATCCAAGGGCCTGAGAACGGGAAAACGATCACAAAACCATATCCCGCCCAACCGACAATTCCGCCCCCATCACCCCAGGCCAGGCCCCTAACCCCCATTACCTCCCGACCATCCCACTCGAGCCCCGCGCAGTGGGAGGCCGGCGACTCGGTCGCGACCACCTGCGGCGGGGTGGTCCCGATGCGCGAGTGCCGCGACGCGTCCCAACTCGCCGCCTTCATCGAGGACTCGCCCAGACCAGCGCGCCCGCCACGAACTCCGGCGGGCGAGTACGGCTCCATGTACGGCTGCGGCCTGACGTACGGGCCGCGGCCTAGAAGTCATGGTCGCGGGCGCCGCGACCATGACTGTCAGAACCGCCGGGTCAGACAGAGAGGGCCGCCGCCGCTTCCCGGTAGATGACATCCGGGTCCTGCGACAGCCACGCCTTCACCTGGCGGCTCCAGTCGTCGGCGAGCACCTCGGGCCGGTCCCCTTCGATGCCGTCCAGGGCCGCCGCGACGATCACCTCGGGGGCGCTCTTGTCGCCCTCGTACCAGGCCATCATGTCGGTGTCCGCGGCGCCCAGGTGCAGGGCCGTCACCAGGGTGCGCCGGCCGGCCAGTTCCAGGCGGACGTTGTTGGTGAGCGCCCACTCGGCCGCCTTGGCCGCGTGGTAGGCGCCCGCACCGTCGACGGCGAGCCACGAGATCGCGGACAGCACGTTGAGGATCGCGCCGTCGGCCAACTGGGGCGCGAAGGCGCGGATCACGTTGAGGGCGCCGTAGAAGTGCGTGTCCATCTCGCGGCGGATCAGGTCCAGGTCCCCGGTGACCAGGTTCGCCCCGGTCGAGATTCCCGCGTTGTTGATGACGATCTTGACATCAGATGCCGCCGCCGCCGCGGCGGCGATCGACGCCGGATCGGTGACGTCGAGGCGCAGCGGGACGACCCCTGGCACGTCGATGAGCTCCGGGCGGCGGGCGGTCGCGTACACCTTGCCGGCGCCGCGGTCGAGAAGGGAAAGGGCGAACTGCCGGCCCAAGCCGCGGTTGGCGCCGGTGACCAGCACGTGTGCTCCGTTGATCTGCATGTCGGATAATGTAAAACCTGACGTTGACGTCAGAGGCAAGTTTTGTGACGGAGGTCACGGTGCGTATCGGAGATTTGGCGGCGCAGTCAGGCGTCAGCGTGCGGGCCCTGCGCTACTACGAGGAGCAGGGGCTGCTGGAGGCGAACCGGAGCGGCTCCGGGCAGCGCCACTACCCCGAGTCCGCGGCCGACCGGGTCCAGCTGATCCAGACGCTCTACGCGGCCGGCCTGTCCAGCCGGACCATCGCCGAGCTGCTGCCTTGCGTCGAGGCCAGGGTCAACACTCCGGAGTCGCGGGCACGGCTGACCGCCGAGCGTGATCGCATCGACGCCCAGATCGCCGCGTTGACCCGTACCCGTGACCACCTCGACGCGGTCATCCTGCTCTGCGCAAGCCCGGCCAGCGGCTGTGCGTGGATCCCCGACCAGGACATCGCCGCGCAGGCGAACCACTCCGCGACGCCGTGATCGCGACGGCACGCACCACCGCATCGCCACCCGCTACAGCGGGAACCGGAGTCTGCCGACAAACCCAGTTGCGACCCCTACCTGGGTGACCCATGCTGGCGGCCATGCTGATCCGAGAGGCGATGCCGGACGACTGGCCCACGATGTGGGCCTTCATGGAGGGCATCGTGCGTGCGGGTGAGACCTTCTCCTGGGATCGGGGCACCACCGAATCCGTGGCCCGTCAGATGTGGTTCCCGCAGCCGCCGGGCCGCACTTTCGTCGCCGTGGACGCGGATGGAACCGTCCTGGGCACAGCCAACAGCGTCCGCAACCATCGTGGCGGCGCCGCACACATCGCCAGCGCGAGCTTCATGGTCGACCCGGACCACTCTGGCCGGGGCGTCGGCCGGGCACTCGGCGCGCACGTCCTGGAGCAGGCACGCAAGGACGGCTTTCGAGCGATGCAGTTCAACGCCGTTGTGGAGACCAACACCCGGGCGGTGGCGCTGTGGAGGTCACTCGGCTTCGCAGTGATGACCACCCTCCCCGACGGCTTCCACCATCCGACTCACGGCTACGTAGGACTGCACATCATGTACCGGCAGCTTTGAGTCAACTGGGGCATGGACCTGGGCCGCCCGCCGGCCGTCCACCCCTGCCGCGGGGCCACTCCCCATCGGACAAGTCATGATGATCCGAATCACCGATCTATACCAAGCCACCGCCCAAGATCCACGGTACACACCTTAACCGTGTAGCCGAGTTTCCCTTTCCAGTATGCGAATGACCTGGTGGCGGGTATTGCTCAGCGTAACTCCCCGCTTGGACAACATCTGAGCCGCAGGGCCTTCGCTTTCGCTGATGAGGGCGAGCAGCAAGTGCTCGGTTCCGATATGGATGTTTCCCATGTCGGCGGCCGCACGACGCGCAAGTTCCAGTATCCGTCCCATTCTGGGATGGAACGGCCGGTCCTTAGCTGGTCGGCCGACGCGGGACTCGCCGCACTTCTCCAACTCCGCCCGCATGCTCAGCGGATCGGATCCAAGCTCGAACAGCGCGTCCGCGGCGAGGGACTGGCGAAGGCCGATCAATGCCAGCAGGAGATGTTCGGGGAGGACGTACTCCCTGCCAAGCCGCTCGGCCTCGTCCCTCGCCAGATCGAGAACCTGCAGCGCGTGGTCTGTGAGGAGTCGATCCAATGGCCACCTGAGAACGCGTCTACGCCTGAGCATTCTCCGCATGATCATTGCGTGCGCCCTCCAGTCCACGCCTTTCACCAGCCTGTCGCATCGGCGTCCCTCCCGCTCCCCAACGGCGTCCTCATCCCGGCGCCGACGCGGAGGGCGGGTGGTCGGCGAATGCGGCGCCGTCCTACGGCGGCCCGCGCGCCTTTTTCGCGCGCACGCGGGTTCACCGTCACATCAAGAGTCGCCGGAGTTCAGCGGGTGAAACGGCCGGTCTTGACGCTGTTCAGAAATGCCGACCATTCGCCCGGACTGAAGAGCAACGCCGGACCGTTGGCGTTCTTGCTGTCCCGCACGCCGATGATCCCAGGCAGACCAGTGGCGACCTCGACGCAGTTGCCGCCATTCTCGCCACTGCGGGAGCTTTTTCTCCATGTGGCCTTGGTCAGGTCGGCATCGATCAGGTCTGCTGCTTCCATTGCTCCCGCGCCTCCTTGATCATTTCGAGGGATTGACCAGGGCGGTACGCCGTCGCTCGTATCTTGTCATATCTCGCCAGCCGTACGGCGTTCGGAATCGGGGCGCCGGCCGGGCGGCGTGGTGGCGGTCCGGGTGTACGACGACGGCGAGACGGTACGGGTCGAGGTGACCGACGAGGGATCCCCCGGCGGCATGCCGCTGGTCCCCGTCCAAGCCGAACCGTTAAGCGAGAGCGGCCGTGGATTGTGGCTGGTCCGGGAGTTGTCCACGTCGTGGGGATGGAGCCAGGACGCCTAGGGCCGCACGGTCTGGTTCGAGCTCCGGCCATGACACGCCGAGGCGGCCATCGGGATTACCGGGGCGCCGGGTCGGCCGATCTCGCACAGGTACGTCGGGCTCGGTGGTGCCGTAGCCGCGCTTCGCGGATGAATGTCGCCGCCGCGATTCCTTTTCCGGTGGCGGGAGGTCTACCTGTTGTGGGCCGAGGACCATCCGCGACCGCGGGGGGCGAGGCCTGGTTCGCCGAGGACTGTGAGAGAGGATCGAAACGATGGGAAGCAAGCAGGAGCCCGTGGCCACCCGGCAGCTGAGCCGGGCCTTCGCCAGCACCCGGGCCGTGCTGGCCAAGGTCGGACCCGGCCGGTTGGACGGCGCGACGCCGTGCGTGTCGTGGGACGTGCGCGCGCTGATCAACCATTTCGTCGGCTCGGCCCGGTGGGGCGCTTCCGCCGTCCTGGGCGCCGGTTATGAGGCCACCGACGAGGACTACGCGGCCGGCGACTTCCTCGCCGCCTACGACGAGAGCATCGAGGTCGCGCTGGCGGCTTTCGGGGCCGACCGCGTTCTGGAGAAGAGGATCGAGCTGGCGTTCGGCGAGTTCTCCGGGGCGGACCTGATGAGTATGGTGGTCAGGGACCAGTTCGCCCATGGGTGGGACCTCGCCCGCGCCATCGGCCACCACACCGACCTTGATCCCGAGCTCGCAGGCGAGCTCCTCGTCCAGGCCCGGGTCGAGATCCTCGACGCCTACCGTGGGCCTGAGGGAGAGGCCATCTTCGGGCCCATCGTCGAGGCTCCTGCCGACGCGTGCGCGGCCGACCGGCTGGCCGCCTTCCTCGGCCGCTCCCTATGACCGGAGAGTGATCGTGACCTGTGGCGGAATCTGACCAGGAGACCGTCGTGCCCGACGTGCCCGACGGTGAGGCGTTCGTCAGGGACGCCGAGCCGTTCCGGCGGGAACTGCTGGCGCACTGCTACCGCATGCTCGGCTCGGTGGACGATGCCACCGATGTGGTCCAGGAGACCTATCTGCGTGCCTGGCGTTCCTACGGCGCGTTCGAGGGCCGGTCATCGGTGCGCACCTGGCTCTACCAGATCGCCACCAACGCCTGCCTGACCGCGCTCGGGCATCACAGCAGGCGAGTGCTTCCTTCCGGCCTCGGCGGTCCGGAACCGGACCCCGAGGCCGCCCCGGAACCGGCCGGACCCGATGTCGGCTGGCTCCAACCGGTCCCCGACGCACTCGTCGGCCCTGAGACGGCCGACCCCGCGTCCATCGTCCTCGCGCGGGAGGACCTGCGACTGGCGCTGGTCGCCGGCCTGCAGTACCTGTCCGGGACGCAACGGGCCGTGCTCATTCTGCGGGATGTGCTGTCCTTTCCCGCCGCCGAGGTCGCCGTCATGCTGGGCACCACCACAGCGGCGGTCAAGAGCGCGCTGCAACGCGCCCGCGCCCGGCTCCGGGACCTGGCCCCCGCGGCCGGCGAGATCATCCCGCCCACCGAACCGGGTGCCCGTGCGCTGCTCGACCAGTACGTCGCGGCCTTCGAGAACGCCGACGCGCCGGCCCTGGAACGGCTGCTGCGCCGGGACGCCACCCTGGAGGCGACGCCCTTCAAGACCTGGTTCGCCGGCCGCGCGACCTGCGTGCCCTATCTCCGTGCCCGGATTCTCGGATCCCCCGGTGACTGGCTCATGCTGCCGACCGGCGCCAACGGGCAGCCCGCCGCGGTGGCCTACACCCGTGACGGACACGGCGCCTACCAGGCGTACGGCATCGTGGTGCTCACCGTCACCGGCGCGGGCATCAGCCAGATCGTCTCGTTCCACCAACCAGGCCTGGTCGCCACTTTCGGCTTCCCGCCGACCGTCGTCCGCTGAGTCAGGTGGAGGGGGCCACGTCGGGGGTGCGTTCGAGGTCTCCGGTCTCGCCGGCGTGGAGGGCTCGGCGGCCGAAGTGCACCACGTACGCCAGGAAGGCGGCCTCGGCGAGCGCCTCCGCACGTTTCCGCGGCCCGGGTCCGAGGTGGCCGGCCCGTCCCGGAAGATGGCAGGCGCATACTCCTCTGGCCTCGAACCGCGCCGCAAGGCTCTGTCTTGTCAGTCAGTGTTCAGCCGGATAGAGAGGTTTGGGATGATTGGTCTGGCGTATCCGATAGCCAGCGCTGCAGTTTTCGGTGCAGGTAGGGCAGCAAGACCCACTGCGTGATGGCCACGGTCGCGGGGATGAGTAGGGCTAGTCGGGCCGGCAAGGGGAGCCTATGGAGGATGGGGTCGGCGCCGGTGGCCAGGATGGTGATGACGGGGTAGATGGCGGCGCTGGTGACAAGCCAGAGCTTCCAGGGGTTCGGCGTGGCAGTGGTGACTGTGTGTCCGGGGGCGGGTCGTCGGTTGGCGTCACTGGACCTGCGGCGGTTCACGGGTTCGCCGATAGGCAGTCCAGGATGAGCTGGACGGCTTCGGGCAGGTCGATGTGGTCGTCTGGGCGCGCGCCGTAGTGAGCGCCCGTGGCAGTGACGACGGCGGTTGCTTCCAGGCCGGTGACGAGGTCCTTGACGTGGTGGATCGGATCCGGGAGAAGGACCGGGTCGTCAGCGGCGGTGAGCAGCCGGTACCGCTCGGCGGCCCGGCGCAGCCGGGGCCAGTCGAACGGCTCGGCGAAGAAGTCCGCGAGGGCTTCATATCCGGCCGGCACGTGCGCGGGAGTCGCCACAAGGACCGCGCCGGCGAAGGCACCTGCGGTGTCGACGTCGTGCTGTTGCAACAAGCGAAGGACGTTGACGCCGCCGATGCTGTGTCCGACGAGGACGGTGTCTCGGGGGTCGGTGTTCGCTAAACAGTCGCGAAGAGCCGTCCGCCAAGGGGCGAGCCGGGGCGCCGTGTTGTCGGGCAGGTTCGGGATCTGTACCCGATGTCCTTCGGCTTCCAGCACTTTGCGTAGGTAGGGGAACCAGACGCTGTCGCTGTCGGCCTCGTAGCCGTGAGAGACGACGATCGTGCTCATGTCATACTCCTATCGAAACGATGCGTAGCGTTTGAATTTAAGCACACTGCTACGGTGATGTCCATGTCTCCAGGTTCGTCCGCCGCTGACGCCGACCGCCCCCGCCGCGTCGGAGGCCGGGTGCGTAGCGCGGACGCGCATGACGACGCGCTGCGCGCGGCGGTGCAAATCTTGGAGGACGGTGGATACGCCGCCATCACCATCGAGAGGGTGGCGGCCCGTTCCGGCGTGGCCAAGAGCACCATCTATCGGTGGTGGTCGTCGAAAGCCGAACTGGTGATGGAGGCCTACGGGCATTTGGTCGCCGAGCGCATGCCGATGCCTGACAGCGGCCGCCTGGCGGAGGACCTGACGACTTTCGTCACCGCGTTGTACCGGGTCGTCGAGCATCCAACTCGGGTCAGGGCGCTTCGCGGCCTCATGGCTGAAGCTCAACTGGACCCGGCCTTCGCTGAGGCGTTTCGCGGCTGGGTGCGGAGCCGCCGCGATGTGCTGGCCGTTGTGTTCACACGCGCCATCGATCGCGGTGAACTACCCGCCGGGCTGGATGTCGACCACGCCGTCGACCTCGTATTCGGTCCGTTCTGGTACCGATTGCTGGTCGAACACCTACCGGTCGACGCAGCTGAAGCCCCGGCCCATGTCCGCCGACTTCTGTATGGACTCAATGACGCACCCCCAGAGTCCTGACCCGGCCTGCGGTTCAAGAACCGGTGCCACGGGATGAGCATCCAGGTCCTGGCCTGTCCGGACGGGATGATCGTGTGGGCCTCAGGGTCACTGCCGGACTCGGTGCACGACCTGACCGCCGCGGATTCCCACACCGACAACCGGCGCATCGGCTCACCGCCTTACACGGCGCCGGATTCGCCGTACAACGTCCCACCGCTTCGGCGCCGCTCAGCAGTAGCTCCGAGTCGCGGGAAGCCGCCGCCATGTCGCGTCTGCAACGAGGCGCCCCACAAGCAGCGCCCGCGCGGCGGCGAGAACCGGGCTCGGCGAGGGTCGCGCTGAGAGAAACACAGCGCCGAAGGCGCCATTTCGAAGAGGCGACCACGAACACCACCCCCGCTCGGCGGCGAGAGTCGCCGGAGAAAACAGCGCCGAAGGCACCATTTCCAGGAGGCGGCATCCGTCTCGGAGGAAGACAGTGCCCGGAGGAGCCGCTTCATGTGGTGGAGGTCAGGTGGAGGGGGCCACGTCGGGGGTGCGTTCGAGGTCGCCGGATTCGCCGGCGTGGAGGGCGCGGCGGCCGAAGTACACCACGTACGCCAGGAAGGCGGCCTCGGCGAGCACCCCGATGCCGATGCGCGCCCAGGTGGGCAGCGGCGACGGCGTCACCAGTGCCTCGATCAGCCCGGACACCAGCAGCACCACGACCAGGCCGAGGGCGACGCTCACGACGGCGCGTCCTTGCTCGGCGAGCGCCTCCGCGCGTTTCCGCGGACCGGGGTCGATGGCCGTCCATCCGAGCCGCATGCCGACGGCGGCGGCGAGGAAGACGGCGGTGAGCTCCAGCAGCCCGTGCGGGGTGATCAGGCCGAAGAAGATGTCCAGCCGGTCGCGTGAGGCCATGAGGCCGGCGGAGATGCCGACGTTGGCGGCGTTCTGCCACAGGATGTACGGGATGGGGATGCCGAGGAGGACCGACATCGCGATGACCTGCATCGACACCCATGCGTTGTTGATCCACACCTGCCCGGCGAACGCCCCGGCCGGGTGCTCGGAGTAGTAGTCGGCGAAGTCGTGCTCGACGAGCTGCTTGATCTGTTCGGGTCCGGCGATGGCGGCCTGGACGTCGGCATTGCGCGCGACCCAGACGCCGAGCACGACCGAGACCGCCAGGAAGACGGCGGCCGAGCCGGCCCACCACCAGCGGGCACGGTAGGCGACCACGGGGAAGGAGACGGTGAAGAACCGGATGAACTCCCGCCAGGCGGGGGTGTGGGCGCCGGTGACGGCCGAGCGCGCCCGTGCGACCAGCGCCGACAGCCGGCCCACGAGGAGCTGGTCGGAGCCGGACCTGACGATGGACAGGTGGGTCGCCACGCGCTGGTAGAGGTCGACCAGTTCGTCGACCTCGGGGCCGGTCAGCGAGCCCCGGTGCCGCACCAGGGTCTCGAGCCGGTCCCACGTCGGCTTGTGCACGGAGACGAACGCGTCGATGTCCACGCACGAAAGCCTATTGGCCCGGTGGATAGGGTGGGGGCGTGGCAGATGTGGTGACCGGTGAGGCCGTCGTCGTCGAGGTGCGGGTGGCCCAGCTGCCGAGCCGCGCGGTGGCCCTGTTGATCGACATGCTGCTGCAGTTCGCGGCCATCGTCGGGCTGTCCCTGCTGCTCGGCATGCTGTCGGTGGTCACCGAGGAAGCCTTCGCGATCGCGCTGACGATCCTGCTGACCGCCCTGGTCATGGTCGGCTACCCGGTCATCTTCGAGACGCTGAGCCGCGGGCGCAGCCTGGGCAAGCTGGCGCTCGGGCTCCGGGTGGTGAGCGACGACGGCGGCCCCGAGCGGTTCCGGCAGGCGATGTTCCGCGGTCTGGCCGGGCTGCTGGAGTTCTGGCTGCTGTTCGGGGCGCCCGCGCTGATCGGCTCGCTGGTCAGCGAGCGCGGCAAGCGGCTCGGCGACGTCTTCGCGGGCACCATCGTGATCTCCGAGAGGGCCCCGCGCCAGGCGCCGCCGCCCGAGATGCCGCCCCAGCTCGCCGCCTGGGCCACGACGCTGGAGCTGTCGCGGCTGCCGGAGGCGCTCGCCGCCACGGCCCGGCAGTACCTGTCGCGCTGGCACCAGCTGTCCCCCGCCGTCCGCCACGAGATGGGGGTGCGCATCGCCGGGCAGTTCTCCTCGTTCGTCTCGCCGCCGCCCCCGCCCGCCGCGCCGCCCTACGCCTACCTCGCCGCCGTTCTGGCCGAGCGCCGCCGCCGCACGCAGGCGCGGCTCGCCCTCCAGGCGCGGCAGGCGCGCGCGTCGTCGTCCGCTTCTCCCTTCGCCGGCGTGCCGGGAGCGGCGCCCGTTTCCGGGGCGTATCCGGCGCCGATTTTCCCGCCCTCACCTGCGGCGACACCGCCGACGGCCAGTGGTTTCATCCCTCCCGCCTAGATTTCGCGCCTTCTGCCGCATACATGCCCGAACAGGGGGCACAGGGACGTCCAGCGGGCCACTGGGGCATTGGTCCGCTACGTGGGAAACGGGTGTGGCCGGCGCGCAAGGGAGAGGACGCGCCGGCCACGCCCATGTAATCCCCCGGTTCACCTGGGAGCCCCGACAGGGTGTACGCCCGTTCGTTGAAGTCCCGGCCGCGCAGCCCTTACTCGCCGGGGAGTTCTCGCCCGTACGTCCCTTTCTCGCCGGGAGTTCCCGCCCGCAGTGCCACTGACCGCCCCCGAGGGTCAGGCGAGCCGGACGCGGGCGTCCAGGAGGGCGTAGGCGACGTCGACCAGGAGGTTGGCGACGACCACGGCCGCCGCCGTGATGAGCACCACTCCCATGATCACCGGCAGGTCGCTGCTCACGAACGCCTGCACGACCGCCTGGCCGACGCCGCCGAGCCCGAAGACCGACTCGGTGACGACCACTCCGCCGATGAGCGTGCCGACGTCCACGCCGAGCTGTGACACCACCGGCGTCAGCGCCGAGCGCAGGCCGTGCCGGACGACGACCCGCCGCTCGGGGACGCCCTTGGCGCGCGCCGTCCTGATGTAGTCCTCTCCGAGCACGTCGAGCATCGAGCCCCGCGTGAGCCGCAGGTAGCTCGCGGCCTGCACGGTGGCGAGCGTGACCCAGGGCAGGATCAGGTGCCGCGCCCACTCGGCCGGGTTCTGGGAGAAGTCCACGTAGGAGTCCGGCGGGAAGATCGGCAGGCCGGCCTTGGTGAGCTGGAAGAACAGCAGGTAGAGCAGCAGCAGCCCGATGACGAACGTCGGCATCGAGACGCCGGCGAGCGCCAGGAACGTCATGGCCCGGTCGAGCGGCGAGCGGGCCCGGGTGGCGCTGAGCACGCCCGCGCTGACGCCCACCAGGAACCACAGCACCGCGCCGCCGAGCACCAGGGAGAGGGTCGGCGGGAGGTCGGCGGCGACGAGCGTGCCGACCGACTCGCCGTTGAAGTAGGACTTGCCGAGGTCGCCGTGCAGCAGGCGGCCCATGTACTGGCCGTACTGCACCAGGACGGGCTGGTCGAGGCCGAGGTCGCGCCGGATGAGCTCGACCTGTTCCGGGGTGGCCTGCCGGCCGGCCAGCGTGCGTGCCGGGTCGCCGGGGGCCACGAAGAACATGAAGAACGTCCCGAGCGTGACCAGCCACAGGACGATCGCGCCGAGGATCACCCGGCGGATGAGGAAGCGGCGGAACATCGGTCAGCCCCCCGTGGTCTTCTTGCGGGCGCGTCTGCGGGCGAGGCCCCTGCGCCGGCTGAACAGGCGCTCGGTGCGCGGGTCGATGGCGTCGCGGACGCCGTCGCCGAGCAGGTTGAACGCCAGCGTGGCGACCAGCAGCGTGCCCGCGGGGAAGGTGAGGTACCACCAGGCCACCCGGTAGAACCCCTGCGCCTCGCTGAGCAGGTTGCCCCAGGACGGCGTGGGCGGGACGATGCCGAGCCCGAGGTAGGACAGCGTCGACTCGAACACGATGGCGGCGGGCACCAGCAGCGTGACCAGCACGATCACCGGGGCGAGCAGGTTCGGCAGGATGTCGACGACCATGACGCGCGCGTCGCTCGCGCCGAGCGACCTGGCCGCCTCGACGTACTCCCGTTCCTTGATCGACAGTGTCTGCCCGCGCACGATCCGGGCGATCGCGGCCCAGGAGTAGAACGCGATCACCCCGACCGTGGCGGTCAGGGACGGACCGGCGATGGACACCACCGCGATGGCGAAGATCAGGTACGGGAAGGAGAGCACGACGTCCATCAGGCGCGACAACAGCGTGTCCACGACGCCGCCGTAGAAGCCGGCGAGCAGCCCGACGGCGACGCCGAGCACGGCCGCGAGCCCGGTGGACAGCACGCCGACGACCAGCGACACCCGCGCCCCGTACAGCACGCGGATGAACAGGTCGCGGCCGAGCCGGTCGGTGCCGAACCAGAACGTGCCGTTCGGCGCCACCGGAAGTCCCTGGTCGGTGATGCCGATGTCGCGGAACTGGTCGTCGGGCCCGTGGCCGCTCCACTGGGCGATCAGCGGCGCCGCCGCGGCGAGCAGGAGCAGGAGCAGCACCACGACCGCCGAGGCCAGGGCGACCTTGTCGGTGCGGATGCGGGCCCAGGCCAGGGCCCACGGGCTGCGCCCGGCGATGGTCCTGCCGGGCACCACCCCGGGCCGTATCTCGGTGAGCGTCACCTCGTCCCCCTCTCACAGGCGGGGGCCCTTCGCGGACGCGTGTCGGCGCAGGTCACCTCGTCCCCCTTTCTCCCGCCGGCGGGTGTCCGCCGATCGGGTAGTGGCAGGCCGTCAGGTGGGCGCCGCCCTCCAGCGGGGGCTGTCGTTCCGCGCAGAGGTCCCCGGCGCGCGGGCAGCGGGGATGGAAGCGGCAGCCGGACGGCGGGTCGATCGGCGAGGGCACGTCGCCGGTGAGGATGACCCGGCCGCGCCGGTCGGCGGCGTCGGGGTCGGCGACGGCCGTGGCGGACAACAGCGCGTCGGCGTAGGGGTGGCGAGGATGCTCGTACAGCTCGTCGGCCTCGGCCAGTTCCACGACCCGGCCGAGGTACATCACGGCGATGCGGTCGCTGACGTGCCGCACCACCGACAGGTCGTGGGCGATGAACAGGTACGTCAGGCCGAACTCGTCCTGCAGGTCCTTGAGGAGGTTGAGGATCTGCGCCTGGATCGACACGTCGAGCGCCGACACCGGCTCGTCGCAGATGATCAGCCGGGGGCGCAGGGCCAGGGCGCGGGCGACGCCGATGCGCTGGCGCTGCCCGCCGGAGAACTCGGCCGGGAAGCGGTTGTAGTGCTCGGGGTTGAGCCCGACCCGTTCCATCAGCTCGCCGACCGCGCGCCGCCGTTCCCTGGCGGTGCCGATGCCGTGGATGACCAGCGGGTCGGCGATGATCGAGCCGACGCGCCTGCGCGGGTTGAGCGAGCCGTAGGGGTCCTGGAACATGACCTGGATGTCGCGGCGGAACGGCCGCATCGCGCCGCGCGGCAGGTTGGTGATGTCCTGGCCGTCGAAGACGACCTTGCCGGAGGTGACCGGGTACAGCCCGGCGATGCAGCGGGCCAGCGTGGACTTGCCGCAGCCGGTCTCGCCGACCAGGCCCAGCGTCTCGCCGGGCGCGAGGGTGAGGCTCACCCCGTCGACCGCGTGCACCTGGCCGACCCTGCGGCGCAGCACGGCGCCCTCGTGGATGGGGAAGTGCTTGACCAGGTCGTCGACTTCGAGGAGGTTCACGCCGCTCCCCCGTTCTCCGCGCGGGCGGCGCGCAGCCGCACGGCCTCCGCCTGCTCACCGAGCCCGACGGCCTCGTGCGGCAGCCAGCAGGCCGAGGCGTGGTCGCCGTCGCCGGTCACGCGGGCCAGCGGCGGCGGCTCGGCGGAGCAGACCGGCATGGCGTAGCGGCAGCGCGGGTGGAACGCGCACCCGGGCGGCACGGCGATCATGCTCGGCGGCTGCCCGGGGATCGGCCGCAGCCGGCCCTTGCGCACTCCCGTGCTGCCGGGGATGGACTCCAGCAGGCCCTTGGTGTACGGGTGGTGCGGCCGGTAGTAGATCGTCCGCCGGTCGGCCCGCTCCACGGGAAGCCCGGCGTACATGACCATGACCTCGTCGGCGACGCCCGCCACCACGCCGAGGTCGTGGGTGATCAGCACCAGCGCGATGTCGAACTCCCGCTGCAGGCGCGTGATCAGGTCGAGGATCTGCGCCTGGACGGTGGCGTCGAGCGCGGTAGTGGGCTCGTCCGCGACCACCAGGCGCGGGTTGAGCGCGAGCGCCATCGCGATCATCGCGCGTTGCCGCATGCCGCCGGAGAACTGGTGCGGGTAGTCGTCCACCCTGCGGTCGGGGCGCGGGATGCCGACCAGCCCCAGCAGTTCGACCGCGCGCCGCCGGGCCTCGGCGCGGCCCACGCCGGCGTCGTGGACGCGGATCAGTTCGGCGATCTGCCAGCCGACCTTGTACAGCGGGTGCAGGCTGGTCAGCGGGTCCTGGAACACGACGCTGATCGCCGACCCGCGGATCCGGCGCAGCCGCTCCTCCCCCAGCGTGAGCAGGTCGACGCCCTCGAACAGGGCGCTGCCGGTGATGTCGGCCTCGGGCAGCAGGCCGAGGATGGCCTGCGTGCTCACCGTCTTGCCGCTCCCGGACTCCCCGACGATCGCCAGCGTCCGCCCCGGCTCGACGCTGAACGACAGCCCGCGGACGGCCCGCACGAGGCCGTCCGCGGTCGGGAAGCCGACCGTGAGGTCCTTGACTTCCAGAAGGCTCATCTACCGGTCCTTCGTCCGATTCCTGCGATCACGACGTCGCGCCCGCATCACGGGCTCGGCGGGTCGAGCCAGAGGTTGGTGACGTCGTAGAGCTGGAAGGAGGGCAGGTAGAGGGCGTTCTTGACCCGCTTGGCGTGGTAGATCGGCGTGTTCTGGTTCTGGAAGGGCACGATCACCGCGTCCGCCATGACCTGCTGGTCCACCTGGTGCCACAGACCCGCCGACTTCGCCGCGTCGGGCTCGGCGAGCGCCTGCTTGATCAGGTCGTCCACCCGGGGGTTGCTGTAGCAGCCGTAGTTGGAGGTGCCGGGGGTGCAGTTGGTCTGGAACAGCGGCTGGGCGACCGCCCGCCCGTTGTTGCCGTACCAGTCGGGCACCCAGCCGGGGGCTGAGATGTCCCACTTGCTGCCCTTGGCGAGGGACACGTTCTGCAGGAAGGCGCCGTAGTAGTCGCCCTGCCGCACCGGCAGGCCCTTGACCGTGATGCCGCATTTCTGCAGGTCGGCGGAGTAGGACTGGAAGACGGCCGGGTGGTTGCCCGCGTTGCGGTAGGCCCCGGTCAGGGTGAGCCCGTTCGGGTAGCCGGCCTCGGCGAGCATCTGCTTGCACTTGGCCGGGTCGCCCGCGTCGCCCGGCGTCGGGTACGGGTTGTACTCCTGGTAGCCGATGTTGCCCGGCGGGATGGCGGTGTGCAGCGGCGTGTTGAGCTCCTTGCCGCCGTAGATCTTGCCGATGGCGACCTTGCTGATCGCGTACTCGATGGCCTGGCGCACCTTGAGCTTGCCCATGGCGCCGCCGGCGTTCTTGCTCTGCTGGTTGAACACCAGGTAGGGGTTGGTGATGGCCCCGGGGAAGACCTTGTAGTTGGCGTCGCCGGAGGAGGCCAGGCGGGGCAGTTGCGCCGTCGGCACCGGCAGGTCCCACGACAGGTCGGCGGTGCCGGCCTCCAGTTGCTGCTGCACGCTGTCGGGCTCGGTGACGCCCTCCTTGACCTCGATCGCGTCGACGTACTGGTGGCGGATCGGGTCGGCCTCCTGCTTCCAGGCCGGGTTGCGCTCCAGCCTGATCTCCTTCGTCGCCACGTACTTGACGATCTTGTAGGGTCCGTCGGAGACGACGTGCTGGCGGAAGTCCGCGTCGTCGGGCAGGTACTGGTCGTACTCCTGCGGCGCCGCCGAGGCGAAGTTGAGCGACAGGATGTTCAGGAAGTCGCTGGCCGGCTGGACGAGCGTGAACACCAGCGTCTTGTCGTCCTTGGCCTGGACGCCGGGGATGTCGTGGGAGTTCTGGAAGTCGGCCAGCGCCTTCGGCGTGGGCTTGTCCTTCTCGAACGCCTTGGCGTAGGCGGAGCAGTACTCCGCCATGCCCTTGATCGTGCTGGTGTAGTACCCGGGCGCTCCCGAGCCGGCCACCGGGTTGCACAGCCGCTTGAAGCCGCGCAGGTAGTCCTGGGCGGTGACGGCGCGCGGCGGCGTGGTGTCCCACTGGACGCCGTCGCGCAGCTTGACGGTGTAGGTGAGCAGGTCCTTGCTCAGCCCGCCGTTCGCCGTGGTGGGGATCTCGGCGGCGACGTCGGGCACGACCTCCAGGGCCTTCTTCAGGTCGGCCTGCGCGGCCAGCGAGAACAGTTGGCGGGCGTAGGCGCGCAGGAGCCCGTTGGTCACGGTGTAGTAGGTGCTGGTCGGGTCGAGGTGGTCGACGTCGCCGCCGCCGACCAGCCGCAGCGTCCCGCCCTGGACGGGCTTGCCGGCCGGCTGCTGGGCGCCGGCGGACTTTCCGGCGCCGGTGCCGCCGGTGCCGCTGTCGGTCGCGCAGGCGGAGGCGAGCAGCGTCGCCGCCGCCGCGACCGCGATGGTGAGATGGCGCGATCTGGCCATCTGCCCTCCTGGGTGCCGAGATGGGGATCCTGGTGGCCGGTCGCAGGGCGGGAGCGCGGTAGGCTGGCGCCCTGCCTCGCGGCTGGGATGGGTGCTCGGGGATGAGGCGCTTGGTGGAGATCGAGGGCCGCTCTGATTGAAGGAACCCACTTTCCGGGCCGGCTGTCGAGGCCGGTTACGCAACCGATGGCGATGCGCGATCCATAAGTGATGCCGGTTCGGTCGTGAAATATCAGCGAATTGCGACACAATCGCCGAACAACCCGCTCATAGCCCTCTGAGCTGCGCGAACGTCGCGGTAGCGGTCGCATTCAAAGGTGCTCCCAGGGATGGGAAGCACGAGGTAAACCCGGTTTCCGCACTATTGGTACGGGCATCGGTACATTTGAACGTCTGCTTCCTCCGGGGATGCACCCGAATGAGGTGGAGCAGTGAAACCGACGCCGTCCACGACCTCGCGCCGGAACATCCCGCCCCCCTTGCTGACCATGGGCATGGAGGAGGAGTTCCTGCTGATCGACCCGCGCAGCGGGCGCCTGCGGCCCGCCGCGGGACAGGTGCTGCGCCGCCTCGGCGGGCTGGCCGCCTGCCGGGTCGTGCCGGAGCTGACCAGGTGCCAGGTCGAGACCAACAGCGCCGTCCACACCGACCTGCGGGCGCTCGCCGCCGACCTGCTGCGGCTGCGCGCCCTCGTCTCCGCCGCGGCGTCGGACGCGGGAGCCGCGCTGTCGGCGTGCGGGACGTGCCTGGTCGGCTGCGGCGGCATGCCCCCGCTCAGCGCCGCACCGCGCTACTGGCGCATGTACGAGCAGTTCCGCGCCCTGCTGTACGGGCAGGGGGTGTGCGGGTGCCACGTCCACATCGGCGTCGCCGACCGCGAGGAGGCCGTGGGGGTCAGCAACCACGTGCGGCCCTGGCTGCCGCTCCTGCAGGCGCTGACCGCCAACTCCCCCATCACCGACGGCGAGGACACCGGCTACGCGAGCTGGCGGGCGATGTTGTGGGCGCGCTGGCCGAGCGCCGGTCCCCCGCCGTACTTCCTGTCGGTCGGCCACTATGACGGCCTGCTGCGGGGTCTGCGGGCCAGTGGGGCGATCCTCGACCGGGGCATGGTGTACTGGCTGATCAGGCTCTCCCACCACCTGCCGACCCTGGAATTCCGGTCGGCCGACACCTGCGCCACGGTGGAGGAGGCCGTCCTGCTGGCCGCGCTGGTCCGCGCACTGGCCGCGACCGCCCTCGTCGAGGTGCGCCGGGGCGTCCCGGGCCCGCCGGTCGACCACACGCTGCTGTGCGCCGCGTACTGGCGCTCGGCCCGCGACGGCATGGAGGGCGCGGTCTACGACCCGATCACCGGCCGGGTCGTCCCGGCGTGGACGCTCGCCGAACGGCTGGTGGAGACCGTGCGCCCGGCCCTGGCGGCGGCCGGCGACCTGGCGCCGGTCACCGCCGCGCTGCGCGCCCTGCGGCGCGGCGGCTCGGGCGCGGAACGCCAGCGCGCCCCCCACCGCCGC
>NZ_JBHTCG010000030.1:0-114105 GCF_042665155.1 Sphaerisporangium rhizosphaerae | reverse complement strand
GTGGTCGACATGTGGCCGCCGACACCCTCGATTACCGTCATGACCATCCCCCGAAGAAGTGAGCCCTCGCCCACAGATGACTTGCTTCCCAGCAAGATCACTTCCCACACCTAGAGGGATACCCCCGGCCGGTCGCGGTGGCGGTGGCATCGTCGGACACGTGGACCAAGTAGGTCGGCTTGGTCATGTTCCTCATGCTCCTTGGGTCAGTGCGGTGATGGCGGTCACGTCGTCGGCGGACAGTTCGATCCGGGCCGCGGCCAGGTTCTGGTCGAGGTGGGCCGGGGTGGTCGTGCCGGGGATCGGCAGGGTGACCGGCGAACGGTGCAGGTGCCAGGCCAGCGCGATCTGCTTGGGGGTGGCGTCGTGCCGGCGGGCGATCGACTCCAGTACCGCGCGCACGTGCTCCGGGTCGTCTCCCTGGTCGAACCGCATCGGGTGCCAGGGCGAGAAGACCGCGCCGCTCTGCTCGGCGGCGCGCAGCAGGTCCTCGCCGAGCCGGGCGCTGACGTTGTAGCGCGCCGTGATCGCGGCGATGGGGGTGATGGCCTGGGCGGCGTGGAACTGCTCCAGCGTCACGTTGGACAGTCCGATGTGGTGGATCACCCCCTCGTCGCGCAGGGCGGCGAGGGTGGCGATCTGGTCCTCGAACGGGGCGTCGGTGGCCGTGCCGCTGTGCAGGTAGTACAGGTCGATCCGCTCGACCCCGAGCCGGCGGGCGCTGAGGTGCGCGGCCTGGCGCAGGTAGGCCGGGTTGCCGACGGCGCCGAGCGTCGAGTAGTCGAAGCCGCCGCGCACGAACCCGCCCTTGGTGGCGATGACCAGGTTCTCGGGATAGGGGTGGAGCGCTTCGCGGATGAGAAGCTCGTTCGTGTGCGGGCCGTACACGTCCGCGGTGTCGATGAAGGTCACCCCGGCGTCGACGGCGTGGCGCAGCAGCGCGATGCCGCCCTCGCGGTCGGGGTACTCGCCCCACACCTGCTTCCCGGTCAGCTGCATCGCGCCGTAGCCGACGCGCCCGACTCGCAGGTCGCCGCCGATGGTGATCGTGTTCGCGGGCATGGAGTTCCTCGCTGCTCTAAGATTACTGATAGGTCAACTATCAAATTAACGGAAGCTGATTATCACTTCAAGAGGAGCCTCAACGTGGACCTGGCGGAGCTGCTCGAGCGGCGCCGGCCACGGCGCGCGGACGCACGCCGCAACTTCGACGCGCTGCTGGCCGCCGCCTCGGCGGCGTACACACAGGACGGTCCGGACGTCCCGATGGAGGAGATCGCCCGGCGGGCCAGCGTCGGCGTCGCGACGCTCTACCGGAACTTCCCCACCCGGGTCGACCTCATGGAGTGCGTCTACCTCAGGCTGGTCGACGAGCTGGTGCGCTTCGGCGAGTCGATCGACGAACCCGACCCGTGGGCCGCGCTGGTCGTCTGGCTGCGCCGGTTCGTCGAAGACCTGGCCACCAAGCAGGTGCTCAGCACCGTCCTCCCGCTGGAGTCGGTGGTGTACCTGTCGAGCAGGAAGGCGCTCTACGCCTTCGCCGAGCCGCTGTTCCAGCGCGCCCAGCGCGCGGGCAGCGTGCGCGCGGACGTCGACGCGGACGACGTGCTGCGCGTCGTCTTCGCCGTCACCGCGGGGGTGTACCGCGACGACGCCCAACGCGGTCGCGCCGTCGAGATGATCCTCGACGGCATCCGCTCCGCCCCGGCCGGTGAGGTGGGGAGGCGGCGGTAGCATCGGTGCCCATGTCGCAGGTGCCAAATGTGCTGGTCGTGCAGCACGGTGAGAACGGCGGCCCCGGCCGCTTCGGTGAGTGGCTGGCGGAGGCCGGCGTCGCGGTGCAGGTCGTCACCGCGTTCGACGGCTCCGCCGTCCCCGGGCGGCTCGCCCACGACGGGCTGATCGTCCTCGGCGGCGGCTACATGCCCGACGACGACGAGAAGGCGCCCTGGCTGCCCGCCACCCGCTCCCTGGTCGAGCAGGCCCTGCGCGGGTCGGTGCCGATGTTCGGCGTCTGCCTCGGCGGCCAGATGCTCGCCGCGGTGGCCGGGGGCAAGGTCCAGGCCGACGCGGGGGCGCCCGAGCACGGCAGCACCGCCGTCACCATCAGGCCCGAGGCCGCGGACGACCCGCTGTTCCACGGCCTGCCCGATGTCGTGCCCGCGATCGAGCACCACGTCGACGCGATCACCGGCCTGCCGCCGGGCGCCGTATGGCTGGCCGAGACCGCCAGATGCCCCTACCAGGCGTTCCGGGTGGGCCCGCGCGCCTGGGGCGTGCAGTTCCACCCCGAGGTCACCCCCCGGCGCATCCGCCAGTGGAACGGCGAGGAGCTGCGAGACCAAGGGTTCGACCGGGAGGAGCTGTACGCGGCGGCCGTCGCCGACGAGCCGGCCTCCGCCGCGGCCTGGCACGCGGTGGCGCGGCGCTTCGCCTCCATCGTGCGCGACCGGCATCGGGGTACCGCCCGGCCCCGGGCGTCCGCCGTCGCGCCTCGGGGAGAAGATCACGGGTAAATGCTTTGCGGCGGTGGGAGGGCCCGGATACGTTCTGCGAACCGCGCATAATCACTCATGGGCCGACCTGAACCCCTCTCGTACGCCCTTCCCACGACGGAGACCCCGTGTCGATTCGCATCACCCCGCTGGCCGACCCCGAACGCGGCCCCTCCGGCCGCCGCCTGGTCTGGCTCGCCTCCGATGACGCCCAGAACCCGGTGGGTTCGGCCTTCCTGCGGCTGTTCGCCCGGCCGGAGGTGCGGCACCTCACCGAGCTGGAGATCAACGTCCACCCCGCCGAGCGGCGGGCCGGCGTCGGCCGCCTGCTGCTGGAGGCGGCCGTCGGCGCGGCCCGGGAGAACCTGCGCCGCCGGGTCAGCGCCGACGTCCCCGAGGGTGCGCCCGGCGAGGGCTTCCTGGCCGCGCACGGCTTCCGCCCCGTCCTGACGCTCACGTTCGCGCGGCTGCCGCTGGAGCGGGCCGACCCGGCGGCCCTGGCCGCGGCGGTCGAGAAGCCGCACCCCGGATACCGTCTGGTGTCCTGGGACGGCGCCGTCCCCGGCGAGCTGCTGGACACCTTCACCGCCTCGCGCCGGGCGATGGCCGACATGCCGATGGGTGAGGCCGACTTCGGGGTGGACGTCTGGGACGCCGACCGGGTGCTGTCCGCGGCGCGGGCCATCGAGGAGCGGGGCGAACTGCTGCACACCGTCGCCGCCGTGCGGGAGTCCGACGGCTCCGTCGTCGGGTTCACCGAGCTGGTGGTCCCCGGGGACGGCAAGGGGGACGCCCAGCACTACGGCACCGGGGTGCTGCCCGAGCACCGGGGCCGCGGGCTGGCCCGCTGGATGAAGACCGAGGCGATCCGCGCCGCGCGCGAGCGCCACCCCGGCCTCGCCGGCCTGCTCACCGACACCGCCGACGGCAACGCCCCCATGAGGGCCGTCAACGACGCCCTCGGGTACGCGCCCACCCACCGCACCGTCAAATACCAGCTCGACCTCTGACCGGCCGGGCCGGAGGTCTCATCTCAGCGTGGAGGAGACGACCCGCGGACGGCCCGCGCCGAGGAAGAAGATGCCCGGGAAGCCCTTGGTCTCGAAGCCGGCGCTGCGGTTGCGGCGGAAGATCGACCGCTCGATGCGCAGCGTCCCGGTCCGGTCGTTGCTGACGAAGAAGACGGCCCCGCCGCCCTCCCGCGCGGTGTTGTCGCTGACGATCGAGCCCGCGACGCGCACGGTGAACCGGTTGCCGTCGGCGTAGATCGCACCGCCGCTGCCGCCGCCCGGGGTGCCGCCCCGCGCCGGGTTGGCGCCCCGCCCGATCGCCTGGTTGTGGGTGAACACGCTGTTCAGCACCTCCCACGACACTCCGATGCCGCTCAGCGCCCCGCCGTTGGAGCACACCCCGCCCTGCCCGGCGGCCCCGCCGAAGGTGCTGTTCACGATGTACACCGGCAGGTCGCGCCACTGGTCCAGCGTCCGGATCGCGGCGCCGCCGACGTCCGGCCCGGTGGGATCGCAGCGGTTGCGCACGAAGGTGGAGTTCACGGCCTTGAACCGGCCGCCCCGCACGAACACGGCGCCTCCGCCGCCGCCCTCGGCCCGCTCCCCGGTGGCGTTCCCGTCGGCGAACCGGATGTTCTGCACGGTGAGCTGCGGCCACTGCTGGTCGTCGCAGTGCGGCGTCGTCCACACCTGCGCCTTGTCGCAGGTGTTCATGTACAGGATCCGCCGCGCTCCGCCACCGCTCAGTGTCACCTTTCCGCCGCCGTCCAGCACCACGCGCCTGCTGGTGTTGCGCACCTTCGCCGTGGCCCGCATCACGATCGTGACGGCCTTCGGCCCGCAGGCGAACCGGATCAGCCCTCCCTTGGCCACCGCCGCCACCACCGCGGCCGACGTGCAACTCGCGGGCGTCCCGTTCCCCACCACCCGGTCGGGACGCGAGGTGTCGATCGCCCTCCCGTCCGCGGGCACCACGGCCCGGCCCGCGGGGTTGCCCGGCCCGGCGGCCCCCTGGGCGCTTCCCGGGACGGCCAGAACCGCTCCGGCCATGACGACGCTGACAGCAATGTGGCTGACATGGCTCATTCGCACGCCCGCGATGCTACTTGCGGCACTTCGCCACATCACTCCCTTTCGCGTATTTCTTCACCAGGCGCTCTGCCTGTCCGACCGTCCCGGACCTCTGATGGGAGATCGCTCATCTCGGCCATGGCCCGCCGTCGTTCGCCATGGGGCGCCTCGGCATCGGCGCGGAGGGGAAGCGCAGGTCATCGGGCCCGGGACGGTCGGTACGCTGCGGAGGTGACCCTGATCGGACGCCGCGGCGAGCCCGGTGAGGCGTACCGGCGCTGGCTGGAGGTGGCGCTGCCGGGCGCCGCCGTCACCGTCCTGCCGGGGCGGCGGCCACTTCCCGCACCTGGCCCGGCCGGCCGAGCTGGCCGCGATCCTGGCGCGACCGGCCGGGTCCCTCGTACATCCGCCCGCCTGACCCGGTCGCGCGCACCTGGGCCGCTGGCGCGACCGCCGGGTGCCTGGTGCGTCCGCCCGCCTGACCCGGTCGTGCGCCCCGGGCGGGGTCAGCGCCAGGTGTCGTCGCGGGTGGCGGTGCCGCTCGCCGGGGTGGTGAAGGAGCGGTTCGGATCGCTCTCCCAGGTGACCGAGCCGTCGGGGTTCTTCTTGATGTACTTGTACTGGACGGCCGTGCCCGCCGGCAGGGCCACCGTGGCGCGCCAGACCGGGTAGGACGCCGACGACAGCGCCACCGCGTTCGCGGGGTTCCACGCGCCCAGCTCGGCGAGGTCGCCCACCACGAAGACGTTCTGCCCCCAGGCGGTGGTCACGTTCGCGTTGAACGACGTCGCGACGGTCGCCGGCGGCGTGGTGGTGGCCCCGGTCCGGATGGTGACCGCGCTCTTGGCGGGGACGGTGACGACGGCCGTGCCGCCGGAGCCGACGGTCACCGAGCCGCCGCCGGTCAGGTTGGCGTAGGCGCCGGCGGGCAGGCCGGTGGCGAAGGCGCCCGAGTAGGACGAGGAACCGTTGTTGATCGCGACCCAGCCCTTGGCGCCGCGGCTGAAGGCGATCACGTTGGCGGACGGGGCGCTCCAGTTGGCCACCGAGGTGCCCCGGACGGCGTTGCGGAAGGCGACCATGCCGTTGACGGCGCCGTCGCGGTGCAGGCACGTCCACCCGCTGGAGCAGTTCGCCGCGGTCACGTAGCCGTTGCCGTCCGAGGGCGGGGAGGCGTCGTTGTCGCCGAAGGTGAACCCGTCGTAGATCTGCGGCGCGCCGTGCGTCCAGGCGAGCTGGAAGATGGTGGCCAGGGTGTAGGCGGCGCCGCTCTTGTAGGTGAGGGTGGAGCCGTTGCGCTCGGTGTCGTGGTTGGCGACGAAGGTGACGGCCTTGTCGCCGGGCTGCATGCCGCCCCACGTAGCGCCGAAGGTCTGCAGTTCGGAGATGTTCCCCTCGAACTTCTGCTTGAGGTAGCGCCCGTACTGGAAGTCCAGCACGTCGCCGAGGCCGGTGTACTGGCCGGGCTGGACGGCCTCGCCGGCGCCGTAGATGACCTCCTGGACGATGTACGGCGAGCCGGTGACCTGCCCGTAGATGGCGGCCAGGTCGGTGGGGCTCATGTGCTTGACCGCGTCCACGCGGAAGCCGTCCACGCCGAGGCCGGCCAGGTCGTTGAGGTAGGCGGCGATGCGGGAGCGCACGTAGCCGGCGCCGGTGTCCAGGTCGGCCAGGCCGGACAGCTCGCACTGCTGCACGTTGCGCGCGCTGCCGGCGTAGTCGCCGTCGTGGATGGTGCCGTCGGAGTTGCCGCAGGCGCCCGGGTAGTAGTGGAAGTCGGCCGAGGAGTAGGTGCCCGGATAGTTGTACTTGGAGAAGGTCCTCCCGCCGTAGGAGGCCGAGCCCTGGCCGGTCATGTGGTTGATGACGGCGTCGGCGTAGACCTTGACCCCGGCCGCGTGGCAGGCCTGCACCATCGCCGAGAACTGGGCGCGGCTGCCGAGCCTGCCGGTCAGGTCGTAGGCGGCCGGCTGGTACAGCTCCCACCACGAGTGGGCGCCCGCCCGCTTGAGGGAGTCCTGCGGCGGCGACACCTGCACCGCTCCGTACCCGGCGGGGCCGAGCACGTTGGTGCACTCGGCGGAGACCGAGGGCCAGTTCCAGGCGAACAGGTTGGCGGTGACGTCCTTGGCGCCGGAGGGGGCCGCCTGCGCGGGGCCGCCGGTCAGCGGGACGACGGCCGAGGCCGTCAGCAGGGTCAGGACGGCGGACAGGGCGAGGGAACCGAGCCCGGCGCGGCGGGGGCGAGGAGCGCGGACGGAGCGGGCGGGGGCGGGGGGATCGCACGATCTCACGTGGGGCCTCCAGGGTGGGAGGGTTCACGACCGGACGAAGACCGCGACCGTGCGGGCCGGGACGGTCAGGGTGCCGGTCGAGGGGTCGAAGGCCGACCGCCTGACGACGGGGTCGTCCGAGGCGGCCTGGACGGGGTGCAGGGCGACCCGCGCGCCCTTCAGCGCGGGCACGGTCTGCGCCTGGGTGTCCGGCGTCGCGTTGAACACCACCGTGACCGACTTCCAGCGCGGGTCGGCGCCGGAGGAGTCCAGGTGCATGGTGACCACGCCCGGCGTCTCGCCGGCGCCGCTCACCGGGAAGGACAGCCGCCGCTGCACCTCGGCGAGCGAGCCGAGCGAGAACGCGGGGGAGGAGGAGCGGATCTTCAGCAGCTCGCCGAACCGCGCCCGCGCCGCGTCGATCGCCGCGCAGCCGGGCCGCAGCGCCGGGTCGGCCAGCAGCGGCCGGGCGTAGGGCCACTTGGACTCGTTGTCGGCCTTCGGCGGCAGGCCGGCGCCGAAGCCGTTGCCCGCCGAGCAGTCCCACAGCAGCCGGTTGAACCAGTCGCCGGAGTCGTAGGAGTTGCGGTCGAGCGACTTGGAGCGCAGCCGCTCGCTGCCGGCGTGCACGAAGGCCGTGCCCTGCGACAGCACCGCCGAGGCGAGCGCCACCGCCTGCATGCGCACCCGGTCGTCCATCGAGGTCGACTGCGGGAGCTTGTAGGCGAGCGCGTCGAACAGCGTCTCGTTGTCGTGGGCGTCGACGTAGCTCACCGCCTCGCCGGGCGCGGCGGTGTACCCGGCGGGCGAGCCGTTGTAGTCGACCTGGGCGCCGGTGACCTGCGCCCCGGTGGAGGCGGTGAACCGGTAGTCGCGCAGGTTGCCCGACAGCCCGACCTTGATCAGGTCCTGGTAGTGCAGGAGGCGGGCCCGCTGCTGCCCGGTGTCGCCGTTGGCCGGCGACCCGTTCGGCGCCCCGGCCAGCCCGGAGCCGAAGCCCTGGACGCGCGGGTCGGCGTCGAACGGCCCGCCGCCGCGCACGGCGTCGCGCAGCCGGTCGTTGAACGTGCCGACGCCCGTGCCGGCCATGTTCGCCTGGGTGGCCTGGACGAACCGCGCGTCGTTGGCGACCTCCCCGAAGTTCCATCCCTCGCCGTACAGGATGACCGACCTGCCGTCCACGCCGTCGCGGGCGAGCGTCAGCCTGTCCAGCGCCGCCCGCACGGCCAGGATGTTCGCCTTCGGATGGTGGCCCATCAGGTCGAACCGGAAGCCGTCGACCTTGTACTGCCTGGCCCAGGTGACGACGGAGTCGACGACCAGCTTGTCCATCATGGCGTGCTCGGGCGCGGTGTTCGCGCAGCAGGTGGAGGTGGCCACCGTGCCGTCCGGGAGCAGCCGGTGGTAGTAGCCGGGCACGACGCGGTCCAGCACCGACCTCGGGTCCTGGCCGGCGGCGAAAGTGTGGTTGTAGACGACGTCCATGACGACCCGCAACCCGGCCCCGTTCAGCCCGGCGACCATGGAACGGAACTCCTCGACGCGGCGCGGCCCGTCCGGGTCGGTCGAGTAGGAGCCTTCGGGCACCGTGTAGTGGACCGGGTCGTATCCCCAGTTGAAGGAGTCGGTGGCGGCGGTCTTCGCCACGCACTCCTGCTGCCCCTCGGAGTCGGCGGGCATCGCGGCCAGGTCGCATTCGGGCTCGGTGCGGTCGGCCCGGCGTTCGGGGACGCTGCCGATGTCGAACGCGGGCAGCAGGTGCACGTGCGTGAGCCCGTCCGCGGCGAGCGCGCGCAACTCCTTCATGCCCGCCGAGTCGCGGGCGAACGCGGCGAAGGTCCCCCTCTCCGGCGCCGGGACGGTGGCGTCGGAGGCGGAGAAGTCGCGCACGTGCAGCTCGTAGATGGACGCCCTCTCCTGGGGCACGGCCTTCGGCTTGCGCAGCGTCGTCCAGCCGCCGGGCCGCAGCGCGCGGTCGGACAGGTCCACGAGCTGGCTGCGCGCCGAGTCGGCCGCGAGCGACACGCTGTAGGGGTCGGTCACCTCGTTGGTGACCACCGTGCCGGCCGCCGGGGCGTACACGGTCACCAGGAAGGTGTAGTAGAGCCCCTTCCAGGTGGGCAGGCCGCGCACCGACCAGACCCCGGTGGCGTCGTCGCGGCGCATCGGGTGGACGGTGCGCCCGCCGCCGGACGGGCCCTGGTAGAGCGCCAGCTCGACCTTGCGCGCGGTGGGCGCCCACACCGACACCGACGGCGAGGCCGAGGCCGCGTTCAGCTGGGACGCCGACGACGCCGAGGACGCCGAGGACGCCGAGGACGCCGAGGACGCCGAGGACGCCGAGGACGCCGAGGAGGCCGAGGAGGCCGAGGACGGCCACACCGGCCCGAGCTGGGCGGACGCCGCCGCGGCGTACAGGTCGTCCAGCACGCCGGGGATCTGCACGCCGGTCGCCGTGCGCAGCACCCCGGCCGCGTCGCGTTCGACGGCGACGACCTGTCCGCGCAGTGCCTGCCCGACCAGGTGGGCGTCGCGGGGGTCGACCTTCAGCGCCGCGTAGGAGGCCAGGTGCGGCCACTTCGCCTTCTGCGCGTCGGTGAGTGCGTCCCCGCCGGACAGGCGGATCAGCCGCAGGTCGCCGGTCAGGTCGCCCTTGTCGTAGGCGATGTCGCCCTCGGCGGAGAACGCCAGCGAGTAGTGCGAGGCGGTGGACGGCGTGAGGTTCCAGGCGATGGTGTCGCGGTCGATCCAGTGCGCCGCGGCCTTGGACAGGTCGGCGTCCGCGCCCCGGGCCGGCGGCTGCGGCAGCAGGTGGCCCTCGACGGCGGCCAGCCGCCACACCTCGTGGCCGGTGGCGCTCAGGTCGAGCGACTGGTCGGACGGCAGGTCCTTGTCGTCGCCCTTGTGGATGATGTAGCTCAGGCTCGTCGCCCCCTCGGCCAGCGGCACGCGGTAGTACACGCCGAAGTCGTCCTCGCCCGCCGGCGGGAGCGGGGCCGCCCACTCCGTCGGCTGGGCGGCCCCGTTCCACACGTGGAGTCCCCAGCCGTCGTAGTTCCCGTCCGCGCGCCGGTAATGCAGGATCGCCACGTTCTCCGCGGCGGCGCGCGTCGGGTGGAGGGTGGCCTCGCCGGAGTTCACGTACGCCTCGGGCCGCGCCGCCGGGACGAACGACTGGTCGGGGCCGGGGTCCTTGGCGTCGCCGTTGTGCACGATGAAGTTCAGCGGGACCGACGGGTCCTTCAGCGGGACCTTCCAGTACGCGCCGTAGGAGTCGGCGCCGTCCGGCGCGCGGGGGCTCGCCCAGTCGGTGCCCACCCCGTCGGCGACCGCGTCGCCCCACAGGTGCAGCCCCCAGCCGTCGTACCGTCCGTCGGGGCGGTGGTAGTGCACGGTCGCGTACCCCTGGGCGGCGGCACGGGAGGAGGAGACCTCTGGTCTGCCCTCGGTCAGCCACACCTCGCCCGTCTTGCGCGGGTCGACGGCACGGTCGCCGCCGTCCTTCTCATCGCCCTTGTGGGTGATGAGGCCGACGCTCGCCGCGCCGGGCTTCAGCCTGATCCAGGCGAAGCGGCCGAAGGAGTCCTCGCCGGTCAGCGCCAGCGGCGTCCCCCACTCGGTGGGCTGTTCCACATCGCCCCACACGTGCAGTCCCCAGCCGTCGTAGTCCGCGCGCCGGTAGTGGACGACGAGCCAGTCGCGGGTGAGCGTCCCGGGCTCCTCCGGGGTGGGCGGCGCCGCCACGGTGGCGGTCGCGGAGGCGGCGGCGAACCGGCCGGCCGAGTCCTTCACCACCGCCTTGTAGGCGACCTTCGTGCCCGCGGCCAGCCCGGTGAGGTCGTGGAACACCCGGAACGTGCGGCCCGCGCCGGACACGGTGGGGGCGTCGTCGGTGCCGAGCACCTTCCAGGGGCCCGCGCCGGCCCGGGCGGCGAAGGTCACCTGGTCGAACCCGTCGCCCGGCACGGTCGCCGTCACCGGGACGCGCCCGTCGGCCGCCGTGCCGCCGATCTCGGAGCCCGGCAGCGTGATCGACACGGCGGGCCCGGTGGCCGGGGCGGCGAGCCTGCCGGAGGCGCGGTAGACCACCGCGGAAAGGGCGGGGACGGTGACCCGGAGCGCGCGGTCGGCGCCGGTGGCCGCCGTCGCGGGGCCCTCGCCGTACACGCGGGTGAAGCCCATGCCCGCCGAGTAGGTCGGCACGGCGGCCGAGGCGGGCGTCTCGGCGTTGTTCACCGCGACGACGTACTCGACCTGCTCCTTGGCGCCGATGCGGCTGAAGGCGTACAGGCCGCCGGTGGCAAGGCGCTCGACCTGCGCGCCGTCGGCCAGCGCGGGGTGGGCGTCCCGCAGCTTCGCCAGCGCCGCGATCCCCTGGTACAGCGGATGGGTGGGGACGAAGTTGTCCTGCGCGTGCGTCGCGGTCGTGCCGATCAGGTCGTCGGTCAGGTAGCTCGGCGTCCTCGAGGCGAACATGGACTGCCGTGCGTCCTTGTCGCCGCCCTTGCCGGTGAAGCCCTGCTCGTCGCCGTAGTACACCACCGGCTGGCCCCGCGTCAGGTACATCAGCTCGTGGGCGAGCAGGTCGCGCCGCAGCAGTTCGCCGTCGGTCGTGCCCGGGGCATCCTGGGCGACGAACCGGCCGATGCGTCCCATGTCGTGGTTGCCGAGGAAGGTCGGCAGCGAGGCGGCGTCGCGGTCGGCGGCCGTGTGGTAGTCGTCGCCCGCGTAGAGGCGGGCCAGCCGGGAGGCGTCCGCCGTGCCGCCACTGTAGGACCGCGTGGCCTCCTGGAACGGGAAGTCCAGCGTCGCGTCCATGCCGCCCTGCGTCGAGTAACGGCTGGTCACCGCCGGGTCGCCGGAGTACACCTCGCCGAACATGAAGAAGCGGTCCTGGCCGCGCTTCGCGGCGTACTCGTGCAGGGCGGGGGAGAACCGCTGCCAGAACTCCATGTTGACGTGCTTGGCAGTGTCGATGCGGAAACCGTCGATGCCGGTCTCGCGGACCCACGTCCGGTAGATGTCGGTCATGCCCTTGACGACCTCGGGACGCTCGGTCCACAGGTCGTCCAGGCCGGAGAAGTCGCCGTACTCGTCGGTCTCGCCGCCGCTGAACGTCGAGTCGCCCCGGTTGTGGTACATCGTCGGGTCGTTCAGCCAGGCCGGGGTCTTCACGCCCTTGGCCGCGACCGGCGTGTAGGGGAAGGAGCCGGCGTCGACCTTGGGGAAGGCGGTCCCGCCCGCGTAGTCGCGGTCGTCGAAGGGCCGGCCGGAGGTGTCGACGTAGGGATAGGCGGCCTTGAAGCGGTAGGCAGAGGTCTTCTCCTTGTGGTCGACGACATCGGCCGTGTGGTTGGTGATGATGTCGAAGAACACCTTCATGCCGCGTTCGTGGGCCTCGCGGACGAGCCGCTTCATCTGGGCGTTGGTGCCCAGGTGCGGGTCGATCGAGGTGAAGTCGGTGATCCAGTAGCCGTGGTACCCGGCCGAGGCGTCGGCGCCCGTGCCCTGCACGGGGCGGTTCTTGAACGCCGGGGTCAGCCAGATCGCGGTGCTGCCCAGGCCCTTGATGTAGTCGAGCTTGCCGAGCAGCCCGGCCAGGTCACCGCCCTGGTAGAAGCCCTTGTCGGCCGGGTCGAACCCGGTGGCGAGCCGGTCGCCGGTCAGACCGCCCCTGTCGTTGCCCGGGTCGCCGTTGGCGAACCGGTCGGTCATCACGAAGTAGAACCGCTCGCGCGTCAGCCGGGTGCGCGGCGCGTCGCGCGCGAGGTCCTTGTCCGAGGGCTCCGCCGTCCGGCTGAGCGGCGACACCAGCGCCTTCTGGGCGGCCGGAACGCCGGGCGAACCCGCTGACGCCACGGAGGCCGCGGAGGCCGGGGGGACGGCGGCCAGGGGTGCCGTGCAGAGGAGCGCTGTGAGGACCGCGGCCACCGGTAAGCGGGCCGGCCCGCGGACGGGCGACCTTCTCGCGGGCCGTGGGGGGAGTGGCCGGACCACAAGGGCCTCCGCGTGTCGTATTTCAGGGTTGTTGCCCGGAAGTTACTCAGTCGCTCAGATCTATGCAATGCCTTTCAGAAATTTCCTGAAAATTGCTAACTCGCCGGGCATGAGTGGCCTCGGCGATGACAGGGGGTGTCCCGAGGTGGCGCTCCCAGGCCGTCCTGGTCAGGCGGCGGGCGGGACGCGGACCGGGATCTCGCCGCCCAGCCGGGCGCCGGAGGCCAGCTCGAGATCGTCGCCGCTCCAGAAACGTCCTGGGTCGTACCAGTTGAGGCGGCGACCAGCCGGGAGCAGACCCATGTCCTGGTACGTCGCCGCGACCACCTCCGCGCAGTAGGCGGTCTCCAGCGCCGCCTCCCGGACGCGACGGACGGCCGGCAGCCGCCCGCGCAGCCAGCGGCCCGCCAGCCGCGCGGTCGAAGGGAACGGCGTGCCGTCCAGGCGCGCGATGGTGCGCAGCAGGGCGTCCTCCATGTCCCGCGTGACCGGGCGGTCGAGCTGGCGCAGCCACGCGCGCTGCCCGTACCTCGTCGCCCACACCGTGACGGCGTCGCGCAGGTCGTGGAGCTGGACGCCGCGCTGGTTCGTGCCCGACCACAGGTCGGGCAGCGACCGCCCGAGCTCGGCGTGCCACATCAGCGGCGGCAGATCTTCGATGACCACGGACATGCCGACGTGGTTCACCGGGCTGTTGGTCGTCACCTGGATGGCCCGGTCAGGCGCCGACCGGCCGCGGAACAGCCAGACGTCGCCGGTGCGGGTCAGGTCGAGCGCCTCGTCGAGGCCGATGCTCACGCCGGACATTCCACTCCTCTTCCCAGTAGCCTGAGGACATGCGTTGGTGGAAGATACTGGGCCTGGCCGCCTTCGCGGGCGTCGCCGCCTCCGGAGCCGTCATCGTCCGCGCCGAGCGCCGCCGCCGCGCCTACACCCCCGAAGAGATCCGCGACCGCCTCCGCACCCGCCTCGCCGAGGCGTCCGCCGCCGAGTCCGGCCGCACCTCCTGACCGGCTCCCGGCGGGCGACCGCGTCCGCCGGGAGCCGTGGGCAGGTTGTCCGGGGATGGGGCTCGGGTTACCGTGCTTGAGGTCCGTAATCCGAATCGCGCTCAGGAGGCGAGCCGGTGAGTGCGGCCGACGAGCGGCGCGAGGATTCCCCGGACTCGCCGGCCGCCGGGGTGACCAACGAGGTGAGCGGCATCGTCTCCGGCCCCGTGGTGCAGGCGGGCGCGATCCACGGCGATGTGCGCATCACCGTGGAGACGCGGGAGCGCCCGCCGCCTCCCGCCCAGCTGGCACCGCCGCCGGCCGTGTTCGACGGCAGGGACGACGAACTGGCCCGTCTCGACCGGTACCTCGCCGAACGGTTCCCCGCCGAGGCGTCCGGCCAGGCGAGGACGCGTCCAGCGGGGGCGGCGGCGCCGAACGTCCTGGTGATCCACGGAGTGGGCGGGGTGGGCAAGAGCGCGCTGGCGCTGGCGTGGTCGCAGCGGGTGCGCGACCGGTTCGCGGACGGTCAGCTCTACGCGGAGCTGCGCGGACCCGTCCCGGGGGCGGCCGCGCACCCTGGTGAGGTCCTCGAACGGTTCCTGCGCGCGCTCGACGTCGCCGCGCCGCATCTTCCGCCCGCCCTGGACGAACGCGTCGCCCTTTACCGGTCGGTCACCGCGGGACGGCGACTGCTGGTCATGCTGGACGACGCGCTTTCCGCGGCTCAGGTGCGCGCGATCCTCCCCGCCTCGGCGGAGAGCCTGGTCGTGGTGACCACCCGGCACCGGCTGTCCGGGCTCGTGGTCGAAGGCGCGCGGTTCGTCGAGCTCAGCCCGCTCAGCGAACAGGAGGCCCTCGGCCTGCTCACCCGGATGCTCGGCCCGGAGCGCACCGGAGCCGAGCCCGTCGCCGCCCTCGACCTGGTCACTTTGTGCGGCCGGCTGCCGATCGCCGTCTGCGCCTGCGCCGCCCGGCTCGCTCTGCGCCCACTGTGGACCATCGAGCGGGTCGTGCGCGAACTCGCCGACGCCCGCCATCGGCTCTCCGCGCTCGGCGCCGACCGCGACCTGTCACCCCAGGCCGCCTTCGACGTCTCCTATGAGGCGCTGGAGTCCGACCAGGCGCGGCTGTACCGCATGCTCGGCCTGCATCCCGGCCCCGCCTTCGGGACGGGCGCCGCCGCGGCGGCCGGGGATATCGACGAGGGCCGGGCGTTCCGGATCCTCGACGAACTGGCCGGGGCGGGCCTCGTCGAACCGCAGGAACAGGACCGTTTCCGGTTTCACGATCTGGTGCACGTGCACGCCCACGACAAGGCGCTGGGCGTCGAACCGGCCCAGGAGTGCCGGGCCGCCTTCGTCCGGGTGGCCACCTGGTACCTGGAAAGCGCTGTCGCGGCGGATCTGGTCGTCGTACCCGGTCGCTGGCACCTTGGACCGGTGTACGAGACCGCCGGCGCCGCGGCGCCGGCGTTCGAGGGGCCGGCACGCGCGCTGGACTGGCTGGAGAACGAACTGCCCAACCTGCGCGCCGTGCTCGCGCGGGCACGCGGCGAGGGTCTGAACGAGATCGCCTGGCAGCTCACCGAGGCGATGTGGGGGCTGTTCCTCAGCAGGAAGCACTACGACGCGTGGGTGGACACGCACGAGGTGGGCTTGGCCGCCGCACGGGCCTGCGCCGACCCGCTCGCCGAATCACGGATGCTGCTGGCCACGGCCACGGCTCACCTCAACCTGCAGAACTTCCCGCGCGCCGCTGAGCACTGCCTGCGCGCCGTGGAGCTGGAACGCTCCGCCGGCCATCCGATCGGGGAGGCGTCGGCGCTGAGCAGCCTCGGTGTCGCCTACCTCGGCATGCGTCTCCCCGACCGGGCGATGGAGCGCTTCAGGAGGGCCCTGGCCATCCACGAGGAGCTCGGCCGCCCGCGAGGGGTGGCGCTGATGACCCGCCGGATTGGCGAGGCGTATCGCGACCTCGGGCGGCATGACGACGCGGTCGCGTACCTGGAGCGGGCGCACGAGTCGTTCCGGCGGCTCGCCGACCCCTACAACCAGGCCCGCACGCTGACCGGCCTGGGCCAGACACACCTGCTCGCCGGACGGCCCCGGGAGGCGGTGCGTCCGCTCACCGAGGCCCTCGCCATCGCCGGGGAGATCGGCGCACGGTTCGAGCAGGCGAACATCCGTCTGCCGCTGGCCGAGGCGCTGGCCGGCGTCGGGGACCGTCCCGGCGCGCTCGGCCACCTCGCACGGGCCGTCGAGATCTTCACAGAACTCGGCGCACCTCAAGGCGAACAGGCTCGCCGTCGCTTGGATTCGCTGGCCGCGGAGCCCCCTCGGTGACCGTGACCGGGACGGCGCGCAGATCGGCCAGACGCCCTCCGTGCACCGTCCAGGCGTGGGCGGCCGATGCGACGGCCCAGGGTGAGGGGTGGCGGAAGGCGACGATCTGACCGTCGCGGGTGCCGACGAGACACCTGCCCTGACCGGCGTCGTGCGCGGCGACGAGACATCCCGGGTGATCGGCCAGCACGGTCCGCAGCGCCGTGGCAGCCGTCGCCAGCAGCGCGGCGGGCGTCCTGCCGGTCGGCCTGTCAGGCGTCAGGATGATCACATCGGCGAAGGGAAGCCATCGCGGTTCATCGGTCGTGGCGCTGTGGTGCTCGTCCATCCGGATCGCCGGGGGCCGGTCGCGACCGTTCCGCTCGATGATGCGCACGTGGACGAGGTTCACCGGACCGGCGGCCCGGGTGGCAGGGGGCCGGGCAGCGGCCGGGCGGCCACGGGCGGGCCCGATGGTTCGGGCAGGCGCATCAACCGGTACATCGTCCGGCGCAAGACGCCGGCCGCACCGCCTGGCACGGAGGTCAGGGCGGCCCGCAGTTCCGGCGCGCGGGTGAGCGGCCATCCGGCCCTGGCCGCCTCCAGTTGCGGGACGAGCGGTTCGTCCACGCGCAGCCGGGGCGCGACCCCGGCCAGGCGGGCGAACTGGGAGCCCGGGAGCACGTCACCAGAGTCGTGCGGCGTGAGCAGGACCGGCACGCCGAGCGCCGCGCCGTAGCAGGCGGGGGACCCCCTGTCGGCCAGCATCACGTCCGCCGCGACCAGCGCGGCGCGCCAGCCCTCCTCGGGCGGCAGCAGCACGACCCCCCTGCGCTCGCAGTCGGCGAACCAGGCGGTCACCTGCCGCGCTCCGTGGGTGGTCCACACGGCCGGGTGGAGGACGAGCGCCACGCGGTACTCGCCGGGCGGCAGTTCCCTGGAAAGGCGGGCGGGGAGGCCGGGGTACCTCGAGAGCAGCGATCCCGCTCCGTAGTGGGAGGACACCACCAGAACCTTCTGGCCGGGCCCCGCGCCGAGCGCGTTGCGGTAAGCGGTGCGAAGATGCCGGCTCGCGAGCATGCGGTCGAAGCAGGGGTCCCCGGCCACGACGGCGGCGGGCAGCGCCTCCGGGCACTGACCCGCCAGCAGGGCGCGCTGGTCCTCGTGGCCGAGCATGATCGCCGACGGCACCACCCGCCCGTGCATGGTGAGAGCCTGGAAGCCGAGCCCCGTGATCGCCCGGGACGCGAGCGGTCCGTGGCCGTCGCGGCGGGTGACGTAGGAGTTCGGCCCGGCGCCGTGGAAGAGCGTCATGACAGGGGAGCGCAGGCGGTCCAGCATGCCCTGACCGGCCGCGACGGCGAGGTCGAAGCGGGTCTCGAGAGCTTGGGCGAAAGGCATCTCCAGCGCGCCGGTCGTCCGCAGGAAATCGTGCGCCCCGGCGGCGAAGCGCGAGGACGGCGGCACGGTGTAGACGACCTGGATCCGGTGGTCCTCCTCGATCAACGGGGCCACGTCCCTCAGACGGGTGGCCGCGGCGAGGTGGTGCACCACCATGACCACCGTCCGTTCGACACCGTGTACGTCCGCCTTCGTCGCGCCCAGAGAGAAGAGACCCCTGAGCGGTGGCCCGTATGTCATGTCCGTCTCCCGCATGTGTCCGCCGGCTCGGGATGAGCCCGGCGTGGCGAGCATGCGGGAGGGGGGTGGACGTCCACCTTGCACCGGACTGGATGATTCCCTTGCCGAGGGAGGACGCAGTCGCTTGACGCGTGCGCGTCCCGCGGCCGGCGTGGGTCACGCGGCTCGCCTAGATGGTGTCGGGCATGCGAGCGCACGCCTTCGCCCCCTAGATCATGAATATGTTCTTTCCGGCGTTATACGTGGTCATGCCGATGCCGCTCGTCGCGGGCTTCGCCGTGATGTTGTGAGTCGTCCCTGTCGCGGAAGAGGCGTGGGCGACGCCGGCCGAGTACCCGAAGTGCATTGTCGCGGCGAGGAAGATACCGACTGCCAGTTTGGTCAAAGTTTCAGCACTCCTTACAAGTGGTTTTTTTGATGCCTCGTAATGCTTGTCAGGGTACGTCCTGAACTGCCACGAGGATCTTACCCGCGTGTCTGACCTTTCGCGGCAAATCTAGATCACGACCCCGTATCGGGCCGGTCTGGACATCTGGCCCTGTAGGGCCGATATCAGCACCTATCGCGCATGGCCTTACTCGGTGGTACAAGTCTTTCAGGGGAATGCCAGAAGACGTGAGATCCATTCACCATTGCTGGCCGGATATATGGGGGTATGTGGGGAAAAGGGGTGGCAGTGGATATACGGATGCTCGGGCCCGGGGTGGGGATCACACTCCGGGCCCGGGGGAAAGAGCATTCGCTCGGTCCGCCGAAGGAGCAGCTCGTGCTGGCGAACCTGCTGCTCGTACCCGGCCGGTCCCTGGCCATGGACGTCATCGCCGACCATGTGTGGGGTGAGCGGCCACCGGCCAAGGCGAGGGAGAACCTCGCCAGCTACGTCTCTCGCACCCGCCGCCGCCTGCGTGACGCGGTGGGCGAACGGATCCGCATCGAGGCCCGCGGCTCCACCTACACCCTGGAGATCGATCCCGAGACGATCGATCTGTACCGCTTCCGCGCCCTATACCGCCAAGCGGTCGCGGTCGCCGGCAGCGGAGACGCCGGGCACGCGGTCCGCCTGTTCAAACAGGCAGAAGTGCTGTGGCAGGGAGAGGCGCTGGCGGGGTTGCCGGGCGCGTGGGCCATGAGCATGAGAGAGGTCCTGACCCGGGAGGGGGCCTCCGCCCGCCGAGAACGCCTCGATCTGGAACTGCGGCTGGGACGCCACACGGAGGTGGTCGGCGAACTGCGCCACCTGCTGGTCGCCCAGCCAGCGGACGAGACCCTCGCCGCCCAGCTCATGACCGCCCTTTACCGTGGTGACCGGCGCGCCGAGGCTCTGGAGACCTACCGGCGCGTCCGTCGCCACCTCGTCGACACCCTCGCCACCGAGCCAGGGCCGCGCCTGTCCGAACTCCACCAGCGGATCCTGCGCGGTGATGCCGAGCTCGCCGTGACCCCGATCTACCGCCGCGGAGAGGCCGTCCCCCAGCCGGACACGCTGCCGTCGGACATGCCGCACTTCACCGGGCGTCAGCGGGAGATCGAGGCCGTGCGCGCCATGCGCGCGCGATCGGGCGGCCTGGTGGTCGCCATCCAGGGAATGCCGGGGGCCGGCAAGTCCGCGCTTGCGGTGCATCTCGCGCACGAGCTGGCCCCCCGGTACCCGGACGCGAGCCTGCGGCTCGACCTTCGGGCCCACGACCCGGTCCAGCCGCCCTTGGACACCCCGGCGGCGCTGTTCACGTTGCTCCGCATGCTCGGCATCCCGGCCTCCCGCATTCCTCGCTCTTCGGCGGAGCGCTCCGCCATGTGGCAGGCCGAGCTGGCCTACCGTCGGGCGGTGGTGATCCTCGACGACGCGTCCGGACCGGATCAGGTGCGCCCCCTCCTCGGCGGGTCACCGGCATCCCTGGTGCTGATCACGAGCCGCGCCGGCTTCGACGGAACGGATGGAGTGAGGTGCGTTCCTCTTGGCGTGCTGTCATCGGAGGAGGCCACCGAACTGGCCACGCGGCTCTGCGGCGGCCACGTCGAGCGGGCGGCCGTCCGCGAGGTGGTCCGGCTGTCCGGAGGACTGCCGCTGGCGATCACCCTGCGCGCGGGACGCGTGGGCGCAGGGAGCTCCGGCGTCGCGGTCGGCCGCGCGGAGAACGGTGGCCCACCGGAAAGCGGTGGCCCGTCCCTGTACAGCCCGCCTCTGTCCGGCTCGTCTCTGTCCGGGCCATCCCTGCGCGGGCCGGACCGGCGACCGGCGACCTGGCACGTCGCCGCCGAGGTTCACGAAGAGCTCGGCCAAGCCTTTGAACTGTCCTACCGGAACCTCGCCGAGGACCAGAAGCAGGCCTTCCGGCGTCTCGCCCTGTCCCCGTGCCGCGACATCACCGACGAGATGGCGGGCGCGCTCTGCGGCACCACGGCCGCCGGCGCGGGGCCGCTGATCGAGGCCCTCGCCCGGCATCACCTGCTCCAGCAGACGGCGCCCGGCCGTCACCGCTTCCATGACGTGGTCCGGTCCTACGCCCACCACCTCGCCCGGCGAGAAGACCCGGAGAGCGACCGCCGGCGCTCGATCGCCCGCCTTCTCCAGCACTACCAGGAGGCGGCCGAGAGCGCGGTCCGTGCCCTGCGCCTGTCCGACGGCGGAGCCGACGGTGAGGTCCGGGACGGTGGCACGCGGGCGGACGTGGCCGGCGTCCGGCGATGGCTCGCCGACGAGTGGAGCACCGTCCTCCAACTCGCCCAGTACGCCGCCGCGCACGAATGGAAGGCGCTCTGCGCGCGACTGACGCGGGTCATGGCCGATTACCTCGACACCGAGGGGCACTGGGAGGACGCGGCCGCCGGGCACCTCACGGCCCTGCACGCCTGCCGGGAACTGGGCGACCTCAGAGGCATCGCCCAAGCGGCACGCGACCTCGGATTCGTCCGCTTCAGGACAGGACGGCACGAAGACGCCCTCCAGCATACCCAGGAGGCGCTCAGTCTGTACCGCTCCCTTGACGACCGGCGGGCCGAGGCCCGATGCCTGGACCAGATCGGCGTCGTCCACTGGGCCTCGGCCCATTACCGGGAGGCGCTGGCCCACTGCGAGGAGGCGCGGGCCATCTACCGGTCGGTGCGAGACATGAAGGGAGAGGCCGACGCCCTCGGGCACAGCGGCATCGTGTACTGGCATCTCGGCCGCTACCGGGACTCGCTGGACCTGCTCGCCCGTGCCCTGGCGGCCTACCGTTGCATCGGAGATCTGCGCGGTGAGGCCAAGACGCTGAACAACATGGGCGATGTGCACAAGCACCGGGGTTACCACCGGGACGCGGTGCGTCTGTACGAAGAGTCGTCGGACATCTTCGAAAAGATCGCCGGGCGGCAGAATCACGCCATATTGCACAGCAACCGCGGTGACGTGCATCAATACAAGGGCCGGCACGTCGCCGCGCTGGAATGTTATCGATCGGCCATGGCCACATTTCAGGAGACCGGCGACCGGAGAAACCAGGCCGACATTCTCAACGGCATCGGGACCACGTACCTGCTCATGGGCTGCGCGGAGGAATCCCTCGTCCACTTCGAGAAGGCGAAGGGGCTGGCCGAGGAGATCGCCGACTCCTACCAGGCGGTGCGCGCGCTGGTGGGCATCGGCGACGTCCACGGTTCCGCCCGGCGTCATGTGTCGGCCCTGGACACCTACCGCCAGGCCATCGTGATCGCCAGGACGATCGGCGACCTCTACCAGGAGGCGCAGATCCACAAGCGCATGGCCGACGCCTTCTGCTACCTCGACGGGCCGGGAGCCGCGCGGATCAACTGGCGTCAGGCGTACTCCCTGCTGAAGGAACTCGGCCTGCCGGAGGCCGAGGACGTCGGCATCCGCCTTCAGGCGCTGGGTGGCGTCGCCTTGTGAGCGCGGCCCTCGCGCTGCTCTGCCGTCACCTCGCCGGGAACGGCGGGCGGGGGCGCCGGGGCGCCGATGGTGACGGGGCCGGTGAAGGTGTCGGCTTGCAGGACGGGGCCGTGCACCGTGCCGCTGACGCTGTTGCGCACCCGGCCCGCGCCGGAGTCCGGCTTCGGGGGCGGTGACGTCCCTTCCTGGGCAGGGGCCTCCGCGGGGGCGCGCCGGGCGAGGACGACTCCGTAGGCCGACAGGGCGAGCCCGGCGACCCCGGTGAACGCGCCGAGCACGCTGGCGTACTTGTCGGCGTCGTCCAGACCGGCCATGGGAAGCGCCACCCCGAGCGCCACCATGACCAGACCGGTCGCGATCACTGCCAGGCGGGTGAATATCCGAGCCCGCGAACGCCTCATCCGGTGATTCTCACCTCTCGGATAGGCCCGCGTATAGGGGCGGGAGAAACGACCTGAACCCGAGGGTACGGGGACGGCCGCGGGGTGAAGTATTTCGCCTCTGACGCAATGGACCGAAAAAGTCGATCTGTGCATTCGGGGCGGACTGATTTACGATTGCGGGGCATCTGGAGCCGAGGCGACGTGGGGCTGGCCATGGATGTGCCCGCCGGGGCATACGGGAGCAACGTACCGGTCGAGATGACCACTTTCGTGGGGCGGCGCCGTGAGGTGGCCGCGATCGCGCGCATGCTGGGGGAGTCGCGGCTGGTCACGCTCACAGGCGTGGGCGGGGTCGGCAAGACGCGGCTGGCGACGCGGGTCGCGCGCGAGGTGGCGGGCCGCTTCCCCGGCGGCGCGTGGTTCGTGGAGCTGTCCTCGCTGCGGGCCCCCGAGATGGTCGGCGACGCCATCCGCGCGGCGCTGCGCGTGGGCGCCCGGCCCGGCGACACGGCGGTCGCCGTTCTCGGCGAGTTCCTGGCGGGGCGGCGCACGCTGCTCGTCCTGGACACCTGCGAGCACCTGACGGACGCCTGCGCCGCGACCGTGCGCGCGATTCTGGCCGCCGCGCCCGGAGTCCGGGTCCTTGCCACCAGCCGGCGCGTGCTCGGCGTCCTCGGCGAGGCCCGTTTCGAGGTCGAACCGCTGCCGGTGGAGGGCGAGCCCCCCGGCCCGGGCGAGGACGGCGAAGACACGGCGCCGTCCGGCCCGACCGGGGCCGGCGGCGTGCGGGACGGCGGGTCCGGTCAGGACGGGGACGCGGGGCGGGGCGGCGGTTCGTCCGATGGCGCGGACGCCGTGGCCACGGACGCGGACGGCGAGGGCGACCCGAGTGGGGCCGCGGCGTCGTCCGGGAACGGGTCGAGCGGGGGCGCGGCGTCGTCCGGGGGCGGGCAGAGGGGGGCGGTGGCGTTGTTCACCGACCGGGCCGCCTCGCTGGTGCCCGGGTTCGCGGCCACCCCGGAGGTGGCGCGGCTGTGCCGGCGGCTGGACGGCATCCCGCTGGCGATCGAGCTGGCCGCCGTGCGGCTGCGGTCACTGTCGTTCGAGCAGGTCGCGGCCGGTGCGGGCGACCGTTTCGCCCTGCTGTCGGACACCCGCCGTCCCGGCCCGACGCGTCACCGGACGCTGCGCACGGCGATCGGCTGGAGCCACGAACTGTGCGAGCCGCTGGAGCGCCTGCTGTGGGCCCGGCTGTCGGTGTTCCCGGCCGACTTCGACCTCGCGGCCGCGCAGGAGGTGTGCGCGGACGCCGAGGACGAGGTCGGCGCCGGCCTGGGCCGCGAGCACGTCGAGGACGTGCTGCTCGCCCTGGTGGACGCGTCGGTGGTGTCGCGCGTCGACGCCGGCGCGGCCGTCCGCTTCCGCATGCTCGACACCATCCGCGAGTACGGCGCCGTGTGGCTGCGCGAGCTGGGGCAGACGGCCGGGGTCCGGCGCCGCCACCGCGACCACTACCTCGACCTGGCCCGGCGGTTCGACGCCGAGTGGTTCGGCGCCGAGCAGGTGTCCTGGTACACCCGGATGCGCCGCGAGCTGCCCAACCTGCGGGAGGCGCTCGGCTTCTGCCTGGCCGAGCCCGCCGAGCACACCGCCGGCCTCGACCTCGCGGGACGGCTGACCTACCTGTGGCTGGCCTGCGGCTTGGTCGAGGAGGGCCGTGGCCACCTGCGGCGGGCGCTGGAGCTGGTCCAGCCCTCGGGGCGGGCGCTGTCGCGCGCGCTGTGGGCGTGCGCGTGGCTCGCCGACCTGCAGGGCGACCTGGACGAGGCCAATGACCTGGCCACCGAGTGCATGGCGCAGGCGTTCTCCCACGACGACCTGGCCGCGGCGGGCTGGGGCATCCTCTGCTGCGCCAACACCGGCCTGCGCTGGGGGTACGTCACAGAGGCACTGTCGATGTACGAGCGGGCGCGTGGGACCCACGAGCAGGGCGGCGACCGCGGGGCCGGCCTGGCGATGGCGCTCACCGGGCAGGCGTACGCGCTCATGCGGCTCGGCAGGCTGGACCGGGCCCTCGGCTGCCTGCGCCTGCAGGCGTCCTTGTGCGATTCCCGGGGCGACATCTGGGTGCGCTCGTCGGGGGAGTGGGTCCGCGGTCTCATCGAGGCCGAACGCGGTGACTACGCGGCGGCCGACCGGTACGCGCGCGCGTCGCTGCGCCACAAATGGCTGGTCCACGACAGTCACGGCATGGCGATGGTGCTGGCGAGCCTGGCCCGCACGGCCGCCGGCCTCGGCGACATGGACCGCGCGGCGCGGCTGCTCGGCAGCGGCGAACTGGTCGAGCGCAGCTACGGGCTGCGGCTGTGCCTGCCGCGCGCCGACGGCCTGCGTGAGCAGGCGGAGTCGCGGGCCAGGGCCGTTCTCGGCGACCGCGGCTTCGACACGGCGTTCGCCCATGGCCGCGAGCTGGACCTGGACAGCGCCCTGGCCTACGCGCTCGCCGACGCCTCCACCGGCACCCGCACCTGACCGCGTCCGGAACCGTTTCTTGATCGTGATCGAGGTGACCGCCTCGGGAAGGGCGCTCGCGCCGCGGCTCGCTCCCGATCTTCGGGCAGGCGGTCACGCGGCTGCTGGACGGGTTCTCCGAAAAGAAGTCGCGGCAGCTTACGGGCGTGCTTCGCCGCATGCTGGACAACCTTGAGGAGGGCCGCGAAAATCCGGTTAAGTAGGGCTTCGCGAATGTGTTGACATTAATGCCACAAATGACATTATTCAGCCATGCGTGACGAAGCCGAGCGGCTGCTGCTGATCCAGGATGACTTCGAGCGCTTCCGCGCCGCCACCCGGATGCTGGTGGACCTGGACGATCTGATCCTGGAGATCTCGCGCATCCGCAACGAGAGCGCCTCCCGGATGCAGATCATCTCGGTCACCCCGCCCGCCCGATCCGATGACGCCCTGCCGGACGACGCGCGCGCGGTGCTCGAATGCATCCGCAGGACCGGCGCCCAGCGGTTCCGGCGGCGCGACATCTTCCGCCGCCTCGCCCGCCGGTTCAAGCGCGTCGCGGCCATGGTGCCCGCGCTGGACCTGCTGGAGGCGGCCGGCTACATCCGCAAGATCGAGCCCACCGTCACCGCCGGCCAGCCCGGCCGGCGCCGCTCCCCCGAGTACGAGGTGCGCCTCTAGGACGACCGCGAAGGCGCACCGGTCGCCCGCCGTACGACGGCGCCGGATCCACCGTCCACCATCCCGCCGCCTCGGCGCCGGGGGAAAAATCCATCCACGCGGGAAGAGTGACGCATCCGCCCGGAGAAGGTGGGCCCCTCCGGTCGACGGCGTGCCTCGCGGAGGGTCTTTTCTGGCGGGGAGTGCGATGCTCCTGGCTGGAGAAGGTGGGTTTTCCGCTCGAGGGCGACTGTGGAGGTGTACCGGTCGCCCGCCGTACGGCGGCGCCGGATCCACCGTCCACCATCCCGCCGCCCCGGCGCCGAAGGAAAGTCCACCCAAGCGGGAAGAGCGACGCACCCGGCCGGCCGAAGTGGGCTCTTCCGGCTGACGGCGTGCCCTGCGGGGGGAGGTCTTTCCCGGCGGGGCGTGTGACGGACCCGGCCGGAGAAGGTGGGGCTCCTCCGGTCGACGGCGTGCCCTGCGGGGGAGGGTTTTCCTGGCGGGGGTGTGACGCTCGTGGCTGGGGAAGGTGGGTTTTTCCAGGCTGACGGCGTGCCGTCCGGGGGAAGGTCCACCCAGGGCTGAAGGGCGATGCGCTCGGGCTGGGGGGTGTCCTTCGGGTTCTGTCTGGACACGGGGTGCGCCCTGCGGCTTGGCGTGCGTCGCTGGAGGCCGGGTGGGGCTGGTCAGGTTGGGGGAGGGGGGATGGGGGAGGCCGAGTCGGGAGGCGGCAGGTCGTCGGCCTGCTGAAGCACGCCCGCGACCGTGGACGCGTCGTCCCCCTGACCTGCCCCGCTCACGCTCGTGAGGACGTCGTCCGCCTGACCTGGGCCGATGGCGTCCATGGGGACCGCGCCGCCGAGGTGCGGGCCGGTGGCGCCCGCCAGGCCGAGGGGATCAAGAGGCTCCATCGCTCCGGCCCCAGAGGGGGAGACGCGGAGCATGGCGTCGTCAACGCTCTCGTAGGTGTCGAACGCCGCGCGCAGCCCGGTGATGGTCAGCACCCGGAGCAGAGTGCCCTGGACACCGCTGAGCATGAAGCCCTGCCCGGCCGCCTGGCTGTGGTGCAGGGCGGCGATGAGCTCGCTCAACCCCACCGAGTCACAGAACGTGACCGCGGCGACATCGAGGATGACGGCCGTCACTCCAGGCATGCTCCAGGCACGGCCGAGTTCGTCGCGCAGGATGACCGCGGAACGGTAGTCGAGCTCACCTTGCGCCTCGACGACGATCGCGCTGTTGCCAACCCTGGAGAACACGACCAATCCTGCTTGCGGATCGGCACCAAACTGCATGATCACTCCCTCGGCCTGCAGGTTTCAGGGCAGGCGTGGATACCTTCCTACCAGGTTCGGACGACCGCCACCGCCACGCGACCGCACGGATGTGGACGCCCAGAGGCCCGGTTCGGCCTACACGTGGGGTGGAGCAGGGGCTGCGCGTCCTCGATCCGCGAGGCCGAAGACGGGAAAAAGAGCGCCGCCGATTCCGCCCGCCCCCGCCCGCCCCCCGCCCGCACGCCCGCGCGGCCCCCCGCGCCGCGCGAGGGCGCTGTCGTCCCAGTGGTGGTCACCGGTGTCCGGGGATCGCCGGGACCGCCGTGCCGGGGTCATGCACGGCCAGGGACGGCCGTGCTGGGGGCGTCTGCGGCAGGGATGGCCGTGCTGGGATCATGTGCGGGCGGGGACGGCCGTGCCGGGGTCATGGGTGGGCAGGGACGATCATGGTGATTCCGGCCGGGCCGGTGGCCATGGTGGCCATGGTGGCCAGGGCCTCGGGGGTCTCCTCCAGGGTGATCGTGCGGGTGACGAGCGCGTCGGGGCTGAGCCGGCCGTCGGCGATCATCGCCAGCATGGGCGGGTAGGCGTGCGCGGCCATGCCGTGGCTGCCGAGGATCGACAACTCAAGCCCGATCACGCGGTCCATCGGGACGGCCGGGTGCCCGGCGGCCCGCGGGAGCAGGCCGACCTGGACGTGCCGTCCCCGGCGCCGCAGGCTCTCCACGGCCGCGGCGAGGGTCGCGGAGCTGCCCAGGGCGTCGATCGTCAGGTGCGCGCCGCCACCGGTGATCTCGCGTACCTGGGCGGACCCGTCCTGCCCCTCGGCGGGCGTGGGCGGGACGAGGACGGTGTGCGCGGCGCCGAAGCGGGTGGCCAGTTCCAGGGCGGCGGGAGAGACGTCGACGGCGACCACGCGGGCCCCGGCCGCGGCGGCGATCATCACGGCCGACAGCCCGACGCCCCCGCAGCCGTACACCGCCACCGACTCGCCCGGCGCGGCCCGCCCCTGCGCGACGACGGCGCGGAAGGCGGTGGCGAAGCGGCAGCCGAGGCTCGCGGCGGTCGGATAGGACATGGAGTCGGGCAGGCGGACGAGGTTGACGTCGGCGTCGCCGATGGCGACGTAGCCGGCGAAGGACCCCCAGTGGGTGAACCCGGGCTGCGTCTGGTTCTCGCAGACCTGGTGGTCTCCGGCCGCGCAGGCGGTGCAGCGCCCGCACGCGCAGACGAACGGGGTGGTGACCCGGTCGCCGGGACGCCACGCTCGTACGTCGTGGCCGACCGCCTCGACCACCCCGGCCAACTCGTGCCCCGGCACATGCGGAAATTTCTGGATATCGGGGTCGTGGCCCATCCATCCGTGCCAGTCGCTCCGGCACAGTCCGGTCGCCTCGACCCGGATCACCGCCCCCGCGGGCCCCGGCGCCGGATCGGCCACCTCCCGCACCTCGGGCCGCTCGCCGAACCCGTCATACTGCACCGCGCGCACCGGCCGGCCTCCTTCGCTCACCGCCCGGGCGACTCCGAAATCCGGTCGGGACACCCCACGGCCGACATCCCGGGCATGACCGATTCTGCCCTGCCGGCCCGGCCGGGACCTTCTGCCAGTCGGGTGGATCTTCCGCGTATATCCGAGGAAATGCCGCCTAAGCCCGCGATAGTGTCGGCCCGGCCGTCGTGGGCGTCGCCACGGGCCGGTGGACAGACCGCGCGGAGGCCGCCTGTGGACGTGGGGATCACGATCGTCATCGCCGTCACCGTGCTGGTGATGATCGGCGCGTTCGCCGTGGCGGCGCGGCGGCTGCTGAACCTGCGGTTCGGAGTGGTCCGCGGCCTGCTCGCCGGCGCGCTGGCGTTCCTGCTGGCCGGCCCGATCATGCAGGCGCTGGCGGGGTCGGTCTCCCCGCAGGACTCCAGCCTCACCCCGCTGTGGTTCCTGATTCTGGCCGTGGCGTGCGCGCTGCTCGCGGCGATGGTCTTCCTCGCGGTGGCCGAGGCTCTCGTGCCCGCGGGGTCGCTGCCCGGTCCGGTCGAGCTGGCGCGGTCGCTGCGCGGCAGGGCCGCCAGATCGCGCCGGTACTTCGCCATCGTCCGTATCCTGGCCCGCCACGGGCTCGGTCCGTACCTGCGCGGACGCCGCCCCGACGACGGGGCCGGAGGGCGGGCGCGGGTGGCGCGGTCCCTGCGCCTGGCTCTGGACGAGGCCGGCGTCACGTTCGTCAAGCTCGGCCAGATCATGTCCACCCGCCCCGACCTGCTGCCCGCCGAGTTCATCGACGAGCTGGCGCTGCTGCGCGACCGGGCGGCGCCCGCGCCGTGGGAGCAGGTCGAGCGCGTGCTGGCCGAGGAGCTGCCCGGCCCGGTGGAGGAGGTGTTCGCCGAGTTCGAACGGCGGCCCCTCGCCTCGGCGTCCATCGCCCAGGTGTACGCGGCGCGGCTGCGCTCGGGTGACAGGGTGGTGGTGAAGGTGCGGCGCCCCGGCATCACCGAGGTGGTCGAACGCGACCTGGACATCGTCGCGCGGCTGGCCCTCACCCTTTCCGCGCGCACGCGGTGGGGGCGCGCGATCGGCGTCCGCGACCTCGCGCGGGGGTTCGCCGAAGCGCTGCGCGAGGAGCTGGACTTCCGCGTGGAGGCCGCCAACATGGCCGCCGTCGCCGCGACCTCCCGCGACGCGGAGGTGCACGTCCCGGCCCCGCACCTGCCGCTGTCCGGCCGGCGGGTCCTGGTGATGGAGCGCCTGGACGGCACGCCGCTCGACACCGCCGCCCCGGCGTCGCGGCCCGGCGACGCCGCTGACGCTGACGCCTGGGGGACGGCGGGCGCGGAGGCCGCAGGTGGCGCGGGGCACGACGGTGCGGCCACCGGCACGGCGCCGGACGCGGGCGCGCTGGCGCGCACGCTGCTCGGGACCCTGCTGCGGCAGATCATGGTGGACGGGGTCTTCCACGCCGATCCGCACCCCGGCAACATCCTGCTGCTCGCCGACGGGCGCCTCGGCCTGCTGGACTTCGGCTCGGTGGGGCGGCTGGACGGCTCGCTGCGCGCCTCGCTCCAGCGACTGCTGCTGGCGATGGACCGCGGCGACCCGCTCGGGGTGGCCGACGCGCTGCTGGAGGTCGTGCCGCGGCCCGACGAGATCGACGAGGCCCGGCTGGAGCGCGAGCTCGGCCGGTTCATGGCCCGCCACATGAACGGCGCGGGCGCCACGGCCGGCGCCCGGATGTTCACCGACCTGTTCGGCATCGTCTCCGGGCACGGCCTGTCCGTCCCGCCCGAGGTGGCGGCGGTGTTCCGTACCCTCGCCACCGTCGAGGGGACGCTCACCGCGCTCGCGCCCGGCTTCGACCTGGTGGCCGAGGCGCGCGCGTTCGGCGCCCGCCACTTCGCCGAGTCGCGCGACCCGGCGACCATCCGCCGGGCCGTCACCGACGAGGCCACCGCCCTGCTGCCCATGCTGCGCCGCCTGCCGCGCCGCCTCGAGCGCATCGCCGGCGCGGCGGAGAACGGCCGCCTGTCGGTGAACGTGCGGCTCTTCGCCGACGAACGCGACCGCACGCACGTCACGGGCATGCTGCACCAGGTGCTGCTGACCGTGCTGGCCGCCACCGCCGGGATCATGGCGGTGCTCCTGCTCGGCGTCGACGGCGGGCCCAAGGTGACCGCCCAGGTGGGCCTCTACCAGTTGTTCGCCTACAACCTGCTGGTGGTCGCCTCGATCCTGGCGCTGCGCGTGCTGGTCGTCATCTTCCGCCGCGACCTGTGACCGGCGCCGGGGGATGCGCCCGGGCAAGCACATGATCAAGTCCGGCTTACCCGGACCGCCTCGGGGCAGGGAGCCCGGTGGAGGGTCCGGCGAGGCCGGCCCCTGAGGTCTCCGGCGGCCGACGGACAGGGGAGCCATGACGACGAGCGGGCCGGCCCGCGCGGCCGGCGGCAGGCGGCGCCTCACCCTGCCGGGCGTGGTGCTGGGCGTGGGCCTGGGCGGCTTCGTCGACGGCATCCTGCTGCACCAGGTCCTCCAGTGGCACCACATGCTCAGCAGCACCGACACCGACAACATCGGGATCCGGTACTACTCGCCGCAGACCGTCCCCGGACTGCGGATGAACACGCTGTGGGACGGACTGTTCCACGTGTTCACCTGGGTCGCCGTGCTCGCGGGCCTCGGGTTGCTGTACTCGCGGGTCACCCGCTCGCGCGGCAGGGTGTGGAGGTCGCGCGAGCTGTGGGGCTGGGGACTGGTCGGGTGGGGACTGTTCAACCTGGTCGAGGGCATCGTCGACCACCACGTCCTCGGCATCCACCACGTGCGCGCCGGCCCGTACCAGACCTGGTGGGACCTGTGGTTCCTCGCCCTCGGCGCCGTCCTGATGGCTGGGGGGTGGCTTCTCGCCCGCGGCGCGACCACGGTGGACCTGTGCCGGGAACCGGCCGGCCAGGGGGAGAGGGCATGAGCCTCGTCCGGCTCCGGATCCGCCGTGGGCCGGCGGGCCCGGACGCGGGGGCGTGAGGGTGTCCCCGCACGACATGCACGGTCACGGCGCCGGGGCGCACGGGGGTGTGGTGGCGCTGCTGCCGGTGATGGTGGCCGTCCTGGCGGCCGGGTGCTACGCCCTGGCCGCCGCGCGGCGGCGCCGGGAGGCCCGGGGCTGGAGCCATCGCCGGACGGCCGCCTTCCTCGCCGGGACCGTCCTGCAGGCCGTCGCGTTTCTGCCGCCGGTGGCCACGCTCGCCGCGCACGACCTGCGCGGTCACATGATCCAGCACCTTCTCGCCGGCATGCTGGCGCCGCTCGGGCTGGTCCTCGGCGCCCCGGTGACGCTCGTCCTGCGCTCGGCGGGGCCCCGCGGCCGGCGGGCGGTGGCCGCCGTGCTGAGGAGCCGGTACCTGCACGCGGTGGCCGGCCCGTGGACGGCGGCGGCGATCAACCTGGGCGGCCTGGCCACCCTGTACGCCACCCCGCTGTACCGGGCGGCGAGCGGCAGCCCCGCGCTGCACGTGCTGGTGCACGCGCACGTGGTGGCGGCCGGCTGCCTGTTCGCCTGGGTGATCGCCGGGCCGGACCCGGCTCCGCGCCGTCCGCCGGTGCCGCGAAGGCTGGTCGTCCTCGGCGTTGCGATCGCCGCGCACGCCGCGCTCTCGCAGCTCATGTACGCCGGGCTGCTGCCCGGTCTGGACGCGCCCGCCGCCGAGCGGCAGGGCGCGGCCGAGATCATGTACTACGGCGGCGACATCGCCGAACTGCTGCTCGCCCTGGCGATGCTGACCACCTGGCGCCCATCCCGCCGCTCCCGCGCGGCTCCCGCCTACGCCCCGGCCGCCCACTGAGGCCACCGGTCAGGCCAGGGCCTCCGCCCCGGCCTCGTCATCCTCGGTCAGCGGGTCGGGCAGCCGCCAGCCGGCCGTCAGCTGGGGCAGCAGCACGTGGGTGCAGAACAGCGCGTACAGCCACAGGAACACCGTCGGAGCCGGCAGGCGGAGGAAATGGTCGGCGTCGCCGTCCATCTGGAGGGCCAGGAACACGGTCATCCCGAGCAGGCAGGCCGTGACGCGATGGGCGGCCGCGTGGGCGAGCCGCCGTTCGGTGAGCTGGCGTTCGTCCAGCTTGCGCCCCGCCACGCCGATCGCGCCCCCGGAGGCCACGTACAGGACGCAGAACACCCACCCGCCGATCACCAGGCACAGGGCCGCGAGGGCGAAGGTCGTCCACATCGCCGGGTCGCCCGGCCCGAGGAACCAGCAGACGACCGCGCTGACGTACAGCAGCCCGAGCGCGGCGGCGCCGAGCAGGACGGTGAGCCGCCGGTTCCTGCGGGTGCCGTACCAGACGAGCGGCACGCCGCGCCGGGCGGCCTCGAAGCGCTCTTGTTCGGTTCGCTTCATCACTTCACCACCTCACTGCCCAGCCGGGGGAACGGCGTGAGCGAGAAGACGATCTCCACCGGTACGTCGAAGTACTCCGCGATGCGCAGCGCCAGGTGAAGGCTGGGGCTGTACTCGCCCCGCTCCAGGTAGCCGATGGTCTGGTAGTGGACACCGAGCGCGGCGGCCAGATCTTTGCGCGAGACGCCGCGCTCCGCGCGCAGCATGGAGATGCGGTTGTAGACGTCTTCACCGGACATCGCGGCGCTCTCCTCGCGCTGCGGCCTTCCGGGGCGGCGCCTGGAGCCCGCGTGGACGACCCGTTTCGCGTGGGTCCACGACTGCAGTACTCATGGCATGGAATGTAGTACATCTACTACATCTCGTCTAGACAGTGTGATCGATCGTCGAGGATCTACGTGATCTATGCACGGCGTCACGGGTGTTCTGGTGGGTTGGCCGGGCATGCAGGGAGACATGGCGACTACCGCGCTCCTTGTGATCGACATGCTCAGCCCCTACGCGCACGAGGACGTCGAACTGCTGGAGGCGAGCGCCGAGCGGGTGGTGCCGCCGCTGGCCGGGCTGGTGCGGCGGGCCCATGGGCGCGAGGACGTCGAACTGGTCTACGTCAACGACAACCACGGGGACTTCACCGCCTCCCGGGAGGAGATCGAGGACCGCGCCCGCAAGGGCAGGCGGCCCGACCTGGTCGAGCCGCTGCTGCCCCCGCACGACTGCGCGTTCCTCCCCAAGGTGCGGCACAGCGCCTTCTTCGGCACGTCCCTTGAGTACCTGCTGCACCACCAGGGGGTGGAGAAGGTCATCCTGACCGGGCAGGTCACCGAGCAGTGCATCCTGTACACCGCGCTGGACGCCTACGTGCGCCACTACGCGATCGAGATCCCCCGCGACTGCGTCGCCGACATCCACGGCGATCTCGCCGACGCGGCCGTGCGGATGATGGAGCGCAACATGCGGGCCGAGATCACCGGCGCCGGCGCCTGCCTGGGCGGGTGAGCGCCCTCGCCGGAGCGCGTCGTCGGGGAACCCGCCCGCCCGCCGGAAGCCGTTCGACCCGCGGATCTTCGCACGGCGGACATTTGACCCGGCAAGGGGCTTAGTTTGCCGTGACGCGGATAGGGGTGGACGACCGACCGCCAACGGAGGGAGCCGTCGTCATGACGGACGTGTCGAGCAAGGGTCCCCAGCCGGGTGACGAGCGCCCGGTGCTGACCAACCGGCAAGGCCACCCGGTCTACGACAACCAGAACCAGCGGACGGTGGGCGCGCGCGGACCGGCCACGCTGGAGAACTACCAGTTCCTGGAGAAGATCAGCCACTTCGACCGGGAACGCATCCCCGAGCGCGTCGTCCACGCGCGCGGCATCACGACCTACGGCTACTTCGAGGCCACCGGCTACCTGGGAGAGGAGCCCATCAGCCGGTACACCCGCGCCGTCCCGTTCAGCGAGCCGGGCAAGCGCACGGACGTCGCCGTGCGGTTCTCCACCGTGATCGGCGGCAGGGACTCCTCGGAGTCGGCCCGCGACCCGCGCGGCTTCGCGGTGAAGTTCTACACAGAAGACGGCAACTGGGATCTGGTGGGCAACAACCTGGCCGTCTTCTTCATCAGAGACGCGATCAAGTTCCCCGACGTGATCCACGCCCTCAAACCGGACCCGGTGACGTTCCGGCAGGAGCCCAGGCGCATCTTCGACTTCATGTCGCAGACGCCCGAAAGCATGCACATGCTGGTCAACCTGTTCAGCCCGCGCGGCATCCCCGCCGACTACCGGCACATGCAGGGATTCGGCGTGAACACCTACAAGTGGGTGAACGCGCGCGGCGAGACCCATCTGGTCAAGTACCACTGGATGCCCAAGCAGGGCGTCAGGAGCATGACGGCGGCGGACGCGGCGGTCGTCCAGAGCCGCGACCTCGGTCACGCCACCAAGGACCTGCAGGACGCCATCGACCGCGGCGACCACCCCGAGTGGGAGCTGCTGGTGCAGATCATGAGCGACGACGAGCACCCTGAACTGGACTTCGACCCGCTGGACGACACCAAGGTGTGGCCGGAGGACCGGTTCCCCGCGCTGCCGGTCGGGCGGATGGTGCTCAACAGCAACGTCGCCAACTTCTTCGCCGAGAACGAGCAGATCTCCTTCGGCACCGGAGTGCTGGTCGACGGGCTGGACTTCTCCGACGACAAGATGCTGATCGGCCGGACCTTCTCCTACAGCGACACCCAGCGGTACAGGGTGGGGCCGAACTACCTGCAGCTCCCGGTGAACCAGGCGAAGAACGCCCAGGTGCGCACCAACCAGCGCGACGGCCTCATGACCTACCACGTCGACGGCCAGGGCGAGAACCCGCACGTCAACTACGAGCCCTCGATCACCGGCGGGCTCCGTGAGGCGGAGTACCCCTCGCACGACGAGCAGGGCCCGGTCATCAGCGGACGGGTGACCCGCAAGCGCATCCCGCGGACCAACGACTACACGCAGGCGGGGCAGCGCTACCTGCTCCTGGAGCAGTGGGAGCGCGATGACCTGGTGCTGAACCTCACCACCATGCTGTCCCAGTGCGACCGGGCCGTCCAGGAGCGGATGGTCTGGCACCTGCTCCTGGTCGAGGACGACCTCGGCCTGCGGGTCGGCTCCGGCCTCGGCATCGGGCCCGAGGACGTCGCGCACCTGGAGCCGCTGGTGAGCCAGGACCTCACCGACGAGGACCACGAGCGGCTGTCCAACCTGGGCAAGAACGGCCCCCGGGACGTCACCGGCCTGAAGATGACCCACTGCGTCCCCGACGAGCGGTTCATCCCCTAGCCGGCGCCCCGGCGGGGACTCAGCGGACGGGCAGGTGGCGGGCCAGGAAGTCCATGGCCAGCCGCCAGCTCGCCTCCGCCGCCTCGGGGTGGTGGAACATCGGCGCCTCGAAGTTGTGGAAGGCGTGGCCCGCGTCCTCCTGCACGTGCACCTCCAGGTGGTCGCGCCCCGCCGCCGCCCGCTCGACCTCGGCCACCTTGTCCCGTGGGATGTAGGGGTCCTTGCCGCCGTAGTGGAACTGGACGGGGGCCTCGATGCGGTCGATCAGGTGCAGGGTGTCGTGGACCGAGGATCCGTAGAACGACACGACGGCCGCGGGACGGGTGCGCGCCGCCAGCGTGTACGCCAGCGACCCGCCGAGACAGAAACCGAGGAGCCCGGCGCCGCCGGCGACCTCCGGCAGGCCGGACAGCACGCCGAGCGCCGCCTCGGCGTCGTCCACGCCGGTCTGGAAGTCGAACCGGCCGACGAGCTGGAGCGAGCCGGCCAGCCCCTCCTGGTCGTGCTCGGCTTCCCAGTTGCGCTGCAGCCGCCAGAACAGGTCGGGCGCGCCCACCACGTATCCGCGCCCGGCCAGGTCCTCGGCGACCTTGCGGATGTAGGAGCCGACGCCGAAGATCTCCTGGATCAGCAGCAGGCCGGGCCCGCGGCCCGCCTCCGGCACCCAGACGTCCATGTCGAACCGGCCGTCGGCGACGGTGACGGTCTCGCGGCGCTCGCGCATGCTTCCTCCCGGCACTGGTGGAGATCTCCTCCCCGACCTTAGTGACCCCGGCCCTGGGGCGTCCGGCCTGTGCGGGTTTGCCGCGCGGGCGCCTGGGCAGCCGCCGGAGCACAGGCAGGGCGGGAAGAAGGCGCGCACGACGCGCCGGTGTGGAGATGGTGCGGGAGATGACCTACCACGACATCCAGCGTCGGGACCTCCAGCGGTCCGGGGACGCGGAGACGGCGCCCGAGGGCCCCCTGCAACTGTCGGGACGTTCGTGGTGGGAGGTGCTCAAGCGCACCGTCAAGGAGTTCCAGCAGGACAAGGTCACCGACTGGGCCGCCGCGCTCACCTACTACGCCGTGCTGTCGCTGTTCCCCGCGCTGCTGGCCGCGGTGTCGCTGCTCGGGCTGTTCGGCAGGCCCGCGATCCAGCCGCTGGTCGACAACCTCGGAGCCGTCGCCCCCGGGCCCGCCCGCGACATCCTCGGCCAGGTGCTCAACGCGCTCCAGGGCAGCCCGCGCGCCGCCGGCGTGACCACCGCCATCGGCATCGCGGTCGCGCTGTGGTCGGCCTCGGGGTACGTCGGGGCGTTCATGCGGGCGGCGAACGTGATGTACGAGATGCCGGAGGGGCGGCCCATCTGGAAGACGCTGCCGCTGCGGGTGGGCATCACCGCGGTCCTCGTCGTCCTCATGGCCGCCGGCGCCGTGGCGGTGGTGTTCACCGGCGGGCTCGCCGACCAGGCCGGCAAGGTGCTCGGCGTCGGCGACACCGGGCTCGCCGTGTGGGGCATCGCCAAGTGGCCGGTGCTGGTCGTGGCGGTGATGGGCGTCCTGGCCCTGCTGTACTGGGTGGCGCCCAACGTCGAGCAGCCCGGTTTCCGCTGGGTGACGCCCGGCAGCGTGCTGGCCGTGGTCCTGTGGATCCTCGCCTCGCTGGTCTTCGGGTTCTACGTGGCGAACTTCTCCTCCTACAGCAAGACCTACGCGGCGCTGGCCGGGGTCATCGTCTTCCTGGTCTGGCTGTGGATCACCAACATCGCCGTGCTGCTGGGGGTGGAGTTCGACGCCGAGCTGGCCCGGGGACGCGCCATCGCCTCCGGCCACCCCGCCGACCGGGAGCCGTACGTGGAGCCCCGCGACACCAGGAAGATGGACGCCGAGGAGCAGGCCGGAATGCCGGGGGAGATCGGCGCCGAGCCCCGGGAGGCCCGGCCCGGGAGCGAGGCCGAGAGCCAGGGCCCGCGGCAGGGCGAACGCCGGCCGGAGGACGGCCGGCCCGAAGCGGACGGCGGGACGGCCGGAGATGGCGGGACGGAGGGGAACGGCCGGGCCCCGCGCGGCGGACGGTAGCGTTCGGGTATGACCGCCCTCTCCCGGCAGTGGCGGGTCCGGCGCGAGTACACCCTTCTCAAGGGAGCCGCCGCGGCCGCCTTCGCCGTCATCGCATTCGCCGTGTCGGGGGACACGCGCGGCATGCTGCTGTGCGCGGCCGCCGCCGTGCTGCTGGCCGGGTTCGCCCTGCGGGACGTGCTGGCCCCGGTGCGGCTGGCCGCCGACGAGGGGGGCCTCACCGTGGTGACCGGGATGGCGCGGCGCGAGCGGGTGCCCTGGCCGCTGGTCGAGCACATCCGGGTGGCCGCCAACGCCCGGTACGGACTGCGCTGGGACATGCTGGAGATCGAGACCGCCGACGGGCTGCACCTTTTCTCCGCGCACGAGCTCGGCACCTCCTGCGTCGAGGCGGCCGAGGAGCTGTTCCGGCTGCGACCGGCCTGACCGCACCGGCCGACCGCATCGACCGGCTGACCGCACCGGCTGACCGCATCGACCGGGACCGCATCGACCGGCCCGACCGCACCGAGCGACCCTGCCGCGCCGGCGTGCTCGGCGGCATCTTTCATCCCCGGCCGCCCGCCCGGTCGCGGGCCGAGGGTGAAAGCGCTCTCTCACCCGCGTCGTCCCGGTCCGCGGACGCGGTACGCGAACGCCTGCTCAGCCCCGTGTTCGCCGGGTGGCGGGCCGCCCGCAGGGTCGTACCGGGCGCCCCATGGGGCTCGGAGAGCGCTCTATCATCCCTTGACTCGGCGCTGTCACATGGTCAGTATCCGAACAGTGCGGCTGCGGGGGGAGCCGCGGACGATCCGCGCAGTCCAAACGAGAACGGATGCTCCATGACCAGACCTCCTGTCCGATCAAGAGCCCGCCGGGGCGCCACGGCGCTGGTGGCGGGCCTCGCGCTCCTCGCGGGCGGCGCCGTGGGCACGCCCACCGCGGGCGCCGACAGCGCGAAGGGCCACAGGCAACCGGTGGTCGGCAAGCCCGCCATGGACGAGCACGGCTGCGCCCGCATCGAGAAGAGCCTCCCCAAGCTGTCCGACTGGCCCAAGGTCGACAGCCGGGTCAAGAAGAACCCGGCCGACGAGCGGCGCATCGCCAAGATCGTCTCGGGTATGACCGTCGCCGAGAAGGTCGGCCAGATGACCCAGCCGGAGATCAACGCGATCACCCCGGCCGAGGTCACGCAGTACTCCATCGGCACGATCCTCAACGGCGGCGGCTCCTGGCCCGGCCGCGACAAGCACGCGCCGCAGAAGGCGTGGCTCGACGTCGCCGACGCCTTCTGGCAGGCGTCCCTCGCCACCAGGACCAAGATCCCCGTCATCTGGGGCATCGACGCCGTCCACGGCAACAGCAACGTGTACGGCGCGACGCTCTTCCCGCACAACATCGCGCTCGGAGCCGCGCACGACCCGTGCCTGGTCCGCGACATCGGCGCGGCGACGGCGAAGCAGGTCCGCGCCACCGGCCAGGACTGGGCGTTCGCCCCGACGCTCGCCGTCGTGCGCGACGACCGGTGGGGCCGCACCTACGAGGGCTTCTCCGAGGACCCGCGCATCACCCGGGCCTACGGCTACGAGGCGGTCCGCGGCCTGCAGGGCATGCACCCCCGCGGCGTCGATGACAAGGGCGTGATCGCCACCGCCAAGCACTACATCGGCGACGGCGGCACGATCAAGGGCACCGACCAGGGGGTGAACCCCTCGTCCGAGGCCGAGATGATCAATCTCCACGGCCAGGGCTACTACGGCGCGCTCGCGGCGGGCGCACAGACCGTCATGGCGTCGTTCAACAGCTGGACCAACGCCGACCTCGGCATCGACGAGGGCAAGATGCACGGCAGCAAGCACGCCCTCACCGACATCCTCAAGGGCAAGATGGGCTTCGACGGCCTGGTCGTCGGCGACTGGAACGCCCACGGGCAGGTCACCGGCTGCACCAACTCAAGCTGCGCGCGAGCGATCAACGCCGGCATCGACGTCATCATGGTGCCCAACGACTGGAAGGCGTTCATCGCCAACACCATCGCCCAGGTGCAGAGCGGCGAGATCCCGATGGCGCGCATCGACGACGCGGTCACCCGCATCCTGCGCGTGAAGCTGCGCGCCGGGGTGTTCACCGCGCCCAAGCCCTCGGCGCGCGCCTTCGCCGGCTCGGCCGACGCCCTCCAGGCCAAGGCGCTGGCGCGCAAGGCCGTCCGCGAGTCGCAGGTGCTGCTCAAGAACAACGGCAGGGTGCTGCCGCTGTCCCCCAGGTCCAAGGTGCTGGTCGTCGGCAAGAGCGCCGACAGCCTGCAGAACCAGACCGGTGGCTGGAGCCTCAGCTGGCAGGGCACCGGCAACACCAACGCCGACTTCCCCAACGGCACGAGCATCCTCGCCGGCCTGCGCGAGGCGCTCGGCGCCGCCGACGTCACCTTCAGCGAGACGGCCGACGGCGTCGACCCCTCGCAGTACGACGCGGTCGTCGCGGTGATCGGCGAGACCCCGTACGCCGAGGGCGTCGGCGACCTCGGGCGCCGCTCGCTGCAGGCCGCCGCGCTCTACCCCGGCGACCTGGCCGTCCTGGACAAGGTCCACGGCAAGGGCGCCCCGGTCGTCACCGTGTACCTCTCCGGCCGCCCGCTGCAGGTCAACAAGGAGCTCAACCGCTCCGAGGCGTTCGTCGCGGCCTGGCTGCCCGGCACCGAGGGCGGCGGCGTCGCCGACCTGCTGGTACGCGGCCCGCGCACGGGCCAGGGCTACACCGGCAAGCTGTCCTACTCCTGGCCCAAGGGCGCCTGCCAGTCCCCGCTCAACGCCGGCGACCAGGACTACGACCCGCTCTTCCCGATCGGCTACGGCCTGCGCTACGGGCAGACCGGCTCGGTGGGGACCCTCGACGAGACCGCGCAGACCGGCGCGTGCGGCTCGACCGGCGGCGGAGGCACCGCCACCGAGGACCTGGAGGTGTTCAACCGCACCGACGTCGCCCCGTACAAGAGCTTCATCGGCTCGGCGGAGAACTGGGGCGGCACCGAGATCGGCGTGGACGGCGAGGCCGCCCACACCGAGATCAACGTCGTGCCCGCCGACGTGAACGTCCAGCAGGACGGCCTCAAGGCCACCTGGACCGGCGGCCCCGCGCAGCTCTACATGCAGAACCCGGCCGGCGGCACCGACCTGCGCGGGTACCTCAACGCCGACGCCGCCCTGGAGTTCGACACCATCGTCCACCAGCCGCCGGCCGGCCGGACGGTGATCAGCTCGCACTGCGTGTACCCGTGCCTGGCCGAGGTGGTGGCGACCTCGCTGTTCCAGAACCTGCCGGTGGGGAGCAAGGCCACCGTCAAGATCCCGGTGTCGTGCTTCTCGCCGAACCTGGACTTCGAGAACGTCAACACGCCGTTCCTGGTCTACACCGAGGCCGCCTTCTCGGTGTCCTTCGCCAACGTCCGCTGGGTGCCGGGCGCCGGCAAGGACCCCGACGCCCGCAAATGCTCGGATCTGACCTGAGGCCGGCCCCGCGCGGGGCCGCCATCGGGCCGTGAACGGCCGCGAGGGCCGCGGGAGCACCTTTCCCGCGGCCCTCGCGCGTTCCGTCCTCGGAGGTCAGCCGGAGCCGGTGGCGGCGAAGGGGATGGCGGCGAAGGGGATGGCGGCGGCGGTCTCGTCGGTGGCGGCGGGGTGGCGCCACAGGCCGCGCTCGCGCAGGATCGGCAGGACGCCCTCGCCGAACCAGTACGCCTCCTCGACGTGCGGGTGGCCGGACATGACGAACTCGGTGATGCCCAGGCGGTGGTACTCCTCGATGCGGTCGGCCACCTCGGTGTGGCTGCCGACCAGGGCCGTTCCCGCGCCGCCGCGAACCAGGCCGACGCCCGCCCACAGGTTGGGGTAGATCTCCAGCTCGTCCCGCCTGCCGCCGTGCAGGGCGAGCATGCGCTTCTGCCCCTCGGACTCGCTGCGCGCCAGGCCCGCCTGCACCTTCTCGACGGTGGCAGGGTCGATGCCGTCCAGCAGCCTGCGGGCCTGCGCCCAGGCCTGCTCGCCGGTGTCCCGGGTGATGACGTGCAGCCTGATGCCGTGCTTGAGCGTGCGCCCCTCGGCCGCGGCCAGCCCGTTCACCCAGGCGATCTTCTCCGCGACGGCCGACGGCGGCTCGCCCCAGGTGAGGTAGGCGTCCACGTGCCGGGCCGCCACCCGCCCCGCGGCGGGGGAGGAGCCGCCGAAGTAGACCTCGGGCACCGGGTCGGGCAGCCGGTCCAGGCGCGCGCCCTCCACGCGCAGGTGCTCGCCGGTGAAGTCGACGCTCTCGCCCCGCCACAGCGACCTGACGATGTGCAGGAACTCGTCGGTCCGCGCGTAGCGGGCGTCCTTGTCCAGGAAGTCGCCGTACGCGCGCTGCTCGTGGCTCTCGCCGCCGGTCACCACGTTGAGCAGCAGCCGTCCCTGGGAGTGCCGCTGGAAGGTGGCGGTCATCTGCGCGGCCAGGGTGGGGGAGACGAAGCCGGGCCGGAAGGCGACCAGGAACTTCAGGCGCTCGGTGGTGGCGGCCAGCATGGCCGTGGTCAGCCACGCGTCCTCGCACCAGGCGCCGGTGGGCGTGAGCGCCCCGACGAAGCCGAGCTGCTCGGCCGCCTGCACGATCTGCCGGAGGTAGGCCAGCGTGGCGGGCCGGGCGCCGCCGGCCGAGCCGGCGGGCAGGCCGTGACCGCCGCCCACCACGTCCCGGCTGTCGCCGTAGGTGGGCAGGAACCAGTGGAACGTCAAGGTCATCGCGTCTTCCCCTCGATATGGCACGGTCAACCGTAATCCCTATATTGCAGGTAGGCAATACCGGTCGTGGAAGACACGAATGCCCCCGGGGCGATGGTGCCCCGGGAGCATTCGCGGGTCGGCCGCGGGTCGGTCTCGGTTCGGTCGTGGACCGGCCGCGCGGGTCGTTCTCAGGTCAGTTGCGGACGATGGTGAAGGTCGAGGTCGTGTTCCTGATGTCCACGGCGTTGTCCCGCAGCACCAGGTTGTTGAACGTCGCCGAGCCGACCGCCGGGCCCTGGCCCGGTTCGGGCAGCTCGTTCGCCCAGACGCCGAACCCGGACTTGGCGTCGAACGCGTCGCCGCTCTTACGGGCGCCGGAGATCGTGACGTTGGTCAGGATGGTGTCCTTGATCGGGTTCACCGGCTGGCCGCCGATGTACTGCGTCTGGAACATGATCCCGCTGTAGGTCGGGTCCACGATGTCCACGTCGCTGATGCGGATGCCCTGGAACACCTTCGAGGCCGAGAAGAGCCAGATGGCCGGGAAGGTCTGCTGGCCCCAGAAGTGGCCGCCCGCGCGGACGATCGAGATGTTCTGGAACTGGGTGGGCGGGTCGGCGCCGAACCCGTTCATCGCGTAGCCGAAGTCCAGCGAGCTGATCGTGATGCCCGAGTACACCAGCGTGTCGGCGATGTAGATGTTGCGGAAGGTGTTGGCGTACCCGCCGTAGACGGCCACGCCGGCGGCGCGCCACGGCGTCAGGGCGGTCAGGTTCTCGTAGAGGTTGTTCTTCTCGTCGGCCCCGCCGGCGTCGATGGCCGAGAACAGCGCGAAGCTGTCGTCACCGGTCGTGCGGGCCTCGATGTTGGTGACGTGGTTGTCGGTGCTGCCGTTGGTCATGTTGACGCCGTCGGCCCACAGGTCGCGGATCCGCGAGTTCTTGATCGTGATCCGGTCGGTGTTCTGGCCCCAGTACAGGCAGACCGTGTGCTCGTTCCACACGTTGTCGATCGTCATGTCGGCGACGTTGGCCCAGTTGAACACCTTGCCCGGGCCGTCGATGCGGTTGGTGTAGTTGCCGAAGTAGGCGAACCCGGAGAAGGAGGAGCCGTTCGCCGAGGAGGAGGCGTCGAAGCCGACGTCGGTGTTCTCCTGGTTCTGCGGCGCGCGGAACTGGGTGTACCAGGGCCCGGCGCCGACCACCTTGATCGCCTTGCCGTACACGTTGAACTTCGAGGCGGTGTCGTAGGTGCCCGGCGGCAGGTAGACGCCCACCAGCGTGCCGGTGGTGTCCATCCGCGCCTTGTCCAGGGCGTTCTGCACGTCCTGGTGGGTGAAGCCCGCCGGCACCGCGTACCTGGCGGTGTCGGGGTTGGCGATCGGCGACACCTGCTCCAGGTTGATGAAGTCGATCGCGTACGTCGTGCCGTTCGCCGGGTCCTTCTGCAGCCTGATCTTGCTGCCGGCCGGGACGGTCTGCCCGAGCATGACGCCGGCCTCGTCGTAGATGTGCCGCGGCGGGCCCGCGCCCGGCGAGTTCGACGGGCTCGCCTCGGCGCCGTACACCCAGGTGTACCGCGAGGTCAGGTTGATCGGCTTGAGGAAGGCGCCGTTGACGTAGATGTTCAGCGTCGAGTCGATGCCGCCGCCCCCGGAGGAGTCGGGGATGGAGAAGCGGGTGACCAGGGTGTTGGTGCTCGCCTTGGTGGTGAACTCGACGTAGCTGCCGTTGCCGTTCAGCGTCACGGCCCTGCGGCCGGACGCCTCGCCCGCGACGGTGCCGATGTCCCTGCTCGGCCCGACGACCTGCGCGCCGCCGCCGGCCATCGCGTCCTCGGCCTCGTACATGTCGTAGGGCATGTTGGCGCCGCGGCCGACGAAGAACGACTGGCTGGTGGTGTTGTTGGCCTGCTTGACCGGCAGCTCGTTGGCGTCGGCGGCCAGCACCGTCCTGACGGTGTACTTGCCGTTGGCCGCCGTCCAGGTGCCCAGGTTGACCGGCGCCGTGGTGGCGCCGGCCGCGATCGCGCCGCTGGAGGAGCCGGTCAGCGTCCGCACGACCGTCCCGCCGTCGTTGGTGACGGTCAGCGTGATGCCGTGCGCGCCGGACGCGGAGGCCACGGTGCCCTGGTTCTTGATCGCCACGGTGAAGGTGACGGTGTTGCCCGCCGCCGGGTTGCTCGGCGTCCAGCTTGCCACGGGCACCAGGTCGGAGCTGTCGACCGGCCGGACCGTGAGCGAGGTGGGGCTGGTGTAGGAGTTGTTGGCCTCGTTCAGCTCCACGACGCCGTTGGACTCGTCCACCTTGGCGGTGACGGGGTAGGTGCCCGCGTCGCGCGGCCCGATGTTGGCCGAGACGGTGGTGGAGGCCCCGGCGGCCAGCGCGCCGACCGACGCGGTGCCGACCTTGGTGCTCCCCAGGTAGAGGTTGACGTTCGTCGCGCCCGAAGCCGCCGTGCCGCCGTTGCGCACGGTCGCCGACAGCGTGACGGCGTCGGTCTCCACCGGCGAGGCGGGGGAGGAGGTGATGCCGGTGACGGTCAGGTCGGGGTTCGGGGCGGCGGTGCCGATGACCTGGAACTCGGCCACCTGCCCGGCCGGCGCGCCGGAGTTGGCGGTGAACCGGAGCTGGACGTCGGCCACCGTGGCGGACACCGGGATCGTCACCGTGTTGCCCGACGCCGGGTTGAAGGTGTAGGTCGCGGCCGAGGCCAGGCCGGTGAAGGTCGTGGAGTTCTGGTCGCGGCCGAGCACCTGGATGGTCTGCGTGCGGGTGCCCCACGCGCTGTCGGGGTTCAGCTTCAGCACGACCTGGTTGACGCTCGCGTTCGCGCCGAGCTGCACCGTCAGCGTGTTGGGGTAGCTGCCGCCCGCGCCCTCCCAATACGTCGTGAGGTCGCCGTCGTTGGCGTTGGTGGCCACGAAGGTGTGCACGAACGACGACGCGGTGATCGGCTTGCCGCTCGCCAGGTTGGATCCGCCGCCGCCGCTGCCCGTGCGGGTGACGGTGTTGCTGACCGCCGACTCATGGCCCGCGGCGTCCTTGGCGGTGACCTGGTAGGACACGGTCGCGGTGTCGGGCTGGGAGTCGGTGTAGGTCAGCACGCCGCCCGCCACCGTGCCGCGCACGGCGTTGTTGGCGTAGATGGTGTAGCCGGTGACGCCCACGTCGTCGGTGGAGGCGTTCCAGGTCAGCTTGATCTGCCCGGAGGCCGGCTGGGTGTAGGCCAGGTTGGACGGGGCGCTCGGCGCCTGGGTGTCACCGGTGACCGGCCCGTACACCTCGAACTCCGACAGCTGGCCCGCCGGCCACCCGGTGTTGCCGGTGATGGTCAGCCGCACGTACCGGGTGGTGGTCGTGGCGAAGTCGATGGTCACCGTGTTGGCGCCGGTGAAGGTGTAGCCGGCCGAGCCCACGATGGTGGAGAAGCTCGACCCGGTCGTGCTGCCCTGGACGGTCAGGGTCTGGGTGCGCGCGCCCCAGCCCGAGGTGGGGAGCTTCAGGACGACGCCGTTGACGCTCCTGCTGGATCCGAGGTCCACCTGGATCCACTGCGGGAAGGCGTTGTTGGCGCTCTCCCAGTAGGTGCCCTGGTTGCCGTCGTTGACGTTGCCGGCCGTGTAGATGTCGGTGAAGCTGCTCGCGGTGACGGTCCTGCCCGTGGCGAGGTTCGGCCCGGACACCGCGGACGCCGGCAGGACCGGGCCCGCCAGGACGAGCAGGCCGGCCGCGAGCAGCGCCGCGACCAGCCGTAATACCGGGGGGTGCTTCTTTCTCATCGCGTTCTCTATCTCTCGTCTGGGACGACGGATCGCGGCGGCGCCGTGGCGCCGGCAGTGGTCGCCGGGGGGTGGTGATCTCGAGCCAGAGGCAGAGGCAGGGGGCGGGGAAGAGCCCGCGCGGGCTCCGCGCCGGGGGCGCCGGCAGGGAGGATGACGCCGCGCCGGGAGCGCGGGAGGGGATAGGGGCTGCGCTGGATCGGGGATTGGGGCCGCGCTGGTGACGCCGGCGGTGACCGGCAGCGCGATGCCGAGACCGACATCACCGGGGGCCTCCCTTATGGGAGCCGGGCGGACGCACGGACGCGTTGCGGTCCAGCCGGAAGTTGCAGGCTGTGGAACGAAAGCGAGCAGTGATTTGCAAGATTCTTGCAGTGCGTTGGCCAAAGGTTACATACGTGCTACAGCCGAGTCAACGGCCTGTAAGCAACAGACCGGACATGTCCCTTCCGATGGGTGAGAACTCGGCGTAACACTGGAAGACGTGTCTCCCGCGTCACTCCCCGCCCGGGTGGCCGTCCTGCGCGGCAGAGACGCCGAGCAGGACGCGGTCCGGCGGCTGCTGGACCGAGCCCGCGACGGCTCGGGCGGCGCCATGCTCTTCGCCGGCGGGCCCGGCATGGGCAAGACGGCCCTGCTCGACCACGCCGCCGAGCAGGCGCGCGGCTTCCTGGTCCTGCGCACCCGTGGCGCCGAGAGCGAGCACGGCCTGCCCCACGCCGCCCTCCACCGCCTCCTGCGCCCCCTCGGAGACCCCGGCCCCCATCTCCCCGAACCGCAGGCCGCCCTCCTGCGCGCCACCCTTCACCTCCCGCCGGCCTCCCGGCCCCTCCCGGCCACGGGTCCGCGTGCTCCAGGCGCCACCGCCTCGGACGGGCCCACCCCGGCGGCAGCGGCAGGGGGCCGGCCTTCGGCGGCACGCCGGCGGGCCCGGACCGCCGCCGCCCCGTTCCGCCCGGTGGCCCCCACGCAGGAGGCGGGGGACGCGCTCGGGCCGGCGGTGGCGGTGCTGGAGTGGCTGGCGTCCCTGGCCGCCCGCGGGCCCGTCCTGGTCTGCGTCGACGACCTGCACCACCTCGACGCGGCCAGCCACGACCTGCTGCTGTTCGCCGCCCGCCGCCTGGCCGCCGAGCCGGTCGCCTTCCTGTTCACCGCCGACCGGCCGCCGGACCACGGGGCGGCGCTGGATGACGAGGTGCCCGTGCGGGTGCTGGGCCCGCTCGACCCGGCCGCCGCCAGGCAGATGCTCGACGACCTCGCCCCGGCCGGGCTCGGCGAGGACCTGCGCGCGTCGCTCGAACGGCTCGCCCACGGCGTCCCCCTCGCCCTGGCCGAACTGACCGGATCTCTCACGCCGGGCCGGCTCGCCGGCACGCACGCGCCTCCTGTCTCCGTCCCGCCGGGCGGCCGGCTCTGGCGCGCCCACACCCGCCGACTCGCGGCGCTGCCCGAGGCCACCCGGGCGCTGCTCCTGCTGGTCGCCGCCGACCCCGACCTCGACATCCCCACCCTGGTCCGCGCCGCCGCACCACGCCACGGCGGGGGCGTCTCGCCCGGGCACGTGCTGGACCTGCTCGAACCGGCCGAGGTCGCCGGCGTCCTCACCGCCGAGGGCGACCGGTACGCCTTCGCCGAGCCCGTGATGGGTCCGGTCGTCTACGCCGCCGCCTCCCCGGCCGCCCGGCGCGCGGCGCACCGCCTGCTCGCCGGCGTGCTCCACCACGACCACCAGCGCCTGCGGCGGGCCTGGCACCGCGCCGCCGCCCTCGACGGCTCGGTGGACGAGCTGGCCGCCGAGCTCGCCGAGGCGGCGCAGGCCGCCGGCCCGCACGCCGGTCACCCCGAGCCCTATCTCGCCCTCGAACGCGCCGCGGAGCTGACCGAGCGCGGCGAGGTCAAGGCCGCCCGGCTCGCGGCGGCCGCCCACCACGCGTCCATCTCGGGCCACCCGCAACGGGCCAGGGCGCTGCTCGCCCGGCTGTCGCCGCTCACCGTCCCCGCGGAGATGCGCGGCCAGGCCGAGCTGCTGCGCGGCAACCTGGAGCTGCTCGGCGGCGAGACCGGCAGCGCGCACGACAGGTTCCTGGCCGCCGCCGGGTGGCTGCTCGACCGCGACCGCTCCCTCGGCGTCCGCGCCCTGGTCCGCGCCGCCGAGGCCGGCTACTTCGCCGGCGACCATCAGCGCTTCCTCGCCATCGCCCGGCGCGCGGCCGTCCTGCGCCGTCCCGACGAGCGCCCGGCCACCCGGCTGATGTTCGAGTTCCTCGAAGGCATGGCGGCCACCCTGCGCGGGCGGCACGCCGAGGCCGCCGAGCCGCTGCGCCGCGTCCTGCTCCTGGCGCCCCATGTCCACAGCACCGCCATGCTGGTCTGGGCCGGAACGGCCGGCCTGCTGCTCGGCGACGACGCCAACGCGCTCGCCCTGGCCACCCGGGCCGTCGAGAGCGCGCGCGGACGGGGAGGCGCCTCGGCGCTGCCGCAACTGCTGTCGGCCGTCATCAACGCCGAACTCTGGCTCGGCCGCTACGGATCGGTCACCCGCCACGCCATCGAAGGGCTGCGGCTCGCCCAGGAGACCGGCCAGCACAACACCGCGGGCCAGCATCTTGCGTGGCTCGCGCTCGCCGCGGCCGTCCAGGGCGACAAGGAGACCTGCCGCACCCGGGCCGCGGCCGCCCTGGAGGTGGCCGACGCCCACGGGCTCGGCGTGGCGGCGGCGCTCGGCAACTGGGCCCTCGCCCACCTCGACCTGTCCCGCGGCCGGGCCGCCGACGCCGCGGGCCGGCTGCGCGCCGAGCTCCGCAACGGCCACGTGGTCGTCCGGGTGATGGCCACCCCCACCTTCATCGAGGCCGCGGCGCGCACCGGCGAACGGCAGGACGCCATGGCCGCGCTGGACGTGCTCGACCGCTGGGCGGGCAGCACGCGCAACCCCGACCGGCTCGCGCTCGCGGCGCGATGCCACGCGTTGCTCGCCGAGCCGGGCGCGTCGGAAGAGCTGTTCCGCCACGCTCTCGACCTGCACCACCGCGGGTCGTGCGAGTTCGAGACGGCCAGGACGGAGCTGCTGTTCGGTGGCGCGCTGCGCCGCGACCGGCGTCCCGGGGCGGCGCGGGAGCACCTCCACAGCGCGCTCGACGCCTTCGAACGGTTCGGCGCCCGGCTGTGGGCGGCCCAGGCCCGCGCCGAACTGCGCGCCGCCGGGCAGGCCGTCCCGCCCCCGTCCACGCCGGCGGCCAGGCCGTTCTCCCACCTGCCGGAGGGCGAGCGCCAGGCGGACCGCCAGGCCCAGATCGGCCGGCTCACGGCGCAGCAGGAGCAGATCGCGCGGATGGTCGCGGAGGGCGCCACCAACCGCGAGGTGGCGGCACGCCTGGTCATCAGCCCCCGCACCGTCGACCACCACCTGCGGAACATCTTCGCCCAACTCGGCATCCGCTCCCGCGTGGACCTGGCCCGCCTCCTGTCCTGACCGCCACGTCCGAAACCGGCTTCCGTCCGCGGGACCGCGCCCGCCCGCTGTCCTGGCCGGCACGCCCTGCTGGGCGTCCGTTCCGTGTGGGGCGGCCGTCTCGCTCGCTCGGTCGCGCGGGCGGACCGGCCAGGAAGGCCGGTGATTTCGCCGATGCGTGGCTGACCGGGGGATCTCACAATTGCGGCAGTCAGTAGTCAGCAGGAGTATCCCCCCGCTGACCTGCGGTGTCCCCCGTCCGAACCGTGCCGGCCGGCCCCCCGGCCGCGTGGCCTCGGGCTGCCGCAGGGTCGCCGGGCCCGCTCCCGCTGGTCCCCCCACCGACAGGGAGCACACGAACGTGCAGCCACGCGAGATCCTCTCCCTCACCTCCCTCCCCGCCGCTGCCCCCGTCCGAGACCAGGCCCCCGACCCCTGGCCCGCCACCGCCCGGCGGCGGTTCGGGGCGCGGCTCATCACCAAGGTGTGCCTGGCCCTGGCCCTGACCGGCGGCACCCTCGCCGCGGCCCCCGGCGCGCACGCGGCGGCCGGCCCCTACGAGCGCGGCCCGGCGCCCACCAACGCGAGCATCGAGGCGGCCCGCGGGCCGTTCGCGACCGCCCAGACCTCGGTGTCCTCGCTGAGCGTCAGCGGGTTCGGCGGCGGCACCATCTACTATCCGACCGACACCAGCCAGGGGACCTTCGGCGCCATCGCCATCTCCCCGGGGTACACCGCCACCTGGTCGACCCTCAGCTGGCTCGGACCCCGGCTCGCCTCGCAGGGGTTCGTCGTGTTCGGCATCGAGACCAACACCCTGTACGACCAGCCCGACAGCCGGGGCAGGCAGCTGCTCGCCGCGCTGGACTACCTGGTCAGGAACAGCAGCAGCACGGTGCGGGCCCGCATCGACACCACGCGCCTCGCCGTGGCCGGGCACTCCATGGGCGGCGGCGGCACCCTGGAGGCCGCGAACGCGCGCCCGTCGCTGCAGGCCGCCATCCCCATCGCCCCGTGGAACCTCGACAAGAGCTGGTCGGGCGTGCGCGTCCCCACGATGATCATCGGTGGCCAGGCGGACGCCATCGCGCCGGTGGCCACGCACTCCCAGCCGTTCTACACGAGCATCCCCTCCTCGACCGAGAAGGCGTACATGGAGCTCACGGGCGCCTCGCACTTCTTCCCGCAGACGTCCAACACCACGATGGCCAAGTACATGATCTCGTGGATGAAGCGCTTCATCGACGACGACACCCGCTATGACCAGTTCCTCTGCCCGGCGCCGCGCAGCATCGCGATCTCGGAGTACCGCGACACCTGCCCGCTCACCTAGCCGCGGGTCCCGGCGCCCGTCCCGCGGGACGGCGCGCCGCACCCGCACCGATGGCGGCCGCCGGCGCGGCCGCCATCGGCATGGGCGCTCACCGGCCGCCGACATGGACCGCGGGCGTCCGGCCGGCCCACGGCATGGCCTCCTCCAACTGCGACGCGACGCGGACCAGCAGGTCCTCCCGGCCGTACGGGGCGACGATCTGCACCCCGATGGGCAGCCCGTCCTCGCTCCACCCCAGCGGCAGGCTGATCGCCGGCTCCCCGGTGAGGTTGAACAGCGCCGTGAACGGACCGTAGTCGAACAGCGACTCCAGCCACGTGGCCACCGTGTGCCCGGGGTCGTCGTACCGCAGCGTCCCGTGCGGCGCGGGCGGGCGCGCCAGCGTGGGCGTGACGAGCAGGTCGTACTCGCCGAAGAAGGCCCCGACCGTCCTGCCCGCCCGGTTCTGCGCGTCGAAGGCGCCCAGCAGCCGGTAGGCGCTCAGTTCCCCGGCCTCGGCGAACGCCCGCCGCGTGACCGCCTCCACCTTGGCGGGGTCCGGCGCCCTGAGGGCGGTGAGCAGCGGCGCGGCGACGGCGACGATCGCGAACGGCACCATGGCGCTCATCATGGTCTCCGCGCCGACCTCCGGGCCGGCCTCGCCGACCACGTGGCCGAGCTTCTCCAGCGCCAGACCCGTCTGGACGGCCGCCGCCGCCACCTCCGGGTCCGCCGCCACGTCCGGCCACCCCCGCGTCGCCACCGCCACCCGCAACCGGCCCGGGTCCGCCCCGACCTCCTCGGCGTAGGGGCGCGCGGGCGGCGGGGCGGTGTACTTGTCGCCCGGCGCCGGGCCCTGGATCGCGTCCAGGTAGTGGGCGGTGTCGCGCACCGTGCGGCTCAGCCCCGACTCGATGGAGATGCCGAACAGCGGCTCGCCCACGTCCGGCCCGCACGGCACCCGTCCCCGGCTCGGCTTCAGCCCGACCAGCCCGCAGCACGAGGCGGGGATGCGGATGGAACCGGCGCCGTCGCTCCCATGGGCGAGGGGCACGGCTCCGGCCGCCACCAGGGCGGCCGAGCCCCCGCTGGACCCGCCGACGCCCCGGGCGAGGTCCCACGGGTTGCGCGTCGGCCCGTACAGCACCGACTCGGTGGAGAAGCTGATCATCATCTCCGGCACCGTCGTCAGGCCCAGCGTGACCAGGCCCGCCGAGCGCAGGCGCCGCATCAGGTCGGTGTCGTGCCCGGCCACGGCCCGGACGGCCCGGCTGCCGCAGAAGAACGGCGTCCCCTCGGCCATCGGGCCGTTGTCCTTGATCAGGAACGGCACCCCGGCGAGCGCCCCGCCGGGGTCGTGGTCCAGCGCCGGGGTGAACGGCGGCAGCGCCAGCCCGTTCAGCTCGGCGTCCGCCGCCTCCAGGGCCCGCCGCGCGACCTCCTCCACCTCGCCGGCGGAGATCTCACCCGCCGCGATCAGCCCGCGCAACCCGACGGCGTCGTATCCCGCGTACTCACGAAGCTCCACTTCGTCCCCCTCGTCGCACACCGTTCCGCCGCGGCCCGGCCATCTCCGCTCCGGCGTCATGACCAGCGTGGACTCCTCGCCCCTCCGGGTCATCAGCGCTACCACTGACCGCCCCACTGAGGCCGAGCACCCACCCACCGCGAACCCGGCGAAACCCCAAGCCCCCGGCTCGGGCTGTTCTCCCGTTTCCCATGCGGAGGTCCGTGGGGTCCGAACGGTGGCTGTCAGACTGGTCCGGTGGATGCCGGACCGCGCGCCTGGAGCGCCTTCGCCGGGCGCGATCGTGAGGTAGCCGTGCTGTGCGAGGCCGCCGCGGCCGCTCGCGAGGGCGGTGGAGGGGTGATCCTGGTCTCGGGTCCGCCCGGCGTGGGCAAGTCCCGTCTGGTGGAGGAGGCCCTGGCCGGCGCACCCGGTGCCGTCTGGGCCCGCTGTCCGGACGAGCCGGGCGTCCCCCCACTGTGGCCGTGGACGCGCCTGCTGCACCGTCTCGCCCCCCATCCGTTCTCCGCCCCGGCCACCGAAGCGGGCCTGGTCGCGGTCGGGGCGGGCGGGGATGTCGCGGAGGCGGGCGCCGCGCGGTTCCGGCGGCTCGTCTCGCTCGCCGACGCGCTGCTCGCGGCGGCCGAGGACGCCAAGGGCCTCGTCGTCGTCCTGGAGGACGTCCACGACGCCGACGAGGCGTCTTTGGCCCTGCTCCGCCACGTCGCGTCGGAGACCCCGGGATCCCGGCTGCTGGTCGTGGCGACGCACCGCGATCCGGTTCCTGGACGCGACGGCGCCCTCATCGCGACCCTCGCCGGCGTCGCCCGCGGCCGGGCCGTACGCGCCCTGGCCCTCACCCCGCTGACCGTCGAGGACGTGGCGCGGGTGCTCGCGGGCATCCCCGGGGGCGCCGCGCTCGCGCCGGCGGTGCACGAGCGCACCGGGGGCCTCCCCTTACTGGTCGCCGCGATGGCGGCGGCCCTCGGACGCACACCTCGCCCCGCCGGCGGGGCCCCGCACAAGGGCGATATGAGCGCTGACGGGCTGGTGCCGCCTGCGGATCTGCGGCAGCTCGTTCTGGGGATGCTCGACGGGCTCGGCCCGGAGGTGCGGGAGACGGCCGGAGCCGCGGCGGTCCTCGGGCGGGACATCGACGCGCGTCTGCTGGCGGAGGTCCGCGATCTGCCGCACGCCGTGGTGTCCGCCCACCTGGACGCGCTCGCTACCGCCGGCGTGCTCACGACCGGCGGTACGCCGACGTCCGCCACGTGGCCGCCCGCGTACCGGTTCGCCCACGCCCTGGTGCGCGACGGCGTGGCCGCCGCGGCGGCGCCGGAGGCCGCCGGCCTGCACCGGCGCGCGGCCACCGCGCTGGTGCGCCGGGCCGGCGACGATCCCGCCCTGGCCGCGCGTGTCGCCGCCCACTGGCAGCGCGCGGGCGACGACCCCGAGACCCTGCGCGCGGCGTTGCGGTGGACGCGCGCCGCCGCCGCGTACGCGCTGCGCTCCTCCGCGCCGCAGGACGCGGCCCGGCTCAGCCGTCAGGCCCTCGGACTGCTCGGCCGCCTGGGCGCCGATCACGCGCGGCGGGCGGAGATCCTGACCGAGTTGGCCACCGCCGAGTGCTACGCCGGGTTCGTCGGTCAGAGCGCGGAGCACTGCCGCGCGGCCGCCGACGCCGCTGACGCCGCGCGACGTCCGGACCTGCTCGCGTCCGCCGCCCTCGTGCTCAGCGGGGCGGGGGACCGGGCCGTCGTGGTGGGCATGGCCGCCCTCTGCGACCGCGCCCTGGCGGCCCTGGACATCCCAGCGCACCGGCCGGGGGAAGCCATCCCGGCGGACCGGCAGGACCGAGCCGCCGCGGGGGAGTGGGCCGGCGAGGGTGTCGCGGGGGCTGGAGCGGAGGCGGTCGCCGTCGTGCGGTCGCGGCTGATGGCGCGTAAGGCGTCGTGGGAGGTGGAGGCCGACCGGTGGGAGGAGGCCGCGCGGACCTCGGCCGAGGCGCTGCGCCTCGCCGAGGGCTGCGGCGACCCCGCGGCCCTGCTCGACGCGGCACGCGCCCGCGCGGGGATCCTCGACCGGCCCGGCGACGCCGCCGAACGCCGGCGGCTGGGCGAGCTGGCCGTCGACGTCGGCCTGCGTGTGGGCCGGCCGATGTCGGCGGTCCGCGGGTACATCTGGCGGCTGGACGCCGATTACCAGATCGGCGACCTCGCCGCGGTGGACGACGGCGTCGCGCGGCTGGGCGAGCTGGCGGCGGCGACGCGGCTGCCGGTGGCCCGGTGGTACCACCTGCGGGTGGCGGCGGCGCGCGCCGCGCTGGCCGGGCGCTGGGACGAGGCGCGCGCCCGGTCTTCGGAGGCGGGGGCGGTGGCGGCCGGTACGGGGGACTCGCTGGCGTGCGTGGTGACCGACGTCTTCGCCGCGTTGGTGGCGCTCGTACGGGGCGACCCGAGCGAGGTGCCGGACGGCGACCCCGAGGCGTTCGCGGCGCCGATCCCGGTGGTCGAGGCCGCCCACGCGCTGCGCCTGCACCTGACCGGGGCGCGCGAGGAGGCGCTCGCCGGGTACGAACGGCTGCGGCTGCTGCTGCGCGGCCCTCTGCCGGGGGTTCACGGGATGGGCGTGCTCCAGCATGTGACCGAGCTGGTCGAGGTGTTCGACGACGCCGAGGCGGCGCAGTGGGCGTACGAGCACTGGCTGCCGTGGTCGCGGGCCGCGGGCGTGCCCGGGGGAGCCGACAGCTTCTGCGGCGGGGCGTCCGCGCGGGCCGCCGGGCGCATGGCGGCCGTCATGGGCCGGCTGGACGACGCCGAGCGGGCCCTTCGCGTGGCGGCGGAGGTCAACGTGCGGCTGGGCGCCCGGCCCTGGCTCGTCCACTCCTGGCTCGCCCTGGCGGACGTGCTGCTGCGCCGAGGGGCTCCCGGGGATCACGACGAGGCGGCGACTCTGGCCGCGCGGGCCGCGGCCGAGGCGCGGCGGTTGGACCTTCCCGGTCCGCTCGCCCGGGCCGACCGGCTGCTCGCCGAGGCGCGGGCCCGGCGCCGTGCGGGCGACCCGCTCACCGCCCGGGAACGCGAGGTGGCGGACCTGGTCGCGCGGGCGCTGTCCAACCGGCGGATCGCCGAACGGCTGACCGTGAGCGAGCGCACGGTCGAGAGCCACGTGCGCAACATCCTCGCCAAGCTCGGCCTGACCAACCGCACCGAGCTGATCGCCCACCTCCTCACCGCCCGCCGTCACCCGGCCCCGTGAACGCGGCCCTCGCCCGTCGTCGTCCCGCCGTCCTCGCCTCCGCATACGGGACCAGCACCCGAACCTCGCCACGCCTTCCTCGCCTTTCGCCTCCGGATACGAGACCAGCACCCGAACCTGGCCACGCCGTCGCATTCGAAATACCGGTCCGGTGCCCTCACCGTCGCTCGCCGTTGCTTTCGGGTAACGGGCGCCTCGCACCGGCATGGCGCTGCCGCATCATGTGGAGAGCTGGACCGGTGAACGGAAGCGGGGAGTCCGGCCGTTCCCCGCGCCGGGCGAGAACACTCCCGCGGTGGCTGGCGGCGTCCCAACATGAGGTGAGACATGAGCGGCGAAGCGATCGTGCTCCTGCGGCGGCTGGTCGCGGCCCTCGCCGGTGGCGTCCTGGCCTTCGTCCTGGCCTCCAATCTGCTGCCGGCCGGCGCGGGGGCGCCGACCCTCGCCGTGCTGGTCGCCGGGGTGCTGTTGGTGGTCCAGTTCCTGGTGGGCTTCGACCGCCGGCTCGACGAGATCAGGCGGGAGCAGCAGGAGCGGCAGGCGAAGACGCTCGCACTGGTCGAGCAGCAGTTCTCCCGCATCAGCCAGGCGACGGAGCTGTTCACCTTGGTCGAGCGGTCCGTGCTGCGGGCCGAGAGCGTGGAGCGGCTGGTCAGGAACGCCGCGAGCGTCGACGACGAGATGCCCCACCTGGCCCGGGAGCTCGCGCGGCAGGAGCTGGACCGCACCTCCGCCTTCCTGAAGGGCCTCGGCGAGGGCCACGTCACCCACGAGGGCGAGGACCAGGACTGGCTGCTGGCCTTGGCCGTGAACGCCAGGAGGAGCCTGGACGCCGTCAGCCTGGGTGACAGCGACCGAGCGCTCCGGGAGTTCGAGGAAGGACCGTGGAGCACCGACCTCGGCATGCGTTATCTGACGGTCCAGCAGGATCTCGCGCAGCGGGGCGCCCGGGTCCGCAGGATCTTCGTCGTCGACTCGGAGCAGCTCTTGGAGTCCGGGCTGTCCCAGCACATCCACCGGCTCCGGCATGCGATGGGGATCGACGCGCGGGTCCTGGCGCGCGACGATCTGCTGACCTCCGTCACCCCGGTGGACTTCGTCGTCTTCGACGAGATGGTGTCCTACGAGACGACTCCGGCGTCCTCGCCGGGTGAGTCCGGACGGCGCGTTTCCGTCAGCACCCGCCTGGTCCTGGAGCCGCCCCAGGTGGCCGAACGCGTGCGGCGGTTCGAGGAGCTGTGGCGGCGTGCGGCCGTCCCGCCGGAGGGCGTCGAGCGCGCGCCCCACAGGGGCCTGCCCTCCGGCGGGCCCGGTGCCGGCGGGCAGCCGGAGAAGCCGTCCGACGCGCGCGCGGTGGAAGACCGCCTGCGGACGGCCGTCAGGCGCCACCTCGACCGCCGGACCAAGGCGGCGGCCCCGCCGGGGACCTCTCCCGAGACCACGCCCGAAACCACGCCCGGGACTCCGCTCGAAGGGACGGCTGGTGCGCCGTCCGAGGGCGCGGCCGGATCGCCTCTTGAGGGGAGGGCCGGAAGGACGCGCACTCCGAACGGGACGGACGCCGCATCGTGGATGTCCCGAGCCTCCGCGGAGGCGGCCGGACGGCTGCGGCGCGCCGTTCCCGTGTACATCTACCTCACCGAGGAGGCCGGACACGAGCGCGTGCAGGAGGCGGTCGAGCAGGTCATGGCCGCGGCCGGTCTGGAGGTCACCGAACGTCTCGAACCTCACAGAGGGTCGTGGCTGCGGGGGATGGTCGGCAGGACCAGGGAACGCCTCACCACCGATGAGATGCTGGAGCGGTTCGCCCGGCTGGAGCAGGCGGCGCAGCTGCAAGTGCTCGGCAGGCCCCAGGCCGAGGTGGACGCCGCCCAGGGGGCCGCGGTGGCGCAGCTCATCACCGCGCTCGACAAGACCAAGGACGCGATCGTCCAGATCGGCTCCATCCTGCTGATCAAGGTCGACTGGGTGGTGTCGGTCCGCAACCTCACGCCGCAGGAGCTGCGGCTGCTCGACGGGCGGCCGGAGCTGTTCCGCGACCCTGCGGGAGTGCTCGCCGCGCTCCGTGGCGTCCCGGACGGAAAGCCGGCGATCCCGCCGGGCGACACCGGCGAGCTGATCCTCCCGCCCGGCGCCTGAGGCGGCGCCTCTGGTCACGCGGGGGCCGTCCAACCGAGGGCGGAGGGTGCCGTCAGGTGGAGGTGGGAGTTCGATGAGCAGGGCGTGCGGGACCTCCCGGCCTCTGTCGTCGTCGAGCCCGCCTTGGTGTGGTCGGCGGAACCGGATGCTCTCCGGGGCGATGTCGGTGGGGTCCCCAGCGGAGCCGGTAGAGACGCGGCGCCGGGTCCGGCGAGGCCGCCCTGTCGCGTTGACGCCCCGGGTCAGAGCTCCTCGGGGTCCAGGCCGAGGGCGGAGCGGCCGCCGTCGATGGGGACGATCGCGCCGTTGACGAAGCTCGCGTCGTCCGACAGCAGGTAGGCGACCGCCGCGGCGACCTCCTCGGGTCGTCCGACCCGGCCCAGCGGGTGGAGCCGGCGCATCTGGTCCTCGACGCGCCCGGCGGCCTCCGGCTCCCGGTCGCGCAGGAGCTCCTCGTACCGCGCGGTGGTGATCGAGCCGAGGGCGACCGCGTTGACGCGCACTCCCGAGGGGCCGTAGTCGACGGCCAGCGCGCGGGTGAGCCCTTCGACGGCGGCCTTGGCGGTGGCGTACGGGAGCGCGCCGCGCACGGCCCGCTGTGCCTGGTGCGATGACACGTTGACGATCGCGCCGCCGCGTCCGGCCGCGAGGAAGCGGCGGATCGCCGTGGCGCTGCCCGCGACGGCGGGGCCGAGGTTCAGGTCGACGAGGCCGACGATCTCGTGCGCCGGGACCTCGTGCAGGGAGGCGTCGCGGAACACCGCGGCGTTGTTGACCCAGCCGGCGAGCGTGCCGGCGGCCTGCGCCAGGTCGGCGGCCCGCTCGGTGACGGACTCGTCGGCGGCGTCGCCGGTCACGGCGGCCACCCGCGGCCCGGCCGGATGCCCGTGCGTCCACGCCACCGCCGCGGGGTCGCGCTCGATGACGACGACCCGGCCGTCCCGTTCGAGCAGCCGCTCGGCGATCGCCCGGCCGATGCCCTGACCGCCGCCGGTCACCACGTACGAAAGCCCCATGACCACCCCCTCGACTGATCACAAAGTACCCAAAAGCGCACCGCACGCGTGCGGCCCGCCGGGCGCGGCGGTCGCACGGGGCGGCAGAACCACCTGAACCAGCAGGTCTTCGCATCCCGGCCGCCTGCGCCTCGCGCCGTCGCGGGTACCGTTGGGCTGCCCGCAGCCCAGGGCGCGCCAGTCCCGTCCGTGAACCCGGTGAGGAGACAGATGACGACCGACCAGGCCACGTTCGCCGTCCGGGCCGTGCCTTACGACGATCCCGGCGCCGAGGAGCTGCGTACGGCGATGGAAGCCGAGATGGGGCTGCGGTACGCCGACCGGCTCGCCGACCCCGGCCACCTGCCCCCGGGCATGAAGGTGCGGGCCGAGACGGTTCTGTACACCGGGGTCGCCTTCGACGGGGGTGCGCCCGTGGGCCATGTCACCCTTCGGCGCCTGGGTGAGGAGGTCGAGCTCAAGCGCATGTACGTCGCGCCGTCCCATCGCGGCTCGGGGGTGGCGCGGGCCCTGCTGGCGGCGGCGGAGGAGGCCGCCCGCGCGCTCGGGGCCCCGCGGATCATCCTGCAGACCGGCGACCGCCAGCCCGACGCGGTGCGGGTGTACGAGCGCGAGGGCTACACCCGGGTGCCGATCTTCCCGCCCTACGAGTCGCTCGACTACTCGCTCTGCTTCGAGAAGGCGCTCGCGCCCTGAACGCCCGCTGACGACGCGGCCGCCCGCTGACGACGCGGCCGTCCGGTGGCGGATCTCGCCGGTCCGGCGGCCGGTCGGCTGCTCGGCGGCGGTGCGCGGACTCGGCTGAGTGGCGCAATCTCCCCGTTATCCCCATTTCCCTACCGGATTGCTAGGTTGATCCCGTCGGAGCTGGCGAACAGCCGGGGAGGCGGATGTGGAACGGGTGACGGCGGAGCCCACCGCGCGGCGCCGCCGGGCCGATCGGGCCCGGCAGGTCGCCGACCTGCTGCGCAGGCAGATCGTGCACGGCCACTTCCCGGCGGGGCAGCTCCCCCTGGAGGCCGCGCTGGCGCGCGAGTTCGGCGCCTCGCGCAACACCGTGCGCGAGGCGCTGCACCTGCTGCGCGAGGAAGGGCTGGTCGAGCGGTGCCCGGGAGTGGGCACCACGGTGGCGGGGGAGAAGTACCCCCACGGCCTGCACCGGCTGCTCGGCCTGGCGGAGACCCTGCACGAGCACGGCGAGGTGACCAACCAGGTCAGGACCATGACCCTGATCGAGCCGCCGGCCATGGTCGGCCACCGCCTCGGCGTGCCGCCGGGCGAGCGGGTCATCTACCTCGAACGGCTCCGCCGGCTCAACGGCGTGCCCCTCTCGCTCGACCTGACCTACCTCGTCCGCGAGGTCGGCGAGCCGCTGTTCGACGCCGACCTGGAGCACAACGACATCTTCGTGCTGCTCGAACGCATCGCGGGCCAGCCTCTCGGCATGGCCGAGCTGACCCTGGAGGCGGTCAACGCCGACGCCCACACCGCCGCCGCCCTGGACGCGCCGCGCGGCGCCGCGCTGCTCATGGTCGAGCGGCTCACCCACCTGGCCGACGGCCGGCCGGTCGACCTGGAGTTCATCCGCTTCAGAGGCGACCGGCTGACCATGCGCGGCCATCTCGACCGCACACCCCCCGCCCCCGGCGGCGGCCCGGCCGGCACAGCGCCGCCCGCGCGCCGCGACCACGACGCCACCACGGAGGAACGACCATGGCCCTGATCGAACAGCGGGTCGAGGTGCCCGTGACCATCGACGAGTCGCTGTGCATCGACGGCTGCACGCTGTGCGTCGAGGCGTGCCCGCTCGACTCCCTCGCCATCAGCGACGAGACCGGCAAGGCGTACATGCACGTCGACGAGTGCTGGTACTGCGGCCCGTGCGCCGCCCGGTGCCCGGTCGACGCCGTCACCATCAACATCCCCTACCTGCTGCGATGAAGGAGGCCGCCATGCGCGCAGCCCTGGCGTCGATCGCCGTCCTGCTCGCCGCGACCGGCTGCTCGGTCGCCGGCGCGGCGGGCGGCGGGGAGAAGACGACGCTGGTCGTCGGCTACCAGTCCAAGACCATCAACACGGTGACCGCCGGAACCCTGCTGCGGTCCCTCGGCTACCTGGAGAAGCGGCTCGGCCCGGGGTACACGGTCGAGTGGCAGGACTACGACGCCGGCGCGCCCATCACGGCGAAGATGGTCGCCGGGAAGATCGACATCGGGTCCATGGGCGACTACCCGCTGCTGATCAACGCGGCCCGCACCCAGGGCATCCCGGCGGCCCGCACGCGGCTGGTGTCCATCACCGGGTACAACCTGCGCGGCGGGCTCAACATGGTCGTCGTCCCGCCCGGCTCCACGGCCAGGACGCTCGCCGACCTCAAGGGCGCCACCATCTCCGCCAGCGCCGGCTCCGCCGGGCACGGCACGCTCGTCCAGGCGCTGGAGAAGGCCGGCCTCGACCCGGCCCGCGACGTGCGCGTCGTCAACCACCAGCCCGCGGTGGGCGCCTCGCAGCTGGAGTCCGGGGGAGTGCAGGCGTACGCGCAGTTCGTCGCCTGGCCCGGCCTGCTGGTCTTCCAGCACAAGGCCCGGCTGCTGTACGACGGCTCGGCGCTGGACGTGCCGACCTTCCACGGCGTGGTGCTGCGCCAGGCGTACGCCAAGGAGCACCCCGGCGTCGTGGACGCCTTCCTCAAGGCCCAGATCGACGCGACCCGCTACCTGCACGAGCACCCGCTGGAGGCCGCCGAGTCCGTCGCCACGGCCACCGGGCTGCCCGCCGAGGTCGTCTACCTCTATAACGGCCCCGGCGGCATCGCGACCTTCGACCCCACGCTCAAGCCGCCGCTCCAGGCCGCCCACGAGCACGACGTGCCGTTCCTCAAGCGCATCGGCGACGGCTTCCCCGGAGTCGACGTCCGCGCGTTCGTCGACGACTCCTACCTGCGCAAGGCCTACGGCCCCTCCTACGACGCCGACCTGGCCTCGACGGTCAACCCCGCGCGGATCACCGGGACCGACCCGGTGTGCGGCAAGGCGGCCGGCGACCCGGCGACCGCCTCGGAGCTGTGGCTCGCCGGCGCGACGACGACGCGGCCGGCCGCCACGCCCACCTGCCTGCTGCGCCAGATCGCCGCCGCCGGCGCGCCCGTGCGCGCCGCCTACGTCCCCGACACCGTCACCGGCACCCGGTGGTTCGCCGACGGCTCGGTCTGGCTGCGCGACCCCGCGGCGGCGCCCGACGCCAGGTTCCTGCCCTTCACCACGCAGGACGGCGCCGACGCCTACCGCCGGCGGCACCCGAAGACGCGGCCGCTCTCCTACGAGGAGGCGCTGCGGGCGGTCAAGGCGGGCGGCGAGGCGCGGTGACCGCGCCGGCCCGGACCTCCCCACCGCGGGCGGCCGCCGCTCCCACGCCCGCGCCGCGCGGGGCCCGGTGGGGCTGGGCCGCCAAGGCGGCCTCACTGCTGGCCGCCGCCGGGGTGTGGCAGGCGCTCACGGTCACCGACGCGCGCCTGTGGCTGCGGTTCGACCGGCTGCCGACGCTCGGCGACATCGCCGCCGAGGCCGCCCGCCGCCTGGCGGACCCGGTCTACTACCTGGACCTGCTGCAGAGCCTGCTGCGCATCCTCACCGGGTTCGGGCTGGCCTCGGTCGCGGGCGTGGCCGTCGGCGTCGCCGTCGCCCGCTCGCGACGCACCCGCCACGTGGTGCTGCCGCTGCTGGAGGCGGTGCGCCCGATCCCGGCGATCGCGCTGGTCCCGGTCGCCATCCTGCTGTTCCCCACCGACGAGCAGGGCATCGTGTTCATCACCTTCGTCGCCGCCTTCTTCCCGGTCATGGTGAGCACCCGGCACGCCGTGCGGGCGCTGCCCACCCTGTGGGAGGACGCCGTCCGTACCCTCGGCGGCGGGCGGCGGCACGTTCTGTGGAACGTCGTGCTGCCGGGCATTCTGCCCGGCGTGTTCGGCGGGCTGTCGGTCGGCATGGGGGTGGCGTGGATCTGCGTCATCTCCGCCGAGATGATCTCCGGCGAGTTCGGCGTCGGGTACCGCACCTGGCAGTCGTACACGCTGGTCGACTACCCGGCGGTCATCGTCGGGATGGCCACCATCGGCCTGCTCGGCTGGTCCACCTCGGCCGCCGTCGAGCTCGCCGGGCGCAGGGCGACCCGCTGGCTGCCCCGGGCCGAGGGGCGGGAGTCGTGACGGCGCGCCGACGGCGGACCCGCCTGGAGAGGAGCACCACGTGACGACGCTCGCACGACCGGCGCGCACCGGCGAGGCGCGGCCGGGCCTCGGGTTCACGCTGGACGGGCTGTCGCTCGGCTACGGCCGCGGCCCGGTGCTGCACGAGGTCGGCCTGGACATCGTCCCCGGCGAGGTCCTGGTCGTCGTCGGGGCCTCGGGTTCGGGCAAGTCCACGCTGCTGCGCGCGATGGCCGGGCTGCTCGCGCCGCACGGCGGCCGGATCCTCGCCGACGGGGTGCAGGTCGCGGCCACCTCCGCCGACCGGGCCATGGTCTTCCAGGATGACGGCCTGCTGCCGTGGCGCACCGTCCGGGCGAACGTCGAGCTGCCGCTGCGCATCCGCGGGACGCCCCGGCGCGAGCGCGCCGCGGCCGCCGGCGCGTGGATCGCCCGGGTCGGCCTGGCCGGCGCGGAGGACCGGCTGCCGCGCGAGCTGTCCGGCGGCATGCGGCAGCGGGTGCAGCTCGCCCGCGCCCTGGTCGGCGCGCCCCGCGCCGTGCTCATGGACGAGCCGTTCGGCGCGCTGGACGCCCAGACCCGCGCCCAGATGCAGCGCCTGCTGCTGGAGGTGCTGGCCGACACCCGGGCGACGGTGGTGTTCGTCACCCACGACGTGGACGAGGCGCTGCTGCTCGCCGACCGGGTGGTGGTGCTCGGCCGCCACGGCGTCCGCTCGGTGATCGAGATGCACGGACCGCGCGACCCCGCCGCCGACCGGAGCGAGACGCGCGCGAGGATCCTGGAGGAACTGTAGATGGACATCCCCTCGATCGAGGACCGCCTGAGCCTGGACTGCGACGTGCTGGTCGTCGGCGGCGGCACGGCCGGGACGATGGCCGCGATCACCGCGGCCGAGCAGGGAGCCCGCGTGCTGCTGCTGGAGAAGGCGCACGTGCGGCACAGCGGCGCGCTCGCCATGGGCATGGACGGGGTCAACAACGCCGTCATCCCCGGCAAGGCCACCCCCGAGGACTACGTCGCCGAGATCACCCGCGCCAATGACGGCGTCGTCGCGCAGAAGACCGTCTACCAGACCGCCACCCGCGGCTACGAGATGGTCCGGCGGCTGGAGCGGTACGGCGTGAAGTTCGAGAAGGACGAATACGGCGACTACGCCGTGCGCAGGGTGCACCGCTCGGGCAGCTACGTGCTGCCGATGCCCGAGGGCAAGGACGTCAAGAAGGTGCTGTACCGGGTGCTGCGCCGCCGCGACATCCGCGAGAGGGTGCGCATCGAGAACCGCGTCATGCCGGTCAGGGTGCTCACCGACGGCGGCAGGGCCGTGGGCGTCGCCGGGTTCGACACCAGGTCGGGCCGCTTCGTCACCGTCGCGGCCGGGGCGGTCATCCTGGCCACCGGCGCCTGCGGCCGCCTCGGCCTGCCGGCGAGCGGCTACCTCTACGGCACCTACGAGAACCCGACCAACGCCGGCGACGGGTACGCCATGGCCTACCACGCGGGCGCGGAGCTCAGCGGCATCGAGTGCTTCCAGATCAACCCGCTGATCAAGGACTACAACGGGCCCGCGTGCGCGTACGTGGCCAACCCCTTCGGCGGCTACCAGGTCAACAGCCGGGGGGAGCGGTTCGTCGACTCCGACTACTGGTCGGGCCAGATGATGTCCGAGGTCGCCGCCGAGATCTCCTCGGCGCGCGGGCCCATCTACCTGAAACTGACCCACCTGCCCGACGAGACCATCGGCGCGCTGGAGACCATCCTGCACTCCACCGAGCGCCCCACGCGCGGCACCTTCCACGCCGGGCGCGGCCACGACTACCGCACCCACGACGTGGAGATGCACATCTCCGAGATCGGCCTGTGCGGCGGCCACTCGGCGTCGGGGGTGTGGGTGGACGAGAACGGCGCCACCACGGTGCCCGGTCTGTACGCGGCCGGGGACCTGGCCTGCGTCCCGCACAACTACATGATCGGCGCGTTCGTCTTCGGCGACCTCGCCGGCGCGCACGCCGCCGCGCACCACGGCGGCGCCACGGCGGCGCTCCCGCAGGACCAGGTCGCCGCCGCGCACGAGCTGGTCTACCGCCCGCTGCGCCACCCTGGCGGGCCGCCGCAGCAGCAGGTGGAGTACAAGCTGCGCCGCTTCGTCAACGACTACGTCGCCCCGCCCAAGACCGCCGCCAAGCTGGAGATCGCGCTGGAGTCCTTCGAGCGGATGCGCGAGGAGATCGCCTCGATGGGCGCGCGCACCCCGCACGAGCTGATGCGCTGCGCGGAGGTGGACATCATCCGCGACTGCGCCGAGATGGCCGCCCGCGCCTCGCTCACTCGCACCGAGAGCCGCTGGGGGCTGTACCACGAGCGCGCCGACCTGCCGGAGCGCGACGACGGCCGCTGGCTGTTCCACCTCAACCTCCGCAGACGGCAGGACGGGGCGATGGAGTTCCTCAAGCGTCCCGTGGAGCCCTACCTGGTGCCGGTGCCGGAGTTCGCGCCCACGGGCGGCGAGCCGGTGCCGCTGGGCGCCCACGTCTCCACGGCGGTGCGGCGGGTCGAGTCCGTGCGCGCCGGACGGGCCGCCGTCGGCCGCTCGCCCCGCATCCTGGAGCTGCACCGGCTGGCCGAGGAGCAGCCCACCGCCGACCGGCTCGCCCCCTACCTCGCCGACCCCGACCCCAAGGTCAGGCGGGCCGCCATCGCCACGCTCACCGAGACCGTCCCGGACGGCGCGGGCGCGGCGCTGGTCGCCGCGCTCGGCGACGACCACGGCGCGGTGCGGCGCGCCGCCGCCACCGGCCTCAGGGAACTGGCCGAGGTGCTCCCCGCGACCCCCGAGTTCGGCGCGGCCCTGGCCGGGCGGCTCACCGGGGGTGACGCCGTGGTCAGGGCCACGGCGCTGGACATGCTGCGCGCGTTGCGGCTCGGCGACCGCGAGGTGTTCCGCGCCGGCATGGACGACCCGGACCGACGCGTGCGCATCGAGGCGATCCGCGGGCTGGTCTCCCTCGACGAGGCCGACCTGGTGGCCGCGGCCGCGGACGACCCGTCCAGGGAGGTCAGGGTATGGGCGGCCAGGGGCCTCGGGCTGGTCGGCAAGCCGTCCGCCGCGCTCGGCGCGCTGGCGGCCGACGCCGACCCGCTGGTCAGGGCGGCCGCGCTGGAGGCGTCCGGCGCCACCGGCGCGCCGCTGGTGGACCAGGCGCTGGGCGGGCTGGCCGACCCCGCCTGGCAGGTGCGCGTCGGGGCGGCCCGCTGCCTGGGCGCCGCCGGCGGCCAGACCGCCCAGGTTCCCCTGGTCCAGGCCCTCTCGGACGCCAACCTCGACGTGCGCAAGGCGGCCGTGCTCGCGCTGACCCGCTGGGCGGCGGACCCGCAGGTCGCCGCGGCGCTCTCGGAGGCCCTGGCCGACCCGGACGCCGACGTCCGCGCCTACGCCCGCCGCGCACTGGAGGCGACCCCCACCTGAGCGGCCGTCCTGGTGACCGGCCGCACGGGGATCATGAAGCGCTAGAGTCGCGAAGTCGTGAATATGTGACTTCTTCGGCTGGAGGGCGGAATGGCGGGATCGGCCCTGGAGCAGGTCGCGCCGGCCGACGGCGAACTGGCCGGGCGGCTGCGCAAGAGCATGGCCGCGGTGGAGGCCCGGCTGCGGGACGCCGCCGCCGACTCGCCCGATTCGCTCATCGTCCAGGCGGCCGGCTACCTGCTGGACGCGGGCGGCAAGCGCTGGCGTCCCCTGCTCGTGCTGCTGGGCGCCGAGTTCGGCGACCCGGAGACCGCCGAGGTGTCCGACGCCGCGGTGGCCGTCGAGCTCATCCACGCGGCCTCGCTCCACCACGACGACGTGATGGACGACGCGCCGCTGCGCCACGGCGTGCCGAGCGCGCAGGTCAGATGGAACAACAAGATCGCCATCCTGGTGGGCGACCACCTGTTCGCCCGCGGCGCGACCGTCAGCCTGGAGCTCGGCGAGGCCGCCAGGCGGGCGCAGGCCCACGCCTTCGAACGGCTGGTCAGGGGGCAGGTCAGGGAGGTGGCGGGCCCCCGGCGCGGCGAGGACCCCGTCGATCACCACCTGGAGGTGGTCCGCGACAAGTCGGCCTCGCTGATCGCCCTGGCCGTGCGGCTCGGCGGGATGTGCGCGGGCGCGGACGCGGCGGCGGTGCGCGCCCTCGGGGAGTACGGCGAGGCGCTGGGCGTGGCCTTCCAGCTTTCCGACGACATCATCGACATCGTCTCCGAGGCCGACCGCGCGGGAAAGGCCCCGGGCGCCGACCTGCGCGCCGGGGTCCCCACCCTCCCGGTCCTGCTCGCCCTGCGCGGGGCCGGGGACGGCGCGGCCGGGCGGCTGCGCGAGATCCTCGGCGCGGGCGCCGTCCCGGGCGCCGTCCCGGACGACGGCCCGCACGCCGAGGCGCTGCGCCTGCTGCGCGCCTCACCCGCGCTGGAACTGGCCCGCGCCGAGGTGGCGCGGTACGCGGGCGAGGCCAGGGCGGCCGCGCGGCGGCTGCCGGAACGCGCCGCCCGCGACGTCCTCGAATCCCTCTGCGACCTGGTGACCGGCCGCTCGGCGTAGGAGGACCGCCTCCCTGTCTGCGCGGTCCAGTTTGAGTGGTCGGGCTTGAGTGGTCGGGCTTGAGTGTCGGGCTTGAGCGGTCCGGCCGGAGCGGTCCGGCTTGAGGGCGGCCCCGGCTTGGGTGGCCTCGGCCGCGCGGCCCTGGTGACCGGCCGCCCGCCTGGGCGGGACGGCCACCAGGTGTGCGGGTCACAGGTCGAGGGCGGTCTTGACGTAGGAGCCGTCGATGTTGCCGGCGGCGTCGATGGTGCGCAGGTGCAGCGTCCAGGTGCCCGTCGAGCCGGCCGGTTTGATCCAGTAGAACGGCTGGGCGTAGGTGGCGTACTGGGTCCGGTCGCCGGGGTCGCTCGACTCGATGGCCCACTCGACGCGCTCGACCCCGGCCCCGCCCGCGTCGGTGCCGCCCGCGGTGATGCGCACCCGCCGCTTGCCCTCGAAGGTGTCGTAGGTGAGGTTGACGGTGGTGTCGGGCGGGGTCTCGTCGTCGGCCCCGCCGCCGGTGACGGTGGGCAGCGGGTTCTGCGCCGGGCAGATGTCGCAGGGCAGGACGGCGACCCTGGTGGCCGGCACCGTCACGCCCACGCCGGCGAAGGTGATGCGGTTGTTGGGGTCGGTCAGGATGGGCTCGTAGGCGATGGTCGAGGTGACGACGCCGTTGACCCAGGTCCGCAGCCGGATGTACACATACCCGTTGGCCGTGGTGGTGATCTCGCCGGCGGCCTTGCCCTGGGTGAGGAACGCCGAGATCTGCTTGTACGGCCCGGTGCCGGCGGCGTACGAGCTCCCCGGGATGTCCTCCATCTCGATCTCGGTCGAGGGGTCGGCGAAGCCGGTGCGGCGGCCCGCCGAATCGGTGAGCAGCAGGTTCACCGGGCCCCTGACCATCACCTCCGTGCCGGTCAGCCCGCCGGCGCCGGCGAGCTGCTGGGCGTCGTCGGCGGTGCGCAGCGCGGCCAGGCGCCCGGCCGTCGGGCCCTCGCCCTGGATGGCGTAGACGGCGCTGGCGATCACCTGCGACTTGTTGGGCAGGTCGGCGTGCCCGATGCCGGAGTACGGCTCCAGGACGACCGAGTCGCCGCGCAGTTCGGGGGTCATGCGCGCCGACCCGAGCGGGACGGTGCCGTCCCCGTGGTCGCTCCAGTTGACCAGCACGCCGGTGCCCGGGGCGCACGTGCGCCACCAGCCGAACTTCTCGTCGCAGTGCTCCTCGGCGAACTCGTCGAAGCTGACGACGGTGGTCACCCCGTCGCCGATCAGGCGGGTCAGGCCGACCCGCGCGTCGGCGGGCTTCCATTCGTCGGCCTGCTGGTGCCAGGCCCGTGCGCGGTCGATCAGCGTCAGGTTCTTGTCGCTGAGCAGGTTGCGCACCTGGTCGGGGGTGAGCGGCCCACCGGGGACGCGGTTGACCGGCGGCTCGACGACCCGGTGGTAGTTGTCGGAGGGCAGCAGCTCCAGGAAGCCGGGGAAGTTGCGGGTGATCTTCGCGGCCTCGTTGCGGTTCAGCAGGCACCGGCCGCCGACGAAGTCGATGACGCAGGGCGTCTTGTAGTGCAGGACGCCCAGCGCCTTGGCCGCGCCGAGGTAGGGCGTGGCGATGGTGGAGATGCGGTTGACCTTGCCGGCCGACCGGGCGTCCCTCATCGCCGCGTTGACGACCAGGCCGCCCTGCGAGTGGGCGATGATGTTCACCCGGTCCGACCCGGTGGCGTCCCTGATGCGCTCGATGCGGTCCAGGAGCTGGTTCTTGTTGACGGTGGCCGACTTGCGCCAGTCGACGGGGGACAGGAACAGGTTCTCGCCCGGCTGGGGCGCCTCGATGTCGCCCAGCACGTACCCGGCGTCCTTCAGCAGCGTGACGGTGTCCTGGTAGATGGACTTCAGCCCGAGGATCTTCATGATCACCTCGGAGCCGTACACGCCGTTGCCCTTGGCGTCGGTCAGGCCGTCGTCGTGCAGCATGATGTTGTCGAGGTGGGAGTCGGTCGGGTTCAGCAGCTTCGTGCCGCCCGGCCACCACTCGGTGCCCGACTCGTCCACGAGCTTGGTGCCCATGATGCCGGGCACGAAGATGACCGGCTTGGTGACCGGCTTGGCCCCCGTCCCGCACTCGGCGCCGGTGTCCTGGGTGTACGAAAGGCCGCGCAGCAGCACCGCCGAGTCGTAGACCGCGTCGTGCTGGTCGAACACCGACAGATAGATCTTGTGCGCGCCGCCGGTGACCGGGGTGCCGGCCTTCATCAGGGGAGTGGCGCCGTCGTAGGTCGTCCCGGACGCCGCCGCGGCGCTCATCGCCAGCAGGCCCGTCGTGTTGGTGGAGATGACGTTGCCCGAGGGGTCGAAGGCGAAGTTGTCCGGCGCCAGGATGGTCGAGTCGTCGGTCGTCCAGGTCGACCTGTCCAGCTCGGCCACGAACCCGTCGTTGTAGGCGCTGCGCACGAACTCGGGGAACTCCTCGCTGAAGAACTTCATCTCGAAGGTCAGGCAGCTCGCCCACGCGGGGACGTCCAGGTCGACCTGCAGGACGGTGACGTCGTAGGCGCTCTCGCCGCGCACCTTGCCGCCGCCGGAGTCGCGGCCGGAGGACAGGAAGTCGTTCGGCTCGGGCGCCAGCGTGGCGTCGCCGGTGGTCAGCAGGGCGCCCTCGCCGGACACGCCGCCGATGCCGTGGCCGACGCCGTTGGTGCCGGACGTGGGCGGCGTCGTGACGTATCTGGCCCCTTCGAGGCTGCCGTCGGCGACGAGCGCGCCGGCCAGCGCGGCCGCGGCGTCGGCGCCGGTGCCGACCGGCGTGACGCTGCCCGCCGCGACGTCCAGCGCGGTGGCGCCGTCCCGCTTCGCCGTGCGCCGCTTGGCGGCCTTGCGGGCTTTGGCCGCCCGGTCTCGGGTGGTCTTGGCGTCGGCGGGCGCGCCGACGGAGATCGTGTGCCGCTCCGGTGCGGGCGGCGACGGTGGAGCGGGATCGGCGAACGCGGGGATCGCCAGACCGGTGCACGCCACCACGGCGGCGAGCATGACGAACAACGACCTGCGACGCACCACGTGCCTCCAGGCGGAGTCAGGCCCGGGGGAACGGGCTGGTGAGGGGGTGTGGGCGCGGCGAGCCCGGCCGGCCACGACGAGGTTTCGGAACGGCGCCGATGATCAAAATTGGGCTCAACATATACATCGACCGATCACCGGTCAAGACCGAAAAGTCGCGATTGACGGACCGGTATCCGTGGCCTGATACTCCGGTTGATCAAGGTATTTCCTTATCTCCCCCTTATCGACCCCCCGCATCTCCGCCCGCCTCCGCATAGGGATCCCGCGCACGCCATCCGTGGCCGGCGCGCGCCCGCATGCCGGCGGACCCCCGTTGTCGATGGCGCACGGCTCACGTGTGGAGGCCTGTCATGCGTTCGGCGAGAAAGGCACGTCCCGCGGTCCGCGCCGCGGCGCGGGCGTCATGGATCGGCGCCGCCGCGGCGGCTCTCAGTACGGCGGTCACCTGGGCGGTGCTCGCACTGCTCACCACCGGCGCCGAAGGGCTGGTCGGCGGCTTCCTGTCCGGGAGCGCGAACGGCGTGACCACCACCGCGGCGGCCGCGACCGGCGGCCCGGTCGACTGGTGGTCGGCCACGCTGTCCACCGGCGGCCGGATCTGGCCGGTCCAGTTCCTGCTGCAGGGCTCCCCGCTGGTGCTGGTGGCGCTCGGGCCGCTGGCCGCCGGCGTGCTGGCGGGCGTGCTCACCCGCGGCCGTGCCCGGCTGCTGGCCGCCTCCGCCGGGTACGCGGCGGTCCTCACCGCGGTCGCCGCGCTCGTCGCCGCCCTCGCGCCCGGCGAGCTCGCCTTGGTGTCCACGCCCGCGCCGTACGCCTTCGGCCTGGGCCTCGCCTGGTGTCTCGCCACCGGCCTGGCCGGTCAGGCCCTGCGCGCGCTCGTCGCTCCGCGCCGGGTGAGGCTGCTGGCCGGGGCCGGCGCGGGCCTGCTGGCCGCCCAGCTCGCCCTGTCCGGGTCGGCCGCCGCCGCGCCCGCCGCCGAGCAGCCCGCCGCGCTGCCGCTCGGCATCGCCGCCGCGCCCCCCGAACCCGCCCCCGTCGGCTACTACCGCCCCGGCGTCTCCCAGGCGCTGGCTCGGGTGGGCCTGGAAACCGCGCGCCAGAAGGCGTCCCGCGACATGACCGCCGGCAGCGTCAACATGGCCAGGGAGCCGTGGCTCGGCGTCCCCACGATGGCGAGCCTGGACAGCCCGGTCGGCAAGGACGTCACGAGCTGGCTGCGGTCCAACGCCGCCCTGTTCGCCGTCAAGGACCCGGTGGCGCAGCTACGGCCGATGCCCGCCCGCGCCAAGGACCCGCTCGGCCAGCGGCACGACTGGTTCCAGCAGCAGATCGACGGCGTCCCGGTGTACGGGGCCAGGGTCGGCGTGCACCGCGACGCCAAGGGCACCACGGTGCGCGGGCTGACCAACGGCCTCATCCCCGACCTCGCCCCGGTCGCCACCCGGCCCACCCTCGGCGCGTACGCCGCCGTCGCCGCCGCCACCCGCGCCATGCCGGACGGCAGGACCGTCGAGCCGCCGGTGCTCTACCTGCTGCCCGGCGACCCCGACCCCGGGCGGCCGGTGCCGGTGACGCTCGTCTGGCGGGTGTGGCTCGCCGCGGCGGACGGCCGCTCGACGGTCTACTACGTGGACGCGCTCAGCACCGGCCGCGTCGTCACCTTCGAGCCGGGCCGGCTCGAGTTCAAGCAGCGCCGCGTATGGGACCTGCGCAACAGCGACGAGACCGACGACGACCCTGCCAGGGTCGAGGGCCAGGGCCCCGTCTCCGAGCCCGACGTCAACGCCATCTACGACCACAGCGGCAAGTTCTACGACTACATGATGTCCACCTTCGGCCGCGACAGCTGGGACGGCGAGGGCGCCCGCATGGACGCGGGCGCGCGGTACTCCTCCAGCGCCGACGGCACGCCCGAGAAGAACGCCTTCTTCATGCCGGAAAGCGGCATGACGGCCTTCGGGCAGGGCACGGCGACGCTGACCATCGTCTCCCACGAGTGGCAGCACGGCGTCACCTTCTCCACCGCCAACCTGTTCCAGCTCTTCCAGGGCGGCTCGCTGCACGAGAGCTTCTCCGACGTGTTCGCCGCCTTCACCGAGGCCAAGGTCACGGGCAGCACCTCGTGGAAGGCCGGAGAGGGCAGCTCGCTCGGCGTCATCCGCGACCTGGCCAACCCGCACAACATCACCTATGGCGGCATACCGCACCCCGCGCACTACAGCGAGTACTGGCTGGGCTGCGCCGACAGCGGCTGGGTGCACTTCAACAGCCTGATCCCGAGCCACGCCTGGTACATCCTGGCCACCCGCATCGGCGTCACCAAGGCCGCGGAGATCGCCTACCGCGACCTGACCGTCTATCTCGGCCCGCGGTCCCGGTTCACCGAGACCCGCGTCGGCGCCATCCAAGCGGCCTACGACCTGTACGGCAAGAACTCGCCGGAGAGCCAGGAGACCTGGCGGGCGTTCGGCGCGGTGGGCATCGACGGCGTCTACGAGTCGCCCCGCCAGGTGTGCATGTGCTTCGCCGACGAGTCGCTGACCGGCGTCGGCCTGAAGGGCATGGACCCGGGCGGCTCGACGACCGACGCCACCGTGGCCGCGCTGCTGCGCACCCGCGACCTGTTCGAGAACGCCGAGTCCGGCTCGGTCCTGCACTACGCCCACCTGTACGCGCGCACCAACAGCCGGGCCATGGAACTGCTGACCGCCGACGACGGCCTGCGGCAGCGGACCGCCCACCTCATGCAGTCCATGGAGCCCGCCTTCCGCACCGTCGGCACCCGCGACGGCGACCGGGTGATCATCACCCAGACGCTGATCAACGAGATCAACGCCCTCGTCGACGCCTACATCCAGGCCGACATCGCCTCGGGGAACGGGGGCGAGCTGGCCGCGGTCCTGCGCGCCGACCGCTCCTTGGTGGACAGCCAGGCCCTGGTCGGCAAGACCGCCAACCAGGTGCTCGCCCAGCTCGACACGATCTTCGAATAGGAAGCCCATGCGCCGCCTGCTCACGGCCTTACTCGTCCCGGTCCTGCTGCTGGCCGCCGCTCCCGCCGCGGCGGCGGCCCCGGCCGCCGAGCCCTCGCCCGCGGCGGCGGCGACCTCGCCCGCCCGGCTCGACCGCGCGGTCGTGGAGAAGCTCGCCCGGAACACGCGCGCCGACGTCTTCGTCATGCTCAAGGAGAAGGCCGACCTGTCCGCCGCCCGCGCGCAGCGCACCCACGCGGCCAGGGCGGCGCAGGGCTACCGGGCGCTCACCGCGACGGCCGAGCGAAGCCAGAGCGGCCTGCGCGCGTTCCTGCACGGCGAGAAGGCGCTGTTCACCCCGTACTGGCTGGTCAACGCCGTGCTGGTGCGCGGCGCGAGCCGCGAGCTGGTCGACCGGCTCGCGGCACGGTCCGACGTGGCAAGGGTGCGCCCCGCCGGCTCGGTCACCATTCCCGAGCCCGACCGCACGGCCAAGGCCGTGGCGCGGGCGGCGGCGGGCGTCGAGTGGGGCGTCGACCAGATCGGCGCCCCGCGCGTCTGGTCGGATCTGGGCGCGAGGGGTCAGGGGGTCGTGGTCGCGACCATCGACTCCGGCGTCCAGTTCGACCACCCCGCCCTGGCCGCCCGCTACCGCGGACGCAAGGCCGACGGCACCTACGACCACAACTACAACTGGTACGACCCGACGCTCGTGTGCGGCGTCCCGTCGCTGAAGCCGTGCGACAACAACGGCCACGGCACCCACACGATGGGCACCATCGTGGGCGACGGCGGCATCGGCGTGGCGCCCGGCGCCACCTGGATCAGCGCCAAGGGCTGCGCCTCCTCCACCTGCTACGACGACGACCTGCTCGCCGCCGGCCAGTGGATGCTCGCCCCGACCGACCTCAACGGGGCCAACCCGCGCCCCGACCTGGCCCCGAACCTCGTGAGCAACTCGTGGGGCGGCTCCCCGGGCGACCCGTTCTACCAGGGCATCGTCGACGCCTGGGTCGACTCGGGCATCTTCCCGCTGTTCGCCGCGGGCAACGAGGGCCCCGCCTGCGGCACGGTCGGCTCGCCCGGCGGATACGACAACTCCTACGCCGTCGGCGCGTACGGCGCGGACCTGAAGATCGCCGACTTCTCCAGCCGCGGCGACGCCGAGACGCCGGGGATCAAGCCGAACATCAGCGCCCCCGGGGTCGCCGTGCGCTCCTCGATCCCCGGCGGAGGCTACGAGGTCCTCAGCGGCACCTCCATGGCCACGCCGCACGTGGCGGGCGCCGTCGCGCTGCTGTGGTCGGCCGCGCCCGCGCTGCGCGGCGACGTCGCCGCGACCCGGCGGCTGCTGGACGAGACCGCCGTGGACGTCGTGGACTACTCCTGCGGCGGCGCGAGCGACGACAACCGGGTGTGGGGGCAGGGCCGGCTGGACGTCTTCGCCGCGGCCGTCTTCGCCCCGCGCGGCCAGGCGGGCACCCTGACCGGCACCGTGCGCGACGCCGGCGGCGACCCCGTGCCGAACCCCACGGTGACCGTCGCCGCCTCCGGCGCCAAGCGGACCTTCACCGGCGCCGCCGACGGCGTCTACACCCTGTCGCTCCCGCCCGGCTCCTACACGGTCACCGCCACGGCGTTCGGCTTCGCCCCCGCCTCGGGCGCCGCGACCGTGCCGGCCACCGGCACCGCCGTCCGCGACCTCACGCTGTCCGCCGTCCGCCGGTACGACATCTACGGCGAGGTCCGCCAGACCGGCGGGGAGCCGCTGCCCGGCGCCGTGGTCTCCATCGAGAACACCCCCTACCCGCCGGTGACCACCGAGTCCGACGGCACCTTCGCCATGATCGGCGTCCCGGTCGGCACCTGGCGGATCAACGTCAAGGGAGCCCGCTGCGGCGGCTCCACCACCCTCACGGTGCAGGTCGACGGCGACGAGTTCGTGCCCATCGACACGCCGCTGCGCAAGGACTCCTACGGCAACAAGTGCGACGTGGTGCCGTCCCTCACCTGGGTGAACGGGACCACGCCGCTCGCGCTCACCGGCGACGACGCGGGAGCCGCCGTCACGCTGCCGTTCACCTTCCCGCTGTACGGCAAGCCCTACACCAAGGCCTGGGTCTCGACCAACGGGTTCATCAACTTCGCGCGCAACACCAACCTGGCGCAGAACGGCCCCATCCCCAGCCCGGGCCTGCCGAACGCCGCCGTCTACGCCTTCTGGGACGACCTGATGGTGGACGCCTCCGCGAGCGTGCTCACCGCGACACTCGGCACCGCGCCCAACCGCCGGTTCCTCGTCGAATGGCGCAACGTCACCCTGGTGGCCCAGCCGTCGGCGCGGCTCACCTTCTCCGCCGAACTGCACGAGAACGGCCAGGTGCTCTTCCAGTACAAGTCGCTGACGTCCGGGTTGATGCCACGGGGCGGCTCCGCCAGCGTCGGACTGGAGAACGGCACCGGCCTGCTCGGCTTCGACTACTCGGTGGACCAGCCCATCCTGCGCCCCGGCATGGGCATCCGCTTCTACGGGCTCGGCGTGGTGCAGGGTTTCGTCAAGGACCACCAGGGCGCCAGGCTCGCCGACGTCCCCGTCGAGCTGGTCGACCCGGTCGGCGGCGACGTCATCACCGACACGGTCTCGGACGCCTCCGGCCTCTACCGGCTGTATGTGCCGCAGGGCTCCTACATCGTCGTCATCTCCACCCCGGACTGGGAGTACTCCAGAAGCGAGATCACCGTCACGACCGAGGGACAGGTGATCGGCCTCGACATCACCGTGTACCCGATGGACAACACCGTCACCGGCCACGTGCGCGACGGCACGGGCGCGCCACTGGCCGGCGTCCTGGTCGGCGTGCAGGACTACCGGGTGCCGCCGGCGACGACCGACGCGCAGGGCGCCTACCGGCTGACCGGCGTCATGGGCGGCCCGCAGTTCATCCAGGTGTACCGGCAGGCCTGCGACATCGTCATCCAGAAACGCATCACGGTGGGCGGTGACCTCCAGGCCGACCTGACCGTCGGCATGCCGATCGAGCACTCCGGCTTCGCGTGCGCGCGCACCCCGAAGGCCTACCTCCCCGGCGTCGACCCGATCGGCGTGGACGACTACACCAGCGTCATGGTGCCGCTGCCGTTCGCCTTCCCGCTCTCGGGCAAGACCTACGCGGCCGTGGGCGTCGCCTCGCTCGGCACGCTGCTGTTCATCGATCCGCTGTCCACCAAGTGGTCCTGGGCCGCGCCGCTCAACGATGACCTGCACTACGACGAGCGGTCCTCGGTGCGCACGGCGACGCTGGGGCAGGGCGCCGACCAGCGCTTTGTCACCGAATGGCGTGACGTCGAGCTGAGGGGCACCGGCCTGCGCGTCACCTTCGAGGTGGTGCTGTACCCCGACGGACGGATGCTGTTCCAGTACGGCGACCTGCCCGACGACCCGCGCGTCCGCGTCGGCGACGGACGCACCCAGGTCGGCAACGTCTACGGCCCCGACCTGCTCCTCATCAGGGGACCGCTGGACCCGGCCGTCGCCTTCGCCATCCGCCCCGCACCCCAGCAGCCCTGACGTCCGGGGTCCCCCGGCCGCCACCGGACCGGGGGACCTCGGACCTCCTTGCTCCGGGCGGTCTCGATCTCGCGCGTGATGTGGCCGACGGGCTGCCGCTGACGCTTCGAACCGGTCCGTCAGCCGGGGCGGCGGAGGGTGCGGCGCACGGCCAGGCCGCCGAGGGCCGCCGACGCGAGCGCCAGAATCCCGCCCTCGGTCCACTGGAAGCGCCAGAACCTGGACGCCGGATGGTAGTACACGGCATACCGGTAGCCCTTGCCGAACAGACACCCCTGCCACGCCTCGGCGTTCTTGCTGCTGGGCCCCGCGTCCACCCGGCGCGGGCAGCCGCTGTCGGACGGCTCGGCGACCTCCCTCCCGGACGGCCGCACCCAGGCGGCGCTCACCAGCCGGGCGTCGGGATCGTCCAGCAGCACGGTGCCGGACAGCTCGGCACGCGCCGGCTCGGCGTAGTGGTCGCTCAATTGGAACAGCGTGAACATCGTCACCGCCACGCCGGCCACGACCAGCGCCATCGCGGGCAGCGTACGCCGGAACAGGGTGCCGGCCGCGGTGCCGAGCGCGAACGCGTACAGCCACCACGCCGCCGGCTCCACGCCCACCATGTTGAACACACCGATGTTGCCGAACGTGGAGTCGACCCCCGTCCTGAACACCGGCCGCCACAGGCTCACCATGAGCGACAGCAGCAGCCCGCCCGCCACGACCGCCCCGCCCAGGACCGACAGCTTGACCGCCAGCCACCGCCACACGGGCACGGACTGGGTCCAGGCCAGACGGTGGGTGCCGCGCTCGTACTCGCGGCCGAGCAGCGGCGCGCCCCAGAAGGCCCCGATCAGCGCGGGCAGCACCAGTGGCATCCAGCCGAACACCGAGTAGACCGCGTCGTAGCGTCGCCCGAGCGCCACCGCCAGGTCTCCGCACGCCACGGCGGGCCCCGGGCAGCCGGGCGGGGCGTGCTCGGCCACGTACCGGCCCGCCTCCACCGCCGAACCCAGAAGCAGCGCCCCCAGCAGCGCCAGGAAACCCGCCGTCACGAGGATCTGTGCCCGGTGCTGGCGCCACGTCACCCAGATCACACGCCCACCCCCGTCAGTCCCGGCAGCGCCGCCGACTCGGGGCTGCGCAGGTAGGCCATGACGAGCTCCTCCAGCCCCGGGCGCCGTGCCCGCCAGCGAGGATCGAGCGGGGGCGCGCCCCTGACCAGCATGCTGACCTGCCTGCCGGTACGGTTCGCGCCCACTACGCGCGTGCCCGCCGCCGACGCCCCGTCGGGCCCGGTGAGTACGAGATGCCCGTCGAGCAGTTCGTCGATGTCGCCACTGACCTGCAGCCGACCCTCGTTCAGCACGACCAGCCAGTCGCACGTGTCCTCCAGGTCGGAGACGACGTGGGAGGACAGCAGCACGGTCAGCTCCCGGCCGGACACCTCCGCCATGATCGAGCGCATCACGTCGTGGCGGGCGAGGGGGTCGAGGTTGGCCAGCGGTTCGTCCAGCACGAGCAGGTCGGGCCGGCAGGCCAGCGCCAGGGTGACCGCCACCTGCGCCTGCTGCCCGCCCGACAGCCCGCTCACCCTGCGGCCCAACGGGATGCCCAGCCCGGCGAGTCGGCCGGCAGCGGCGGCGGCGTCCCAGCGGGTGTTCATCCGGCGGCCGAAGGCGAGCATCTCGGCGACGGTGAAGCCGTCGTACAGCGGCTTGTCCTGCGCCACGAACGCCGCCTCGCCCGCCACGCGGACGCTTCCCAGCGCGGGCCGCAGCAGGCCGACGGCCGCGTGCATGAGCGTGGTCTTGCCCGCGCCGTTGGGCCCGACCAGCGCCGCCACGCGCCCGGTGGGCACGGACAGCGAGCAGTCGCGCAACACCCACGTACGGCGGTGGCGGACCCCCAGCCCGGTCACCTCCAGCGCCGGTCTCATGCCACGTCCTGCTTCGCGGTGTCGGCCAGGACCACGGCGAACAGCGCCCGCAGGTCCTCCTGGTCGAGCCCGGCCGCGCGGGCGTCGCGCACCCACTTCTGCAGACCGCGCCGCAGCCGCGTGTGCTCGGCGAGGGTCGCGCCCGCGATGCCCTGCCGGACGAACGTCCCCATCCCTGGCCGCCCCTCGACCAGCCCTTCGCGCTCCAGCTCCCGGTAGGCCTTGAGCACGGTGTTGGGATTGATGGCCAAGCTCTCGACCACCTCGCGGGCGGTCGGCAACTGGTCGCCGGGCCGCAGCGTACCCAGCCGGAGCGCCTGTTTGACCTGGTGAACGAGTTGCAGGTACGTCGAAACCCCCGAACCGCGATCCAGGTTGAACTCGATCACATGAAACACCCTTTCACTATTCGAATAGTGAAAGGGTGGTGGATACGGCCGCTCCTCGTCAACCCATGGTCGTCCGGCGACGCCGTGCTCGACGGAGGCGGCCTTCGGTCGCGACGTCATGTCAGGCAGGGCGCGGTCGCGCCGTTCCGACGTTCAGCACGGCGGCAAGGGGGCGCCGTTGACGCTCGGCCCGCCGCCGTGGCCGTGGCCGTGGCCGTCGTCGGTGCCGACGGCCAGGAGGCCGAAGGTGACCCGGTCGAACGGTTCGACGTGTCCTCCAAGGAAGGCGGGCGCGGGACCCGGCACGCCTGAGCTGTAACTTTCACGGCTCGGCGCGACATACACACAGTTCGAATGCTCGCGGGCCCGCCTCTGCTTGACCTTCCGCCGAGGGCGGAACCACACTCCGCTGGAGTGTCACTCCCGCGCGACCATCTGAGCGGTCCGCATCCCCGTCGCACACGCGTGCCGGTCCACGCGAGGAAATGTTAACGCTAACAATCTAACCGAAGTAGATCACGGTCGAAAAAGTGATCGATAACACGATCAAGGTCCAGCCCGCTGGGCGACGCCGGAGACCGGCGCCGACCGGGGCCAACGGGACCGAGAAGGCGCTGATCGGCGCCTACAGCACAAAGGAGAAGACATGACGCAGGATCAGAACGAGCCCATGAGCGGTGAGCGGAAGGCGCTGAGCCGGAGGAGCGTCCTGACGACGATCGGGGCCGTGCCGGTCATCGCGGCCGCGGCGTCGGTCGTGGGGGCCACGGAGGCCGCGGCCGCCACGGCGGTCATCAATCCGGCGGCGCAGCGGCAGACGATCCGGGGTTTCGGTGGCATGGCCCACGCGGCGTGGATCGGTGACCTGACGGCCGCCCAGCGGGACACGGCGTTCGGCAACGGCGATGGCAAGCTGGGGTTCTCGGTGCTGCGGATCCCCGTCAACGAGAACCAGTCGGACTGGAGCCGTGACCTGGCGACGGCGAAGCGCGCGGTGGAGCTCGGGGCGACGGTCTTCGCCTCGCCGTGGAACCCGCCGGCCAGTATGACCGAGACCTTCACCCGCGGCAGCCAGACCAACGCCAAGCGCCTGAAGTCCGGTTCGTACGCCGCCTACGCCAAGCACCTGAACGACTTCACCACCTACATGCGCAACAACGGGGTGAACCTGTACGCCATCTCGGTGCAGAACGAGCCCGACTACGCGCAGGACTGGACGTGGTGGACCAGCGCCGAAATCGTGCGCTTCCTGCGGGAGAACGCCGGCTCGATCGGCACCAGGGTCATCGCGCCCGAGTCCTTCCAGTACATCAAGAGCATGTCGGACCCGATCCTCAACGACGCCACGGCTCTCGCCAACGTGGACATCATCGGCGCCCACCTCTACGGCACCTCCTACTCCAACTTCCCCTACCCCCTGTTCAAGCAGAAGGGCGCCGGCAAAGAACTCTGGATGACCGAGGTCTACTACCCCAACAGCACCGATTCGGGGGACCTGTGGCCCCAGGCGCTGGATGTGGGGGAGCACATCCACCACGCCATGGTGGACGCCGAGTTCCAGACCTACGTCTGGTGGACCATCCGGCGCAGCTACGGCCCCATGCGCGAAGACGGCCAGATCAGCAAGCGCGGCGCCATGATGGCGCAGTTCGCCAGGTTCGTCCGCCCCGGATACGTGCGGATCGACGCGACCGCCAACCCGGCCTCCAACGTCTACGTCTCGGCCTACCGCAACGGCGACACGGTCGTCATCGTCGCCCTCAACAAGAACACCTCCGCGGTGAGCCAGCAGTTCACCCTGTCCAACACCACCGCATCCAGCAGCGTCTCCTCCTGGGTGAGCGACGCGAACAGGAACCTCGCCTCCCAGGCGGCGACCAGCATGTCCAACGGCTCCCTCACCGTCACCCTCCCCGCCCGCAGCATGACCACCTTCGTGACCAGCATCGCCGGCGGCGGCCCCTCACCCACCCCCACCCCGACGCCCACGCCCACCGTCACCCCGACTCCGACGCCCACCCCGACGCCCACCGGCGGCGGCACCGGACCCCGGGTCGCCTACACCATGAACAGCTGGAACAACGGCTTCACCGCCAGTATCAGCATCACCAACACCACGGCCTCGACGATCAACGGCTGGACCCTGGTCTTCACCCTGCCCTCCGGCCAGGCCATCACCTCAGGCTGGAACGCCACCTACTCGCCCACAAGCGGCCAGGTCAGCGCCCGCAACGTCGACTTCAACGGCACCCTCGCCCCCGGCGCCACCGTCGAGATCGGCTTCCAGGCCACCCACACCGGAAACACCGCCGAACCCACCGCCTTCACCCTCAACGGCGTCCCCTGCACCGTGGTCTGACCGGCGGGTGAACCCATGCCCCGACGCCCGACCGGCGAAGGGACGGGTGCGGCCCCTCAGACGAGGGAGGGGCCGCACAAGCCGGCAAGGTGCATCACCTCGTGCTCATCTTCTGAACGCACGGGTGGAACCTCCTCGATATGCGACGGCTGCTCGTGGCACGTGCATTCGCGCTCCGCGCGTTCTCATGACGCGTGCCCATATCCCGTCGCTCTTTCTGCCGCCATCGACAACGGTGACTTCGGCCGGTGAACGACCTGTCGACGATGACCGAGCCGTTTCCCCTGTTCGGCCTGCCTCAGGTGACCTGGGCGCGATCACACCGTGACCGGCGATCTGTTTGATCGCGGGATGAAAAGGCTCCGCGGCCAATTCGGTGGGTATCGGTCTGCCATTAACAATGCCCGTTGGATTTCCTGACCGCATTTAATGGTTCCGGTGCGCGCTGATCCGGGTTTTCCGGTCGCGGCCGTTGAAAGGTGTTCCCGGCGGCGAGCGCGTGTGCCACTTTGTGTCCGGTCTTCTTGGAGAGCGCTCCCCGTATGTTCCGGACACGGGCGCCGCGGTCCGGCTACGGCGGCGGCTCGTCGCTCACGACATCCGCGAGTTCCGCGACCTCTTGTCCATCCGCTTCGGCCGAGCGTCGCGGGGCGCCGGTGGCGGCTCGTGCGGCCGGTCGCCGAGGCCGCGACCGGGAAGGTGCGCCGAGCGTCGCCGGGCGCCGCGAATCACCTCTTTCTGCGACCGTCGAGGACGGTTATGGGTGATTTATCCCGTAATACGGTAAAAGGTGCGAACAGAGAGCGGCTCCTCTGTGCACCCCCGACTTCTTCGGCCCGCTCTCCCCGGCTCTCGACGGGAGCCCGGCCGGCGGCGGGACCGGCGGCGGCGTTCCGGACGCCGTGCACCGTGACGGCTCCGCGACCGGCCGCCAGGGACCCGCTACGGTGCTGCTCGCCCGCGTGGCGGCCGGTGTCCACACCCCCGGGGTGAACCCCCTCCGCAGGTCGCCTTTCGCGAGGACACCGGTCAGGCCCGGACCGGCCGGTCGCCGCAGGAGACCGCCACCTGCGGAAATCTGGCGATCGGCGCTCTCCGCCACGTTCGGCGCCTCGGCATGGCCCACGCCCGACGGCACTGCCGCAACGACCCTCGCCGCTTGCCCGCTCTGTTCCACCTCTGAACGCAAATCGCCCGTTATGAGACATATTTGCAACATGCCGGGGCCGTGGAAATAGGGGGGCCGTTAGGGGTCGCGAAGTGATCTATCAACATATACTGCCGTCATGTTGTCCGGTTCGTCGACAATTGGCGATGTCATCAATACGTATAGTCACGAGTCCCCCGTCGCCCCGAGGATCGTCCTCCGCTGCTGACTCCGCCCTGACAGACGGCATCATGTTATCTGACTGATTCCTGACAGGGTGGCTGACAGTGGATCTGTGATACTCCGGGGAATATCGCACTCTATGCCTTTCCTTCAGCATGACATGCTGTGAGGATGAGGATTGCGGGGGCACGCACGTGCGGGGAAGAGACGGCAAGGAATCGGGGCGTATGACCTGGGCGCGCAATGTGTCGCACCCTCGGCGAGGCACGGGCGGAACGTGTTGGCGGGGATCGAGGCTTGCCCCACACCGTCGTGACACAACCGGGTGGGGGCGGCGCGCCGACGAGGGGACCGTGGCGTCGGCGGCATGCCTCATAGCCGAGACCAAGCTCGCGGCGGCCGGTCGGAGTCGCCGCCGGAACGGCGGAAAACCCGCGACGGCCCGCCATGCATCCTCCGCGACGGCCATGCCGCGCACAAGCGTCCCGATGTGTGAACCAGGGCGCCCGACGTCGGAACCGGGGCGGCCGAACACTTTCGCGCCGCCCGCGTGTCACCCTGCCCCGCAGACCCTTCTCTCGGACGAAGGACGCCGAGGGGACCGCTGAAATCCGCTGGAAAGAGAAAGTAACTGATCGAGACGACGCCTAGGGTGGCCGGCTGGAGGCATGGGCCATGCAGCTCATCGAACGTGCAGAGGCGCTGGCGAACTTCCGCAGCCTTGTAGGCAAGGCGTTGGGCGGGACCGGCGGAGCCATGTTGATAACCGGTTCCGGCGCCACGGGTAAGAGTGCGTTACTGCAGGCCTGCGCCAACGAGGCCGGCGCGGCCGGGTTCCTCCTGATGAAAAGCGCCGGATCGCGGGCGGAACGGATGTTCCCCTTGGGGACTCTCGGACAGTTGTTCCGCTCCGCCGAGCTGCCTCAGGAGCTCGCCGACGAGGTGGAGCAGACGCTGGTCCCGGAACTGATCAACGGGATCACCGGGGTACCCCACCCGGTGGCGCTCGGGCAGAACCTCACGCATGTCGCGGCGCGGCTGTGCGGGGTCCTCGCGGTGCTCGCCAAACGACAGCCGATCCTGTTGTCCGTCGACGACGTGCACAACGCGGACGGCCCGAGCCTGCAGGCCCTGCTCTACATCCAGCGGCGCATGGCGAACGCTCCGCTGCTGGTGGCCGTGACCTCGCTGTCGCAGCGCCGCTCGGCGGACTCCCTGTTCAGCGCCGAGCTCACCCGGCAACCCAATTGCGTACAAGCGCGAATCGCCGGGCTGTCGCCGATGGGGGTGGAGGAACTTCTCCGGGACACGCTGGGCACCGAGCCCGCCGCCCGGCTGGCCCCCGAGTACCACCGGCTGAGCGGTGGCAACCCCCTCCTCCTGCACGCCATGGTGCAGGACTACTGGGACGTGACGCAGGCCGGCTGGTCGCCGGAGGGCTCTCAGCCGGGCGTCGGCCGCCATCTGAACCAGGCGGTCCTGTCCTGCTTGCACCGATGGGATCCGCGGATCCTGGACGCGGCCCGCGGCGTCGCCCTGCTCGGGCGCTCGGCCAGTACCGGTTCGGTGTCGCAACTGCTCGGCGTGAAGCCCGCCTATGTGCTCCCCGCGCTGGAGGCGCTGGACGGGGCGGGGCTGCTGCGGGGATGCCAGTTCCGGCATCCGACGATGCGCAAGGCCATCCTCCGGGATCTGAGCCCGGACCGTCAGTCCGTCATGCACATGCGGGCGGCGCGGATCATGTACCAGCTCGGCGCCGAGCCGGGGGACATCGCCGACCACCTGCTGGCCTCCAGTCCGGCCACTCCGGCCGAAGGGGAGCCGTGGATGGTGGCGGTGCTGCGCGAGGCCGCCCAGGCGGCGCTCGTGCATGACGACCAGGACCGGGCGATCAGTTGTCTGGAGCTGGCCCGGCTCATCTGTGACGACGAGGCGACGAGGGCCGCGATGCTGACCGAGCTGGCCCGGGTGAACTGGTGTCATCGGCCCGCCGCGGCGCTGCGCTTCCTGGCCCCGCTGGAGGACGCGTTCGGGCGCGGGCAGCTCGCCGCCGCGGACGTGCGCGCCCTCAGCAGGTATCTGCTGTGGCACGGCCGGACCCGCCGCGCGGCCGGGGTCTACGACTGGACGGCGCCCTCGTACGGCACCCCGTCCCGGGGGCACTCCCGGCTCTCCTTCACCCGGGAGTGGGTGCGGTTGATCTTCCCCACCATCTTCGCCGGGGGCGAGGCGGACGGGCCGACGGGGGAGGACGGCACGGACGGCCGGGAATTCTCGCTGAGCAACCTGCTGCTGGGCAAGGTCGAGGAGGACATCGTCGGCGCCGCCCAGGAGTTGCTGGAAAGCTGCAACCTGGCCGAGGAGGAGCTGGAGGCGGTCTTCGGCGCGCTGTTCACCCTGGCTCACACGGGGCGTTACCAGGAGGCGGTGCGGTGGTGTGAGTCACTCGGCGCCGAGGGGGCGGCGCGCGGGTTCCCGCGGTGGACGGCCGCCATCGCCGGGATCCGGTCGTGGCTGGCCGTGCAGCACGGTGAGCTGGGCGAGGCCCGGCGGTACGCGCGGCAGGCTTTGAGCGGGATGTCGCGGACGGGCTGGGGGGTGATCCTCGGGTTGCCGCTGATGGTGCTGCTGCGGGCCACCGTCGCCATGGGAGATCCGGACGAGGCGGCGGAGATCATCAAGCAGGGGGTTCCCGGCGACATGCCGCGGACCACGCTGTGGCCGCTCTACCTGCAGGCCAGAGGGGACTACTACCTCGCCACTAATCGCACGCGGGCGGCGTTGAGCGACTTCCACGAGTGCGGTGAGCTACTGCGCGAGTGGGATCTCGACATTCCCGCGCTCGTGGACTGGCGTTGCGCGATCGCCCGGACGTACCTGCAGATAGGCGCGGTCGAGGAGGCGCGGCAGAAGATCACCGAGCAGTTGTCCATCCCTGGCGGCACCCACCCGCGGGTGCACGGACGGGCGTTGCGGCTGCTGGCGTCGGTCACCGAGCTGCGGCAGCGGCCGGCGAGGCTGCAGGAGGCGATGTCGCTGCTGCAGCGGTCCGGCGACCTGCTGGAGCTCGGCTGGGCGTACGCGGACCTCAGCGACGCCTATCAGGAGCTCGGCGACATCACCCGGGCCCGGTTGATGGCCCGGCGGGCCAAGCAGATCGCCAAGGCGTGCGAGGCCGGTCCGCTGTCCGCGCGGATGCAGCCGCGCGAGGAGGACAGCGGCGAAGACCTGGGAGAGGCGGCGGCGCTCAGCGACGCCGAGCGGCGCGTCGCCGCGCTGGCCGCGTACGGCTACACCAACAGGGAGATCAGCGATCGCCTGTTCATCACGGTCAGCACGGTGGAGCAGCACCTCACCCGGGTGTATCGCAAGCTCAACGTGAAGCGGCGCGCGGACCTGCCGACCGAGCTGTCGCTGGGCGTACGGGACGCGTCGAAGCAGACCTATCCCGTGTGACGCGTCGCGGCGCGTGCCGGCCGAGGCGGACGACACGGGGAACCGAGCGCTGATCAGGCGCTCATCCAGTACCTCGAGGAGTGGTCGGCGTCGCTCAGCAGCGTGTCGAACGCGAGCGGCCGCAGTTCCGGAAGAAGGGTGACCAGCAGGGTGATCTTTCTGACCATGGCCGGGGAGTAGTCACGCACCGGAGTGATCTCCGCCTCGGCCAGGTCCCAGGGGCCGAGCAGTTCTTCCGCGCGCTGCGCGGCCAGCACCGGATCGAGCCCGTTCCAGAGGATGACCGAGGTCAGCAGGTCGCGGCCGGTCCAGTGGTCCGGGATATCCGAGTTGTCGACGAGGGTGAACGGCGCGGTGACGGACGATAGTGGCTTGTGGAACACAGAAGTCCCCCGAATCAGCTCAACTGTTGTTCGCCGAAGATGCGGTGCCGAGTGCCTCGTGTACCGGGCGCGGATGACTCCCGCGCCGATGGATCGGGGGCTGGCGGAGGAGCACGCGCAGCCCGTCGGTCAGGTCGGTCACGGACACCAGATCGGGGCTGATCAGCCATTGCGCCATCAGCCCTTGGAGCAGGGTGAGGTAGAGCCGGCCCACCGCGCGTGCGGACTCGTCGTCGAGCGACACGTCCGTGCCGAGCAGCTTGGCCAGCCCCTCCGGGGCGGCGGCCGACGCGAGCGCGAGGCTGAGCTTCTCCCGCAGGTCCGGCGCGTGCTCGGCGCAGGTGAGCGCCTCGAAGCTGGCGGCCAGCAGCGGACGGTTCTCCTTGAAGCTGTCGACGATCTGTATCCAGGTCTTCTCGAAGCTCTCCAAAGGGTCGGCCGCGTCGGTGGACACGGTGATCTGCCACAGGTCGGTCCACTCTTGGGTCATCTCGATGAGGGCCTCGCGGAGCAGTGCCTCCTTGGAGCCGAAGTGGTAGCCGATGGAGGCGAGGTTGGCCCCTGAGGCGGCGCTGATGTGCCGGGCGGTGGTGTGCGCGTAACCACGCTCCACGATGCACCGCTTCGCGCCCTCAAGGAGCTGCTCTCGATGTCCCATGACGGCGATCCTAGCATCTATCCATACGTCCGTCCTAGACGCTTGTATAATTCCGGGCATGGCGCAGATGACCCCCCCCACCGCGGGACCTCGCGAGTGGCTCGGCCTCGCTGTCCTCACTCTTCCTGTGATCCTTCTGTCCAACTCGATCACCATCCTGTTCCTCGCCGTCCCCTGGATCACCGAAGGGCTCCGGCCCGGCGGTGCCGAACTGCTGTGGATCATGGACATCTACACGTTCGTGCTGGCCGGGCTGCTGATGCCGATGGGCGCATTGGGCGACCGCATCGGCCGGCGGCGGGTGCTCCTGGGCGGCGCGGTGGTCTTCGGCGTCGGCTCGGCCGCCGCGGCGTACGCCACCTCGCCCGAACTGCTGATCGCCGCGCGGGTGCTCCTGGGCATCGGCGCCGCCACGCTCATGCCGTCCACGCTGGCGCTCATCCGCACGCTGTTCCAGGATCCCGGGCAACGGAAGATGGCGGTGGGCGTCTGGACCGCCGGCTCGTCGGGAGGCGTGGTGCTGGGGCCGCCGCTGGGCGGTTTCCTGCTGGAGCACTTCTGGTGGGGCTCGGTCTTCCTGATCAACGTGCCGTTCATGCTGCTGCTGCTGGTCGCCGGGCGGATGCTGCTGCCAGAGTCCCAGGACCCCCGCAAGGGCCGCTTCGACCTGCTCGGTGCGCTGCTGTCGCTGGCCGCGGTGCTGCCACTGATCTACGGACTGAAGCAACTGACCCTGGAGGGGCCGTCGATCGGGTCGGTCGTCGCGCTCATCGCGGGCGCCGGCTTCGGCCTGGCGTTCGTGCGCCAGCAGCGGCGGCTGGCCGAGCCGCTGATCGACATCAGCCTCTTCCGGCGGCCGGTCTTCGCGACCGCGGTGGGCGGCTACGCGCTGGTCATGTTCGCTCTCACCGGCGGCACCTATCTCGCCTCGCCGTACTTGCAGCAGGTGCTGATGCTGAGCCCGCTGCCCGCGGCGCTGTGGCAGATGCCCGCCGGGGCGGGAGTGATCGTCGCCGCGGTGGTCGCCGGCTCCCTCGCGCAGCGGGTCCGGCCCGGTCCGATCTTCGCCGCCGGCCCCCTTCTCATGGCCGTCGGCCTGCTGGTCATGTCGCAGGTCCGGGTGGACTCCGGGCTGGCGGTGCTGGTGCCGGGGATGATCCTGGTGGGCGCGGGCACCGGCATCGTGGCCACGGTGGCGGTGGACATCGTGCTCGGCAGCGTGCCGCCGGAGCGGTCCGCGCGGGCCTCCGCGCTGTCGGAGACCAGTCTGGAGCTCGGGACCGCGATGGGCATCGCGCTCATGGGTCTGGTCAGCACCGTCGTCTACAGCCGGACCCTGCTGGACACGATGCCGCAGGGGGTGCCGCAGGCGCAGACCGCGGCGGCGTCCGAGACCCTTTCGGCGGCGCTCGCGATCGCCGCCGACCTGCCCGGCGAACTGGGCGCCCGGCTCGCCGCGGCGGCGCGTGCCGCGTTCACCCTGGGCATGCAGGTGCCGCTCTACGTGTCCGCGGCGCTCATGATGGCGCTGGCCGTCATCGCGCTGTTCGCGCTGCGCCGCGCCGGCGTCAAGCCCGCGGAGACCGCGGAGACCGCGGAGCCTGAGGTGCCGGGGGTGCCTGAGGCGCACTGAGGCGCACTGAGGCGCACTGAGGCCGGTGAGGCGGTGAGGTGCACTCAGGTGCAGGTGCGCGGGCTCCTCCGCCGGCCGCCCCGGCCCCTTTCCCCACGTGGTTCATCGGGCGGGGAGAGGTCCATTAGGGGTTGAGCCAGGTTGATCTAGGGGGAACGTCCGCCTCTACCGTGGCGAGCGTCGATCCGATCGCCGGCTAGGTGGAGGCACCATGCCCGAAGGCGCCAACCCGGCAGCCGATTACGAGTTGGGACTGCGTCTGCTCAACGCCCGCGCCATGCAGCGCGTGCTGGGCAGCCTGGGCGACCCTTACGCCATGGTCCTGCGCGGCGCCGACGATCCCTACCCTCTCTACACCGAGATCCGTGAGCGCGGCCCGATCTACCACAGCGGGACCGGAAGCTGGGTGACCGCCGACCCGGAGGTGATCACCGAGGTCCTGGCGGACCCGCGGTGGCGGATGTCGGGCCCGGACGGCTCGCCGGCCGCCGAGCAGCCGCTGCCCTTCTACGGGTACGGCACGCCGGGCGCCGAGGCCGACGAGCACCTGCGGCTGCGCGCCCACTGGGAGCCTCTGGTGGACCCGGAGGCGCTGGCCGCCCATCGCAAGACCGTCGAGCGGGAGTGCCTGGCCCGCCTCGACCGGGTCACCGGCGGCGATCTCATGGCCGACTACGCCTGGCCGGTGGCGACCGCCGCCACCGGCGCGCTGCTCGGGGTTCCCGCCGCCGCGCTGCCACGGTACGCGGAGTGCTGCGCGGGCGCCGCGGTGCTGCCGGACACCCTGCTCGCCGCCCAGCCGCTGGCCCTGGTCCGCCGGACAGAGGAGGCCGTGGCCGGGCTCGACGAGCTGTTCGGCGGGGCACCCGGGGCTCCGGACGGGACGGAAACGGCCGACCGGGCCGTGCGGGTGCTGCTGTCCACCGCCGCCGCCCCGGCCACCGCGCACCTGGTGGGCAACGCGGTCCACGCGCTGCTGGCCGAGCCCGGGTGGTGGCAGGCGCTGTGCCGGGATCCGGACCTGGCGCCGGCGGCCGTGGCGGAGACACTGCGGTACGACCCGCCGGTGCAGGTGGAGATCCGGGTGGCCGCGGCCCCCGTCGCACCGGCCGGGACGGATCTGGCGGCGGGCAGCCACCTGGTGATGATCACCGCGGCCGTGGGCCGGGACGGGGCCCGGCACCCGGAGCCGGACGACTTCCGTCTTGATCGGCAGGCCGAGCCGGAGCCGCTCGCCTTCGCCGGCGGGCTCCACCACCTCCCGGTCGCCCCGTTGGCGCGTGCGCAGGCCGAGGTGGCGCTGCGGATTCTCGCCGAGGCGCGGCCGAACCTGCGGCCGTCCGGCGCGCCGGTGTACCGGCGCCGCGCTCCCGTGGTGCGCGGCCCCGTCGAGCTGCCCGTGCTCGGGCTTGGAGAGACCTGATGCGTGTCCTGCTGACCTCGTTCGCCCTCGCCTCGCACTACAACTGCCTGGTGCCGCTCGGCTGGGCGCTGGCCGCCGCCGGACACGAGGTCCGGGTGGCCAGCCAGCCCTCGCTGACCGACGCGATCACCGCCTCGGGGCTGACCGCGGTCCCCGTTGGCACCGATCCGGAGCTGGAGGAGGTGCGGGAGCGGCCGGCCGCGGCCATGGGCCCGCCCCAGGTGCACGAGGACCGCGACGAGCCGGTCACCTGGGAGCAGGCTCTGGACTTCGACATGGTCATCGCGCCGCTGCTGCTGGCCGCCATCAACAACACGGCGATGGTGGACGAGCTGGTCGACTTCGCCCGGCGATGGCGCCCGGACCTGGTGATCTGGGAGCCGTTCACGCTGGCCGGCGCGGTCGCCGCGGAGGCGAGCGGGGCGGTGCACGCCCGGGCGTTGTGGGGCCTCGACGTGCTGGGCAGCGCTCGCCGCACCTTCCTGGACCTGCGTGCCCGTCAGCCGCGGGCGCACTGGGAGGACCCGGTGGGCGAGTGGCTGACGCTGACCCTGGCGCGGTACGGCCGCCCGTTCACCGAGGAGGTGACCACGGGACGGCTCACGATCGACACCACGATGCCGCAGAGCCTGCGGCTGCCGGTCGGGGTGCCGGTGGTGGGCATGCGGACGCTGCCGTACAACGGCCGCTCGGTGATGCCGGACTGGCTGGCCGAGCCTCCCCGCCGCCCCCGCGTCTGCTTCACCCTGGGCGGGACCGGCGGCGACTTCCTGCACGACTGGACGTTGGGCCCCGCCGAGCTGGTGAGGGCGGCGGCCGAGCTGGACGTGGAGGTGGTGGCCACGCTCGACGCCGAGCAGCGCGCCCGCCTCGGACAGGTGCCGGACAACGTGCGCATCGTCGACTTCGTGCCGATGAACCTGCTGATGCCGACCTGCGCGGCGGTGGTGCACCACGGCGGCGCCGGCACGTTGAGCGCCGCGCTGCTCAACGGGGTGCCCCAGCTGATGATCGCGAACACCTGGGACACCCCGGTGAAGGCCAAGCGGCTGGCCGACTACGGCGCCGGGGCCTACATCCCGCCGCCGAAGCTCGACGCACGCGGCTTCCGGGACGCGGTGGCGGCGCTGGTGCACGAGCCCGGCCCGCGGGCCGCCGCCGACCGGCTGCGCCGCGAGATGCTCACCGAGCCCACCCCGGCCGAGCTCGTCCCCCGGCTGGAACGCCTGGTCGCGACGGATCGTGCGGGCGGGTCAGGCGATGACGCGGGCGAGATACGGGACCTCGGCGTGGCCGAGCGCGTCCTGCGGTGACCGGGTTGGCCGAGATGAGCCGACGGCCGACGGCGAAGGGCACCGTGCCGTTCGGGGAGTACCGCACCTGGTACCGGGTGAGCGGTGACCTGTCCGGCGGGCGCGTGCCACTGGTGGTGCTGCACGGCGGGCCCGGCAGCACGCACGACTACCTGCTGCCGATGTGCGCGCTGAGCGAGACCGGCCTGCCGGTGATCCATTACGACCAGTTGGGCAACGGCGGCTCCACGCACCTGCCGGACAAGGGCGCGGACTTCTGGACCGTGCGGCTGTTCCTCGACGAGCTGGACAACCTGCTCGAGCGGCTCGGCGTGGCCGACGGCTACCTGCTCTTCGGCCATTCCTGGGGCGGCATGCTGGGAGCCACGCACGCCGCGACCCGCCCGCGCGGCCTGCGCGGGCTGGTCATCGCGAACTCGCCGGCCTCGATGCCCACCTGGCGGGCGGAGATGGTACGGCTGCGCGCCACGCTCCCGCGCGAGGTGCAGGAGACGCTGGCCCGGCACGAGGCCGCGGGCACCACCGACAGCCGCGCCTACTTCGATGCCATGCGCGTCTTCTTCGACCGGTACGTGTGCCTGGTGAACCCGTGGCCGCCGGACTACCGGGCGTCCTTCATGGAGATGCACAACAACCCGACCGTCTACTACACGATGAACGGGCCGACCGAGTTCCACGTCGTCGGCACGCTGCGCGACTGGTCGGTCGAGGACCTGCTGCCGTCCATCGAGGTGCCGACCCTGGTCATCTCCGGGCGCCACGACGAGGCGACCCCGGAGTGCGTCCGCCCGTTCGACGACCTCATCCCGGACTCCCGCTGGGAGATCCTCGAGAACTCCAGCCACCTCCCGCACCTGGAGGAACCCGACCGGTTCCGGGAAGTGCTGCTGGCCTACCTCGCCACTGTTGACGGGACCCATCCGGGGGCCCGCGCAAGCGACGCCGCGACAGGGAGTTGACGTGACCCGTACACTGCCCGACCCGAACCCGAGCCCGCGCAAGGGCCGCCCGCGCGCCCTGGTGACCGGAGTGGCATCCGACTCGCACACCTGGAACCTGGTCTACCTGCAACTGGTCTGCGAGGAGGAGGGGCTGGAGGTGGTGAACCTCGGCCCGTGCGTCCCGGACGATCTGCTGGTCACCGAGTGCGTGGACCAGCGCCCCGACCTCGTGGTGATCAGCACCGTCAACGGGCACGGGTACAGGGAGGGCCTGCGGGTCGTGCCCAAGCTGCGCGCCCGGCCGGAGCTGGCCGACGTCCCGATCGTGATCGGCGGCCGCCTCGGGGTGACCGGGCGGCGGGAGGAAGGCCTCGCCGGCGAGCTCGCCGCGGCCGGGTGTGACCGGGTCTTCGATCGCGGTCCGGAGGACCTCGAGGAGTTCAGGACGCTGGCCGCCGCGGTGGCCTGGTCGGCGGACGACGCCGCGGCGCGGGCGCCGCTCCAGTTAGGCTGAGCGCGCGATGGCCGCGGGATTCGGCGATTTCGTGGCCGACACCGCCGCGAGCGGCGAGCTGGTGGTGCAGCCCCGGATGGGGTTCGGCGACGTGGCGACCATGCGCGCCGGGCTGTTCGCCACGAAACGCGCCCGGGCGGCCACCGCCGGGACGATCACCGTGGACAGCTACACCCGGGTGGGCGACCTGCACTCGGCGGCCGCGGCGCTGGTCTCCGGCGCCGCGCTCAACGGGTACCCCTTGGTCAGCCATGGCCTCGCGACCAACCAGGAGTTGCTGCGCGGGGTGCGGGACGCCACCTTCCCGGTGCAGGTGCGGCACGGTTCGGCCAACCCCGGGAGGATCTTCGAGGCGTTGCTGGACGTCGGCCTGGACGCCACCGAGGGCGGCCCGGTCTCCTACTGCCTGCCCTACAGCCGGATCCCGCTGAACCAGGCGGTCGACCACTGGGCCCGCGGCTGCGAGCTGCTGGCCACCCGTGGGCGGGCGGCGGGGCGGGAACCGCACCTGGAGACCTTCGGCGGCTGCCTGCTGGGCCAGCTCTGCCCGCCCGGCCAGCTCGTCGCGATCAGCGTCCTGGAGGGGCTGTTCTTCCAGGCCCACGGTCTGCGGGACATCTCGCTGAGCTACGCCCAGCAGACCAGCCTGGAGCAGGACATCGAGGCGGTGCTCGCGTTGCGCGCGCTGGCGGAGGAGTTCCTCGCCGGCGTGCGCCGGCACGTGGTCGTCTACGCGTACATGGGGGTCTACCCCGAGACTCCGCGTGGCGCCGCGTCGCTGCTGACCGCCGCCGCCGAGCTGGCCGTGCGCACCGGAGCGGAGCGGCTCATCGTCAAGACCGAGGCGGAGTCCCAGCGCATCCCCACGATCGAGGAGAACGTGGCCGCGCTGGAGCTGGCCGGCACGGTGGCGCGCGCGGCGCGGCCCGCCGTGCCGCCGCCGAGCCGTACCGACTCGCAGGTGTACGCCGAGGCGCGGCGGCTGGTCGAGGCCACGCTGGAGCTGCACCCGGACGTGGGCCGGGCGCTGTTGCGCGCGTTCAAGCTGGGTTACCTGGACATCCCCTACTGCGTGCACCCGGACAACCGGGGCGCGGCGCGCAGCCACATCGACGGCGACGGGGCGCTGCGCTGGGCGGACGTCGGCGCGCTGCCGCTGGATGGGCTGGTGGCGCGGCGCCGCTCCCGCCCGGTGGGCTCGGCCGAACTGCTGGACGCGCTCCACTACGTCCAGCGCAGGCACGACGGCCATGAGTGAGCGCCGGCGCATTGGAGCACACGATCGCCGGGATGGGCGCGGATGGTGGGGCCGGTCGGACCACGATGAGGGGTACTAGGGGTGGGTCTGTCCGGGCGGCCGCGGTTAGCGTGCCCTGGTGGATAACGCATTGAGCCACGAGATCGCGATGGTTTTTCCAGGGATGGGGCCGACCGGATGCGCCGACATCGAGCGGCTCGCCACCGAGGTGCCGCTGGCGTGGCGGCTGTTCGCCGAGGCCGACGAGGCGCTCGGCTACCCGGTGCTGGACCGGTTCCGCCGCGCGGACGGCGACTACTCCGAGTACGCCCAGGTGGCCTTCCTGGTCACCTGCCTGGCTCTGGCCGAATGGGCCGAGCGTGAGGCGCTGCCCGCCCGCCCGGGGCTGTGCACCGGGCCGAGCTTCGGGGGCAAGGTGGCCGCCGCCTACGTGGGCTCGCTGGGCTTCGCCGACGCGGTGTGGGTGACCGCCCGGCTGGCCCGGTGCGTGGCGGACTACTTCAGCCGGGAACACCGGAGCCTGGTCACCCACTCGTTCGTCCGGGTGGATCCGGCGGTGGCAGAGGAGCTGCTGGGCGAGCTGACCGCGCGGGGCCGCGTCGCGGACGTGGCCTGCCGCGTGGACAGGGACTTCTTCATGGTCACGCTCTCGGCGGACGATCTGCCGAAGCTGGAGAAGGCGATCCGCGCCGCGGGCGGGCTGTCGCTGTACACGATGCGGCCGCCGATGCACTCCCCGTCCTTCGCCCGGCTGCGGGAACGCGCGGAGAAGGAGGTTCTGGACGAGCTGGAGTTCGCCGAGCCGCGGGTGCCGGTGGTCTCCGACCACGACGGGTCGCTGCTGACCACCGGGCAGCAGGTGCGGAACCTGCTCCTGGACGGCTTCGTCCGGCAGATGCACTGGCCGGGGACGGTCGAGGCGTTGCGCGCCCAGGGAGTGCGCACGGTCTGCGTGGCCGGGCCGGACGCCCTGTTCGGCCGGGTGCCGGCCACCACACGGAACTTCGAGGTGGTGCCGGTCGGCCCGAAGCGGCCGCTCCTCGCCGCAGGGGCTCGCGATGCCGAGCCCCGCTCGTCGCGCGGCGGAGAAGCCGGTGCGGAGCGTGGCTCGGCGGCGGGGTGACCCGGCGGACTCAGAGGGTCGGACGGGCCGCGCTGAGCGCCGCCCACAAGGCCCCCGGAGTGGTGAAGGTGTCCAGGACGAGCGCCTCCTCGTCGAACTGTACGGAGTAGTCGGCTTCCAGTGCGCTCAACAGTTCCACCGCGCCCATGGAATCCAGACCGAATTCCCGGAGGTCGGTGTCCGCGGTGAGCACATCGCCGGAAGACAGCAAGGGAAGGCGGGGCCGCAGCAGCGCCTCAAACTGTTTGTCCCACATGCCTTTGATTATGCCTATAACTCGCGCTGGGGGAAAGAAATGGGCGGAGATATTCACCGGAACCTCCACGGGCGATTTCTGGGCGGACTGGCCGCCGCGCCGCGCGGTGCGGCGCTTCGCCTCGGCGACCGCACGGTCACCTTCGAGGAGTTGCACGAGCTCGCCCTCACCTGGGCCGGGTCACTGCTCCACAGCGGCGTCACGGGCCCGATAGGGGTACTCGCGGAGAAGGGGACCACGGCCTACGCCGGGGTGCTCGCGGCGCTGTACGCCGGGGCGACGGTGGTGCCGCTGCACGTCGGCTTCCCGCCCGACCGGACGGCGCGGATGGCCGAGGCGGCCGGCGTCACCGCCGTGATCGCCGACGCGCGCGGCGCCGCCCTGCTGCCCGAGCTGCGGGAACGCGGTTACCGAGGGGCCGCGTTGCTGCCCCAGGGGGGCGGCGAAGGGGGGATTCCCGTGGCGGCCGCGCACGCGCCGGCCGAACCGCTCGCGGTGCCGCCCGAGGCCCGCGCCTACATCCTGTTCACCTCCGGCTCGACCGGGCGGCCCAAGGGCGTGGTGCTCACCCACGGCAACCTGCACCACTACTTCGGCGTGCTGGACGGACGCTACGACTTCGGCCCCGGCGACGCCTTCTCGCAGACCTTCGACCTGACCTTCGACTGCGCCATCTTCGACCTGTTCTGCGCCTGGGGCGCGGGGGCCGCGGCGGTGCCGGTGCCCCCGCGCGGCCACGCCGACCTGCCCGCCTTCCTGGAGCGTCACCGGGTGACGGTGTGGTTCTCCACGCCCAGCGGCATCAGCCTGGCCCGCCGGCTCGGCGCCCTGCGGCCGGACACGCTGCCGGGCCTGCGGTGGAGCTTCTTCGCCGGAGAGGCGCTGCGCTGCCAGGACGTCGAGGACTGGACCCGCGCGGCGCCGTTCTCCACGGTGGAGAACCTGTACGGGCCGACCGAGCTGACCGTGACCATCACGGGTCACCGCTGGTCGCCGGAACGATCCGCGAAGGTCGCGGCCAACGGCGTCGTGCCGATCGGCGCCGTGCACCCCGGACACCGCATCCTGCTCGCCACCGAGGACGGCCGGCCGACCGAGGAGGCGGAGGGGGAGCTGTGCGTCACCGGGCCGCAGCTCACCCCCGGGTACCTGGATCCGCAGGACGGCGCGGGCCGCTTCCTGGAGCACGAGGGGCACACCTGGTACCGCACCGGCGACCGGGTGCGGCGGCTCCCCGGGGACGAGCTGTGCTACCTGGGCCGGCGGGACGCCCAGGTGCAGGTGCAGGGCTGGCGGGTGGAGCCGGCGGAGATCGAGCACGCGCTGCTGGCCGCCGGAGACGGGGTGGCCGAGGCGGCCGCGGTAGGGGTCGACGGCGCGGCCGGCGTGGAGCTGGTGGTGTTCTACACCGGCGAGGCGCGTCCGCCGGTCGAGCTGGCCAACCGGCTGCGCCGCACGCTGCCGCACGGCATGGTGCCCAAGCGATATCACCACCTCGACGAACTTCCCCTCAACGCCAACCGCAAGGTGGACAGAAAGGCGCTCACCGCGCGCGCCGGCGAACTGATACGGGCCGACAACAATTGGTCTTAGGGGGTGCTAGGGGTTAGTCGGACTCCGAACGTTTCGTAGTTTGGTGGCGGCGCCGAATGGGTGGAACCATCAAGCCCGGCGAGCGAACGCTTCTACTATTCCTGAACCATCAAGCCTGGCGAGCTCAACGCTCCTATTAATCCTAGGTTGGTAATGGACAACGAAGAGAAGCTTGTCAATTACCTGAAAAGAGCGACGGCGGATCTGCGGGAGTCCCGGCGGCGGTTGCGCGTCGCCGAGGATCGGCTGCGCGATCTGGGCGTCGGCCCGGACGGCGGGGCGCCGATCGCGATCGTCGGCATGGCCTGCCGGTACCCCGGAGGGGTGACCGCGCCCGAGGACCTGTGGCGGTTGGTCACCGACGAGGTGGACGCGGTCACGCCCATGCCCGCCGACCGCGGCTGGGACATCGACGCGATCTACGACCCGGAGCGCGGCAAACCAGGCAAGACCTATGCCCGCGAGGGCGGCTTCCTGCGCGATGTGGCCGACTTCGAGCCGGAGTTCTTCGGCATCGGCCCCAACGAGGCCACCGCCATGGACCCGCAGCAGCGGCTGCTGCTGGAGACCACCTGGGAGGCGGTGGAGCGCGCGGGGATCGACCCGACGGCGCTGCGCGGCAGCCGTACCGGGGTGTTCGTCGGAGTGATGTACGGCGACTACGGCTCGCGGAGCGACCGGATCCCCCGCGGCGTGCAGGGATTCATCGCGCACGGCAGCCACCGCAGCGTGGCGTCCGGGCGCATCTCCTACCTGTACGGCTTCGAGGGGCCCGCGGTCACCGTGGACACCGCGTGTTCGTCGTCGCTGGTGGCGCTGCACCTGGCGGCGCAGGCGCTGCGCGGCGGCGAGTGCGAGCTGGCGCTGGCCGGCGGCGCCACCGTGCTGTCCACCACGGAGCTGTTCGTCGACTCCGGCCGGCAGGGCGTGCTCTCCCCGGACGGCCGCTGCAAGTCGTTCGCCGCGGCCGCGGACGGGGTCGGCTGGGGAGAAGGGGTCGGCCTGCTGCTGCTTGAACGGCTCTCCGACGCCCAGCGGCACGGGCACCCCGTGCTGGCCGTCATCCGCGGCTCCGCCGTGAACCAGGACGGCGCCAGCAGCGGCCTGACCGCGCCGAACGGTCCGTCCCAGGAGCGGGTGATCGCCGCCGCGCTGGCCGCGGCGGGGCTGTCGCGGTCGGACGTCGACGTCGTGGAGGGGCACGGATCCGGGACCGGGCTGGGCGACCCGATCGAGGCGCAGGCGCTGTTGGCCTCCTATGGCCAGGACCGCCGATCACCGCTGTGGCTGGGGTCGGTGAAGTCGAACATCGGCCACGCCCAGGCGGCGTCCGGCGCCGCCGGGGTCATCAAGATGGTGCTGGCGATGCGGCACGGCACGCTCCCGAAGACGCTGCACGTGGATGCGCCGAGCGGGGAGGTGGACTGGTCCGCCGGCGCCGTGGAACTGCTGACCGAGTCCCGGCCATGGACGCGGGACGGCCACCCGCGCCGCGCCGGTGTCTCCGCGTTCGGGGTCAGCGGCACCAACGCCCACGTCATCCTGGAGGAGGCGCCGGACGAGGCCGTCCCGGCGGAGTCCTCATCCCCTGACCGCACGGCCGCGCCTCCCGCGCAGTCCCCGGTGATGCCGGTGGTGGTGTCGGCCAAGTCCGAGGCGGCGTTGCGCGCGCAGGCCGATCGGCTGGCCGGTTTCCTCGCCGAGGGCGCCGACGCCGAGATGGCGGACGTGGCGTCTGCGTTGACCCGGCGGGCGGCGCTGGCGCATCGGGCCGCGCTGGTGGCCGGTGACCGGGACGGCCTGCTCGCCGGGCTGCGCGGCCTGGCCGCGGGCGAGCCGCCGCCGGATGTGGCCGTCGAGGCGGCCCGTACCGGGCGGCTGGGCCTGGTGTTCTCCGGACAGGGCGCGCAACGGCTCGGCATGGGCCGCGGCTTGTACGCGCGTTTCGGGGTCTTCGCCCGGGCCTTCGACGAGGCGGCCGACCTCCTGACGGCCGAGCTGGCCGGCGTGTCCGGCGGGTCGCCCGGACTCGGCCTGCGCGAGGTCCTGGCGCCCACATCCCAGGCCGACGAGACGGCCGCCGCCCTGAACCAGACGGTGTTCGCCCAGGCCGGGTTGTTCGCGGTGGAGACGGCGTTGTTCCGGCTGCTGGAGTCGTTCGGTGTTCGGCCCGATTTTGTGGCGGGGCATTCGCTGGGGGAGATCTCTGCGGCGCATGTGGCCGGTGTTCTGGATTTGGCGGATGCGTGCCGGTTGGTGGCTGCTCGTGGCCGGTTGATGCAGGGGTTGCCGTCCGGTGGTGCGATGGCGGCGATCGGCTGCGGTGAGGATGTCCTTGCCCCGGTCCTGGACGATTACGGCCAGGTGGCCGTGGCCGCGGTCAACGGGCCGGGTTCGGTGGTGGTCTCCGGCGCTGCCGATCAGGTGGATCAGGTGGTGGAGTGGGCGCGTAAGAACGGGCACCGGACTCGGCCGTTGCGGGTGTCGCATGCGTTTCATTCGCCGTTGATGGAGCCGATGCTGGCCGAGTTCGAGCGGGTGGTGGCCGGGTTGACGCTGCGTCGCCCGGAGTTGCCGCTGGTGTCCAACCTGTCGGGTGACCTGGCCGGCGAGGAGGTCACCGAGCCCGGGTACTGGGTCGAGCACGTCCGCCGGCCGGTCCGCTTCGCCGACGGCGTGCAGGCCATGCGGCGACGCGGGGTCACCCGCTTCCTGGAGGTCGGCCCGGACGCACAGCTCGCCCCCATGGTCGAGGAGATCCTCGCCGACGGCGGCCACACGAGCCCGGCGGTGCCGCTGCTGCGCCGCGACCGCGACGAGGTGGCGCACTTCGGCGCCGCACTCGGCGCGGCCTGGGCCGGCGGCGTGACCGTGGACTGGGCCGCCTGGTTCGCCGACCGCGAGACCCCGCCCCGTCCCGTCGGCCTGCCCACCTACCCGTTCCAGCGGCGCCGGTTCTGGCTGGAGGCGCACCGGGCGGGGGACGTGTCGGCGGCCGGTCAGGCGCCTGTCGAGCACCCGCTGCTCGCCGCCGCGGTGACCCACCCGGACGGCGCCGTCACCCTCACCGGGCAGCTGTCCCCGCGTACCCAGCCCTGGCTGGCCGACCACACGATGAACGGCACCGTGATCTTTCCCGGGACCGGCTTCGTGGAGCTGGCGATCCGCGCCGGCGACGAGGTGGACTGCGGTCGGCTGGACGAGCTCGTCCTTACGACCCCGCTGGTCATCCCCGCCGCGGGGACCGGGGAAGGCGACGCGGGCGGCATGGCCGTCCAGGTCGCCGTGGGGGCGCCGGACGACCGGGGCCGCCGCGCCGTGGAGATCCACTCGACGGCCGGGGAAGGCTGGATCCGGCACGCCCAGGGCACTCTGGCGCCCGCCACGGCCGACGGCGCCGGCCTCACCGCGTGGCCGCCCCCGGACGCGAAACCCGTGGACGTCGACGGGTTCGACGACCGGCTGGCCGAGCGCGGCTACGAGTACGGCCCGGCGTTCCGCGCGCTGCGCGCCGCCTGGCGACGCGGCGAGGAGTTCTACGCCGAGGTCGCGCTGCCGGAGGGCGTGGATTCCACCGGATACGGCGCGCACCCCGCGCTGCTGGACGCCGCGCTGCGGGTGGGCCTGCTGCCCGAAGTGGACGCGGAGACGACCGGGGACCGACCGGCCGACGAGGCCGGGCACGAGCACGGGCGGCCGGTGGTTCCGTTCGCCTGGCGCGGGGTCGAGCTGCACGCCACCGGCGCCGCCGCGGCACGGGTACGGTTGCGCCCCGACGACACCGCCGGAGCGGGAGCCGTACGGCTGGACCTGGCCGACGCGACGGGCCGGCCTCTGGCCACGGTGACATCGCTCGAGTCCCGCCCGCTCGCCGCCGACCTCCCGGGCGGCGGGGCGGCGACGCGCCCGCTCTACGCGGTGGAGTGGCGGCCGCTGGCCGCGCAGGACGACGCCGCGCCGGACGACGGCGCGGCGGACGACGGCGCGGCGCAGGGGCCGGCCGCGCGGGACGCCATCGTGGCGGCCGAGGTGCACGTGGCCGCCTGGGATGACAGCGCCACCCTGGACGACACCGCGGCCGGGGATGACTCCGCGGCCGCATCCCCGCCGGAGCGGGTACGGCACGGCGTGGTGGCCACGTTGGAGCGCGTGCGGCGCTGGCTGGCCGCCGAGCCCTCCGCCGAGGACACCCTTGTGATCGCTACCCGAGGCGCGGTCGCGATCGGCGGCGCGGCGCCGGACGTGGCGCAGGCGGCGGTCTGGGGGCTGGCCCGGGCCGCCAGGGAGGAGAGCCAGGGACGGATCATCCTGGTCGATTTGGACCCCGAGCTGGACCCGGACCGCGCTGTGATCGACGAGGCCGCCGCGGCCGCGTTGCGCGCCGGAGAGCCCGAGGCCGCCGTTCGCGCCGGCCGGCTCTGGGTGCCCCGGCTGACCCGCCTCGACGCCGGGAACCCCGCCGGCGGAGCGGCGCCGGACGCCGGTCGTCCCGGCGCACGAACCGAGGATCACGCCGGTGTGGCATGGCCGGCCGAGGGCACCACGCTGATCACCGGAGGGACCGGCGGCCTGGGCGCCCTGCTGGCCCGGCACCTGGTCACCGAGCACGGGGTGCGGCACCTGCTGCTGACCGGTCGCCGCGGCCTCGACGCGCCTGGCGCGGCCGAGCTGCGCGAGGAGCTGACCGGGCTGGGCGCCGAGGTGACGGTGGCCGCCTGCGACGTGGCCGACCGCGCCGCGCTCGCCGCCCTGCTGGACGAGGTCCCGCTCCAGCGTCCCCTCGCCGCCGTGGTGCACGCGGCCGGAGTGCTGGCCGACGGCACCATCCCGGCGCTCGACGAGGAGCGGGTGACGGCGGTGCTGCGGCCCAAGGTGGACGGCGCGTGGCACCTGCACGAGCTGACCCGCGACCGCGACCTGCGGGCGTTCGTGCTGTTCTCTTCGACGACCGGGCTGATGGACGCCGCCGGACAGGGCAACTACGCGGCGGCCAACGCCGCGCTGGACGCGCTCGCCGTACGGCGGGCCGTCGCCGGGCTCCCGGCGATGTCGGTGGCCTGGGGGGCGTGGGAGACCGAACGCGGCATGGCCGGCCGGCTGGACGGCCGTCAGACCGCCCGTCTGGCCGCCTCCGGAATGCGACCGCTCACCGCCGCGGAGGGGCTGGACCTGTTCGACGCGGCGCTGGCCGCGGGGCACTCCGCGCCAGTGGCCTGCCGGCTGGATCTCGCCGCGCTGCGCGGCCGGGACACCGAGCCGCCCGCGGTGCTGCGCGCGCTGGCCGGCCGCCGGTCGGCCCGTGCCGCCGCGGCCGGCCCGGGCTCGCTCACCGACCGGCTGGACCGACTGGCCCCGGCGGAGCGGCGGGAGCTGCTGCTGGGCGTGGTCCGCGCGGAGGCCGCCGGCGTGCTGGGGTACGGCGCGGCCGACTCGGTGCCGGTGGACCGGGCCTTCCAGGAGCTGGGCTTCGACTCGCTGTCCGGAGTGGAACTGCGGAACCGGCTGGGCCGGCGGGTCGGCGTGGCGCTTCCGGCGACGCTGGTCTTCGACCACCCGACGGTGACCGCGCTGGCGGCCTTCCTGGCGGACCGGTCCGGAGCGAAGCCCGAGCCGGCGCCCGCGGCCCGGACGGCGCCCGCCACCGAGGCCGAGCCCATCGCGATCGTGGGCCTCGCCTGCCGGTACCCGGGCGGCGTGGACTCCCCGGAGGACCTCTGGCGGCTGGTGACCGAGGGCGGGGACGCGGTGGGCGAGTTCCCCGCCGACCGCGGCTGGGACCTCGGGTCGCTGTTCCACCCGGAGCCCGGGCACGAGGGGACCTCGTACGCGAGGCAGGCCGCCTTCCTCTACGGCGCCGCCGACTTCGACCCGGACTTCTTCGGGATCAGTCCGCGTGAGGCGGCGGAGATGGATCCGCAGGAGCGGCAGTTCCTGGAGGTGTCCTGGGACGCGCTGGAGCGGGCCGGGATCGACCCGACGTCGCTGCGGGAGACCAGCGCCGGGGTGTTCGCCGGGGTGATGTACCACGACTACGTGCCCGCCGGCGCCGGTGGCGCCACGGTCTCCGGGCGCGTCTCCTACACCCTTGGTCTGCGCGGCCCCGCGCTCTCCGTGGACACCGCCTGTTCGTCGTCGTTGGTGGCGTTGCATTTGGCGGCGCAGGCGCTGCGGAGCGGGGAGTGTGATCTGGCGCTGGCCGGAGGCGTGACGGTGATGGCCACCCCGGGGGCGTTCGTGGAGTTTTCGCGGCAGCGGGGTCTGGCCGCCGACGGCCGGTGCAAAGCGTTCGCCGAGGCGGCTGATGGGGTCGGTTGGGGCGAGGGTGTCGGGGTGCTGGTGGTGGAGCGGTTGTCGGACGCCCATCGTCGTGGGCACCAGGTGCTGGCGGTGCTGCGCGGCTCGGCGGTGAACCAGGACGGTGCGTCCAATGGGTTGACGGCGCCGAATGGTCCTTCGCAGGAGCGGGTGATCGCTCAGGCGCTGGCGTCGGCGGGTATCGGTGCGGCGCAGGTGGACGTGGTGGAAGGACATGGCACCGGTACGGCGTTGGGTGATCCGATCGAAGCCCAGGCGTTGCTGGCGGCTTATGGTCAGGGTCGGCGGTCGCCGTTGTGGCTGGGGTCGGTGAAGTCCAATCTCGGGCATACCCAGGCGGCGGCCGGGGTGGCCGGTGTGATCAAGATGATCCTGGCCATGCGGCACGGACTGTTGCCCAAGACGTTGCACGTGGACGCGCCCTCCTCGAAGGTGGACTGGTCCGGTGGGGCGGTGGAGCTGCTGACCGAACCTCGGCCCTGGCCCAAGGACGCGGATCGGCCGCGCCGGGCGGGGGTGTCCTCGTTCGGCATCTCCGGCACCAACGCGCACGTGATCCTCGAAGAACCGCCCGTCGAGGAGCCGTCGGACGTCCCCGCCGGCACGGTCGTGCCGTCGGCGGAGATCGTGGCCGGTGAGGACACCGCCGCGCTTCCGGTGCTCCCGATGCTGGTGTCGGCCAAGAGCGAGGGAGCACTGCGGGCACAGGCCGGCCGGCTGGCCGGGTTCATGACCGAGCACGACGAGGCCGAGCTGCTGGATGTGGCCGCGGAACTGACCCTGAGGGCCGGCCTGCCGCGGCGCGCGGCCGTATTGGGCGAGACCCGGGATGCCGCGGTGGCCGGCCTGCGCGCGCTGGCCGCCGGCGAACAGGCCGCCGAGCTCGTCCGAGGTCTCGTGCACGACGGCGCCGACCAGCCGGTGTTCGTCTTCCCCGGGCAGGGCGGTCAGTGGCCCGGCATGGCGATCGAGCTGCTGGACTCCTCGCCCGCGTTCGCCGCGGCCCTGGAGCGCTGCGCCGCGGAGATCGAGGCGCTGGTGGACTGGCGGGTGCGCGAGGCGCTGCGCGACGCCCGGATGCTCGACCGGGTCGACGTGGTCCAGCCGGTTCTCTGGGCGGTCATGGTGGCGCTGGCGGAGACCTGGCGCGCGGCCGGGGTCGAGCCGGCCGCGGTGGTCGGCCACTCGCAGGGAGAGATCGCCGCCGCCTGTGTGGCCGGGGCGCTGACACTGGCCGACGGGGCGCGGGTCGTGGTGACCCGCGCTCGCGCGGTCGCCGAGCGCCTGTCCGGCCGAAGCAGCGGCATGATGTCGGTGGCGCTGCCCGCCGAACGGATGACCGAGGTGCTCGCCGGGTACGGCGACGCGGTGTCGGTGGCCGTGGTGAACGGGCCAGGCTCGGTGGTGCTGGCCGGCGACGCCGCGGCGCTGGACGCGCTGGAGGCCCGGCTGCGGGCGGACGGCACCCGCGTCAAGCGGCTGGCCGTGGACTACGCCTCGCACGGCACGCAGGTGGAAGTGCTGCGCGAACCGCTGCTGCGCGAACTCGCTGCGCTGCGCCCGCGGACAGCCCGGGTGCCCTTCTACTCCACCGTGACCGCGGCCGAGGTGGACACCGCCGGGCTCGACGCCGAGTACTGGTACACGAACCTGCGGCGGACCGTGCGGTTCGCGGAGACCACCCGGGCGCTGCTGGCCCGGGGCCGTCGGCTGTTCCTGGAGATGAGCCCCCATCCGATGCTCACTCCGGCGATCGAGGAGACCGCCGCCGCGGACGGCGTGGACGTGGCCGCGCTGGGCACGCTGCGCCGCGACGAGGGCGGCCGGTTCACCACGGCGCTGGCCGAGGCGTGGCTGCGCGGAGTGCCGGTGGACTGGCCGAAGGTCCTGCCGATCGCGCGGCGGCGCGTGGAACTGCCCGCCTACCCCTTCCAGCACGACAGGTACTGGAAGCCCGCCACCCCGGGTGGAACGGCCGGCCTGAGCGCCGCCGGCCTGGACTCCGCCGACCATCCGCTGCTCGCCGCGGTGCTGGACGCGCCGGACGGTGACGGGCTGGTCTTCTTCGGCCGGCTGTCCATCGCGGGTCAGCCGTGGCTCGCCGACCACCGGGTCGCCGGCCGGATCGTGGTGCCCGGCGCCGCGCTGGTGGAGATGGCGTTGCACGCCGCCGACAGGGCCGGCTGCGACATGCTGGAAGAGCTGATCCTGGAACGCCCCCTGGTGCTGCCCGACGACGGCGCGACCCGGGTGCGCGTGGTGGTCGGCGCCGCCGAGGACGGACACCGGCAGATCACCGTGTCCGCCGCGCCGGTGTCGGCGGACACGGCCGGCGCCGCACCGACCCCCGCGTGGACCAGGCACGCCATCGGCACCCTGGCGATGGCCACCGACGCGGAGCCGCCCGCCCCGCAGCCGCCCGGCGCGGCCTGGCCGCCGGCGGACGCGCGGCAGATGGACGTCGGGGAACTGTACGAGACCATGGCCGCCGGCGGGTACGGCTACGGGCCGGCGTTCCGCGGGCTGCGCTGTGCCTGGCGCCGCGGCGACGAGATCTTCGCCGAGGTCGCTCTGGCCGAGCCGGTCGCCGGCGAGGCGGACCGGTTCGGGATCCACCCGGCGTTGCTGGACGCCGCGCTGCACACCGCGGGACTCCTCGACGGCGATGCCTCCGGCGCGCCCCGGCTGCCGTTCACCTGGCGCGGCGTCCGGCTGCGCTCCACGGGCGCCACCGCGGCACGGGTACGGCTGCGCGGCGTCGTCGACCGGCCCGGTGCCGACGGGCTCGACCATGGACGGAACGGATCGGGCCCGGGGACGACGGACCGCTTCACCATCGAGCTGGCCGACCCCGGAGGGATCCCGATGGCCTCGGTGGAGGCCCTGGTGGTGCGCCCGGTGACCGATGGCGAGCTGGCTCACGCGGCGGCGGCGAACGTTCTGCCACCGCGGCTCACCTGGACGCCGCTGCCCCCGGTGTCCCCGCCGACGGTCCCGGCCCCGATGGCCCAGCCGCTCGCCAACGGTGCCGGGTCGGCCAACGGTGCCGGGTCGGCCAACGGCGCCGGGTCGGCCAACGGCGCGGGATCGACTAACGGTGCGGGGTCGGCCAATGGTGCGGGATCTGCCAACGGTGCGGCCACGGCGCACCTCGCCGCCTCGCACGGGCAGGAGTCCGCCGGGGCCGCGATCCCGGGCCTCGAGGTGTTCCACGTGCCCCGCGACGGTGGCGAGGACCCGGCCGCCGCCGCTCACGCGGCCACCGGGGCCACCCTGGCCGCGCTGCGCGGATGGCTGTCCGGCGACCGTCCGGACGGCGCCCGGCTGGCCGTGGTTGTGCGGCGCGCGGCGGCGGTCCTCCCAGGAGAGGACGCCGATCCGGCACACGCGGCGGCCGCCGGCCTGGTGCGTGCCGCGCAGGCGGAACATCCCGACTGGTTCGTCCTGCTCGACACCGATGAGCAGGACCCGCCGTGGGCGGCGGTGCGGGCGGCGATCGAAGCGGGCGAACCGGAGCTGGCCCTGCGCGCCGGCACGGTTCACGCGCCGCGGCTGGCGCGGGACGCCGACGCGCTCGTCCCCCCTGCCGGGCCGTGGCGGCTGGCCACCACCGGCAAGGGCACGCTGTCCAACCTCGCGCTGCTACCGGCGCCTGAGGCGACCCGCCCGCTGGCGCCCACCGAGGTACGGCTGGCGCCCCGCGTCGCGGGGATCAACTTCCACGATCTGGTGGTCGCCCTCGACATGATCACCGAGGAGGACGACGGCCTGATCGGCGAGGCCGCCGGGGTGGTGCTGGAGGTCGGTTCCGCCGTCACCGACCTGCGGCCGGGCGACCGGGTGACCGGCCTGGTCGACGGCGGCGCCGGCACCGTGGCCATCACCGACCGGCGGCTGCTCGTCCCGATCACCGACGACTGGTCGTTCGCCGCGGCCGCGGTGCTGCCGATCGTCAACCTCACCGCCTACTACGGCCTGGTCGACCTGGCCGGCGTGGGCCCGGGGGATCGGGTGCTGGTGCACGCGGGCGCGGGCGGAGTCGGCATCGCCGCGATCCAGCTCGCCCGGCACCTGGGCGCGGAGGTCTACGCGACCGCGTCGCCCGCCAAGTGGCCCGTGCTGCGCGCGCTCGGCCTGGACGAGGCCCACCTCGCCTCCTCCAGAGACCTCGGCTTCCGGGAGAAGTTCCTGGCCGCCACCGGCGGCGCGGGGATGGACGTGGTGCTCAACTCGCTGGCCAGGGAGTTCGTCGACGCCTCGCTGGAGCTGCTGCCCCGCGGCGGCCACTTCCTGGAGATGGGCAAGACCGACATCCGGCGGGCGGAAGAGGTGGCCGACACCCATCCGGGGGTCGTCTACCGCGCCTACGACATGGTGGCCCAGTCGCGCACCGAGCACCCGGCGGGCACCCCGGAGCGTGTCCAGGAGATCCTCGCCGAGGTGCTGCGGCTGTACCGACACGACGTGCTGCGACCGGCCCCCGTCACCATCTGGGACGCCCGGCGCGCCAAGGACGCCTTCCGGCACCTCCAGCAGGCACGCCATGTCGGCAAGCTCGCGCTGACCGTGCCACGGGAGCTCGACCCGGACGGCACCGTCCTGATCACCGGCGGCACCGGCGTCCTCGCCGGGCACGTCGCCCGCCACCTGGTGACCCGGCACGGCGCGCGGCACCTGCTGCTGGTCACCCGCCGCGGCGCCGACGCACCCGGCGCCGCCGAGCTCCGCGACGAGCTGGCCGAGCTGGGCGCCTCGACGCGGGTCGAGTCCTGCGACGTGGCCGACCGGGACGCCCTCGCCGCGCTGCTCGACGGCATCCCGGCGGCGCATCCGCTGACCGGGGTGGTGCACGCGGCCGGCGTCCTCGACGACGCCACGATCGCCTCGCTCACCCCCGACCGGCTCACCGCCGTGCTGCGTCCCAAGGCCGACAGCGCCTGGCACCTCCACGACCTCACCCGAAGGCACGACCTGGCCCTGTTCGTCATGTTCTCCTCGGCCGCCGGGCTGCTCGGCTCGCCGGGGCAGGGCAACTATGCCGCCGGGAACGCCTTCCTGGACGCGCTCGCCCAGCATCGGCGCCATCTCGGCCTGCCCGGGCACTCGCTGGCCTGGGGGCTGTGGGCGGAACGCAGCGCGATGACCGCCCACGTGGGCATCGGTGAGTCGGCGCGGCTGGCCGCGACCGGGCTGCGCGAACTCGACACCGAGACCGGACTGCGCCGCTTCGACGCCGCCATCTCCGGGGACGCCCCGGTGGTGCTCGCCGCGGACCTGGACGCGGACGCGCTGTCCGGCCACCCGGTGCCGCCGATGCTGCGTGGCCTGGTGGCCGCGCCGGCGCGGCGGCGGGCCGCGGCCGACACGCCCGCGACCGAGGAGTCGCTGACCGAGAGGCTGACGGGGCTGCTCCCGGCCGAACAGCGCCGCATCCTCCTCGACCTGGTCCGCTCGCACGTGGCCGCGGTGCTCGGGCACGCCGGCGTCGACGCGATCGCGGCGGAGCGGGCCTTCGCCGAGCTGGGCTTCGACTCGCTGACCGCGGTGGAACTGCGGAACCGGCTGGCCGACGCCGCCGGGGTGCGATTGCCGGCCACGCTGGTCTTCGACCACCCCAACCCGGAGGCACTGGTGCAGTACCTCCTCGAGGAACTCGACCCGGAGCACGCCGACCCGGCGCGCGCCGTACTCGACGAACTCGAACGGCTGGAGGCCACGATGGCCGAGCCGCTCGCCGAGACTCCGCCCGGGCAGGCCGATGTGGAGGCGGTGGCGGCCCGTCTGGAGGCGCTGGCACGCCGCTGGCGGGAGGCGCACCACCGTGCCGACGGCAACGGAGCTTCACGCGACCGGCCGCGGGATCTCGCCGCGGCGACCGACGAGGAACTGTTCGCGGTGCTGGACAGCGAACTGGGCGGCCCGGACGGGACGCCCTGAACGGGGGAGATGACTCATGTCTGGCGACGACCGGCTGCGTGACTACCTGCGCAGGGCCACCGCGGATCTCCAGGAAACCCGGCGGCAGCTCCGCGATGTGACGGAGCGAGCCCGGGAACCGATAGCGATCGTCGGCATGGCCTGCCGTTACCCGGGCGGGGTGACCACCCCGGAGGAGCTGTGGACCCTGGTGGCCGCGGAGCGGGAAGGCATCTCCGGCTTCCCCACCGACCGGGGCTGGGATCTGGACGCGCTCTACGATCCGGAGCTGATCCGCCCCGGAACCAGCTACGTGAACCGCGGCGGGTTCCTGGAAGGCTCCGGCCGGTTCGACGCCGACTTCTTCGGGATGAGCCCGCGCGAGGCGACCGCCACCGACCCGCAGCAACGGCTCATCCTGGAGACCTCCTGGGAGGCACTGGAGCACGCCGGCGTCGACCCGTCCGGCCTGCGGCGCAGCCGCACCGGGGTCTATGTCGGGGTGATGGCCCCGGACTACGCGATCGGCTACGGCCGGGATGTGCCCGAGGCCGAGGGCCTGCTCAGCACCGGATCGCACGGCAGTGTGGTGTCCGGGCGGGTGGCGTACGCGTTCGGCCTGGAGGGGCCGGCGGTGTCGGTGGACACGGCGTGCTCGTCGTCGCTGGTGGCGTTGCACCTGGCGGCGCAGGCGCTGCGTACGGGGGAGTGTGACCTGGCGCTGGTCGGTGGGGTCACGGTGATGGCCACGCCGGAGACGTTCACCGAGTTCGCCCGGCAGCGGGGGCTGGCCCCGGACGCACGGGTGAAGGCGTTCGCCGACGCCGCGGACGGCACCGCCTGGGGCGAGGGCGTCGGCGTGCTGGTGGTGGAGCGGCTGTCGGAGGCGCGTCGTCGTGGGCATCGGGTGCTGGCGGTGTTGCGTGGTTCGGCGGTGAACCAGGACGGCGCCTCCAACGGGTTGACGGCGCCGAATGGTCCCTCCCAGGAGCGGGTGATCCTGCAGGCGCTGGCGGCCGCCGGGTTGATGGCCGCGGATGTGGATGTGGTCGAAGCGCACGGTACGGGGACGGCGCTGGGCGATCCGATCGAGGCGCAGGCGTTGCTGGCCGCCTATGGCCGGGGTCGGCGGTCGCCGTTGTGGCTGGGGTCGGTGAAGTCCAACCTTGGGCATACCCAGGCGGCGGCCGGGGTGGCCGGTGTGATCAAGATGGTCCTGGCGATGCGGCACGGGTTGTTGCCCAGGACGTTGCACGTGGACGCGCCCTCATCGAAGGTGGACTGGTCCGGTGGGGCGGTGGAGCTGCTGACCGAGGCCCGGCGGTGGCCGCGGGTCGAGGGCCGGCCGCGCCGGGCGGGGGTGTCGTCGTTCGGCTTCAGCGGCACCAACGCGCACGTGATCCTGGAAGAGCCGCCCGTCGAGGAGCCGTCGGCCCTCGGCACCGCCGCGCCTGCCGTCGAAGGATCGTTGGCCGGGGAGAGGTCGCCCGTTCCGGCTGGAACGGAAGGCACAGCCGCGCCGGCGCCGTCGGTGCCTGTGGTGCCTGTGGTGGTGTCGGCCAAGAGCGAGGCGGCGCTGCGGGCGCAGGCCGGTCGGCTGGCCGGGTTCATGGCCGAGCACGACGAGGCCGATGTGCTCGATGTGGCCGTCGGGTTGACCCGAAGGGCCGGCCTGGAGCATCGAGTGGTGGTGCCGGTCGCGACGGCGGACCGCGAGGGTCTGCTGGCCCGGCTGCGGGCGCTGGCGGCCGGGGAGTTGGAGCCGTCCTCGGTGGTGGGTCGGGTGCGGTCGGGCCGGGTGGCGGTGGTGTTCTCCGGTCAGGGTGCTCAGCGGCTTGGGATGGGCCGGGAGTTGTATGCGGCCTTCCCGGTGTTCGCCCGCGCTTTCGATGAGGCCTGCGCGCTGCTGGAGGCCGAGCTCACCGCCGCCGACGGTGCCGGCGTGGTGAGCGGCCTGGCCGGTGGCGTGAGCCTGCGGGAGATCATCCTCGGCCAGGGCGGCCACACCGGTCAGACCGGTCAGACCGGTACTGGGTCTGGTTCTGAGCCTGCTGGTGGGGTGCTGGATCAGACGGTGTTCGCTCAGGCCGGGTTGTTCGTGGTGGAGACGGCGTTGTTCCGGCTGTTGGAGTCGTTCGGGGTGCGGCCCGACTATGTGGCCGGGCATTCGCTGGGGGAGATCACCGCGGCGCATGTGGCCGGGGTGTTGGAGTTGGCGGACGCGTGCCGGTTGGTGGCTGCTCGTGGCCGGTTGATGCAGGGGTTGCCGTCCGGTGGTGCGATGGCGGCGATCGGCTGCGGTGAAGAGCAGATCGTCTCGGTCCTGGCCGGCCACGGCCGGGTGGCCGTGGCGGCGATCAACGCACCCGGCTCGGTGGTGGTCTCCGGCGCCGGCGATCAGGTGGAACAGGTCGTGGAATGGGCGCGGAACCAGGGGTATCGCACCCGGCGGTTGCGGGTGTCGCATGCGTTCCATTCGCCGTTGATGGAGCCGATGCTGGAGGAGTTCGCCGCGGTGGCGGCGTCGCTTGTGTTCCATTCGCCGACTGTGGCGCTGGTGTCGGGGGTGAGTGGCCAGCCGGCCGGGTCGCAGATCACCGAGCCCGGCTACTGGGTGGAGCATGTGCACCGCCCGGTGCGGTTCGCCGATGTGGTCACCACGCTGCGCGGGCAGGGGGTCGGCTGCTTCATCGAGGCGGGCCCGGACGCCCAGCTGGCGCCCATGATCGAGCAGACCCTCGCCCACCACGACAACGCCGGTGACCGGCACCTCGACGAATCCGGTGGCGGGGACGGCGACCATGCCGAGGTCCGCGGTGCTGATGGCGGGCGCGGGATCGGCTACGACGGCGGTGAGCCCGCGGTGGTGGCGTTGCTGCGCCGCGACCGGGACGAGACCGCTCAACTGGTCGCCGGACTGGGCCAGGCATGGACCTGTGGCACCGGCGTGGACTGGACCGCCTGGCCGTCCTGGACCACCGGAACCGGAACGACCGGACCGGCCGGGGCCCGTATTGGTGACCTGGATCTGCCCACCTACCCCTTCCAGCGGCGGCATTACTGGCTGTTCCCCCCGGGCCGCCCGCAATCGGGTGGAGCCGCCGTCACCGACCGTCCTTCCGTGTTCGAAGTGGCGTGGCGGCAGTTGGAGCCGGCGTCGGCCCCCCTCGGTGCGGTGGCCACCGGCGACATGCTCGTCATCGATCCCACAGACGTTGCTGACGGAGCCCAGGGCGTTGGTGATGTGGTCGAGCGAGTACGGACCGCTCTGCGTACGGTCCTGGCCGCCTTGCACGGCTGGTTGGCCGAGGCGGACGCGCGGCCGGCAGTGGTGGTGACTCGGGGTGCGGTGGTCGTGGCCGATGGGGAGGTTCCGGATCCGGCGCAGGCTGCGGTGTGGGGGCTGGTGCGGGCCGCTCAGTCGGAGGAGCCGGGCCGGATCACGTTGGTCGATCTGGAGCCGGGTGAGGGTTCGCTGGAAGGCGTGCGGGCCGCTCTCGGTTCTGATGGGGCGTCGGCGAGTGCCGTGCCGGCCGCCGTCGATGGTGGTGAGGACGGCTTCGCGGGTGGTGTGCGTGCTGCACTGGCTTGTGGTGAGCCGGAGGTGGCGGTGCGCGGCGGCGGGTTGTGGGTGCCGCGGTTGTCGCATGTGGACTCTGTCGACCCGGAGGGTGGAGTCTCATCGCCCGGCGAGGTCGGCCGGGTGGATGGTGAGGATGCCGGTGAAAAGCCGGTGGCGGCCTGGCCGGTTGATGGGACGACGTTGGTCACTGGTGGTACCGGTGGGTTGGGTGCGTTGGTGGCGCGGCATTTGGTGGTCGTGCATGGGGTGCGGCATCTGTTGCTGGTCTCGCGGCGGGGTCTGGATGCTCCTGGGGCGGTCGAGTTGCGTGATGAGCTGACCGAGTTGGGTGCCGAGGTCACCGTCGCCGCGTGTGATGTGGCTGATCGGGACGCCATCAGCGCGCTGCTGGGTGGGATAGGTGAGGTGTGGCCGTTGTGTGCGGTGGTGCATGCGGCGGGGGTGGTGGATGACGGGGTGGTGTCGTCGTTGTCTGCTGGTCGGGTGGAGGCGGTGCTGCGGCCGAAGGTGGATGCGGCGTGGTATTTGGATGAGTTGACGCGTGGTGGGGGTCTGGCGCGGTTTGTGGTGTTTTCTTCGCTGGCCGGGGTGGTGGATGGGGCCGGGCAGGGGAATTATGCGGCGGCCAATGCGGCGGTGGATGCGTTGGTTGTGGGTCGGGTGGCGGCTGGTTTGCCGGGGGTGTCGCTGGCGTGGGGGCCGTGGGTGGAGGAACGGGGGATGGCGGGTCGGATCGGTGTGCGTGATGAGGCGCGGATGCGGTCTGCCGGGCTGGTGGGGTTGACCGCGGGTCAGGGGTTGGCTCTGCTGGATGCGGCTGTGGTGGCGGGGCGGCCGTTGGTGGTGCCGGCTCGGTTCGATGCGGCGGCGTTGGGCCGGCGTGGGGCGGGTCTGCCGGC